>NZ_JBSGWY010000003.1:246273-299029 GCF_053609145.1 Streptomyces sp. NPDC054961 | reverse complement strand
CATCCCCCCACCACCTATATAAACACCTCTTTTTTGGGGGGCGGTTTATTTTTTTTATACGAGACAGAGGTGGCCCCCACCTCCGCCGCGCCCGGCGGGGCCCCGGGGGGCCCCCCCACCCCGATCTCCCCGCCCCACACCCCCCAGCCCCGTCCGGCGTACAGCCGGGCCCCGGCGGCGGAGGCACTGAGCGCCCCGAGCACGTAGGCCCGCGAGAGCACCTCCTCGACCGCCTCCATCACCGCCCCGCCGAGCCCGCGCCGCCGCCGGTCGCCGCGCACGGCCACCGCCTCGACGTACCCGGTCCGCAGCGCGCGCCCGCCGTGCAGCACCCGCCGCTGCACGACGCTCCCGTGCGCGACGAGCTCCCCGCCCTCGTGGACCAGCACGTGCATCCCCCCGAGCGCGTGCTCGAAGTCCTCGTCCGCGAAGTCCCCGCCGAAGGCCCCGTCGAGCAGCTCCCGCACCTCGCGGAGTCCGTCGCTCCCGAGCTGGGAGGTGTGCCGTACGAGGATGCTCATTCCTGCTCCAGCCATGGGGTCCACCAGGTGCGGAAGCCGGGGCTCCCGGGTGTGCGGCCGCCGAGGTCCCGGCCGGGGCACCGGGCCCGGCCGGCGGCGGTCCGTCGGGCACCAGTCTCGCGTACCTGCCGCGGCGGTGGCCGGCGAGCGCGAGCGTGCCCGGCGTCAGACCCCCGCCCCACGGATCCCCGCCATGCGGACGCGCAGGGGCTCGGACCGGCCGGATTCGGCCGACGCGCGTCTGGCGGTCTGGACCATTGCCTCGGCAGACTCGGCGCATGTCGCCCGAGACCCAGCAGTGGACCCCGATCCACGGCCAGCCCTACCGTCCCGCCCCCTACCGCCCCGAGCGGATGCCGGGCGAGGAATCCCTCGCGCGCGCCGCCGAGCTGCGTACGCGGATGGACGGACGCAGGACCGTACGCCACTTCTCCCCCGACCCGGTGCCCGAGCAGGTGGTCCGCGACGCCGTCGCGTGCGCCGCGACCGCGCCCTCGGGGGCGCACCAGCAGCCGTGGACCTTCGTCCTGGTCAAGGACCCGGCCGTACGGGGGCGGATCCGCGCCGCCGCCGAGCAGGAGGAGCAGCTGTCCTACGACGGCCGGCTCGGCGACGAATGGCTCGCGGCCCTGCGCCCCATCGGCACCGACGCCGTGAAGACCCACCTGACCGACGCCCCGGCCCTGATCGTGGTCTTCCAGCAGCGCTACTGGCTCGGCGAGGACGGTACGAAGCACAAGCACTACTACGTCGACGAGTCGGTCGGCATCGCGGTCGGCATGCTGCTGTCCGCCCTCCACCTGTCGGGCCTGGCCGCGCTGATCCACACCCCGAGCCCGATGCGCTTCCTCTCCCGCGTCCTGAACCGCCCGGAGAACGAAAAGGCCTTCGCCGTCATCCCGGTCGGCTACCCGTCCGAGGACTGCGAGGTCCCGGACCTGACCCGCAAGTCCCTGGACCAGGTCCTGCTCGAGGTCTAGGGAGCGGACCGCGCGGAGTTACCGTGAGACCTCCACAAGATCGACAACGGGAGGTCCCCCCATGCTCCGCATCCGCCACGAGGTCAACGGCGGCCCCGAAGTCCTCTTCGCGGAGGACGTCCCGGTACCCGTTCCGGGGCCGGGTGAGGTCCTCGTCCGTTCCGAGGCCGTCGGGGTGACCCTGCCCACCGTCCGCAAGGTCCGGGAGGGCAGCACGGCGACGCCGTTCGGCGGCGAGGTCGCCGGGCGGGTCGCCGCCACCGGAGAGGGGGTCGCGGGCTTCGCCGTGGGCGACCGCGTCACGGGGCTGTGTTTCGCCGACGCCTACGCCGAGTTCGCGGTCCTGGGCGCCGCGATGACCTCCCGGATCCCGGACGGCGCGAGCGCCGTCGAGGCGGTCGCTCTGGTCCGCAGCGGGCTGGTCGCACGCGGCGCGTACGAGGCCGCGCGGGTGGAGCCCGGGGAGTCGGTCCTGGTCACGGCGGCCGCCAGCGCCGTGGGGACGCTCGCCCTGCAGTTCGCCAAGGCCGGCGGGGCGAGCCGCGTCGTCGCCGCCGTCGGCAGCGCCGGGAAGGCGGCGTTCGTACGGGGCCTGGGCGCCGACGAGGTCGTCCTGTACGAGGACGCCGACTGGGGAGCCCCGTACGACGTGGTCCTCGACGGCGTCGGCGGCGATCTGCTGGGCCCGGCCGTACGGGCCCTGGCGACCGGAGGCCGGCTGGTGGCCTTCGGCTCCGGCGGCGGCACGGTGGAGGCGTACGAACTCCTGGTCCGCGGCGCCTCGGTGACCGGTTTCCAGATGCGGGCCGTCGCCACCGGCAAGCCCGAGCTGTACGAGCGCTGGCGGCGCGAGCTGTGGGAGCTGCGCGGGGCGGGCACCCTGCGCACCGCCGTGCACGAGGAGATCCCCCTCGCCGAGGCGGCCCGCGCGCACGCCGTGATCGAGCGGCGCGAAAACCTGGGCAAGGTCGTGCTCGTCCCGTAGGAGGGCGCGGACCCGCCCGGACACGGGACCGCCCCCGCCCGGACACGGGACCGCCCCCGCTCCGGACATGGGGGTACCGGAGCGGGGGCGGGGTTCAGCGGGGCCGGGATCAGCCCATGTGGGGGTAGCCGTACTCGGTCGGCGCGACCAGGGTCTCCTTGATGGAGCGGGTCGAGGTCCAGCGCTGCAGGTTCGTCGCCGCGCCGGCCTTGTCGTTGGTGCCCGAGGCACGGCCGCCGCCGAAGGGCTGCTGGCCGACGACGGCGCCGGTCGACTTGTCGTTGATGTAGAAGTTGCCCGCCGCGAAGCGGAGCTTCTCCATCGCGTCGGCGGCCGCGTAGCGGTCCCCCGCGATGATCGAGCCGGTCAGGGCGTACGCCGAGACGGACTCCATCTGCGCCAGCATGGCGTCGAAGTCGGCGTCCTCGTACACGTGGACCGCCAGGATCGGACCGAAGTACTCGGTCGTGAAGACCTCGTTCTCCGGGTCCGTGCACGCGATGACCGTCGGGCGGACGAAGTAGCCCTCCGAGTCGTCGTACACGCCGCCCGCGACGATCTCGCAGGTCGGGTCGGCGATGGCCCGGTCGATGGCGGCCTTGTTCTTCGCGAAGGACCGCTCGTCGATGACGGCGCCGATGAAGTTCGTCAGGTCGCGGACGTCACCCATGGTGATGCCGTCGACCTCGGCCGCGAAGGCCTCCTTGAAACCGTCGTTCCAGATCGAGGCCGGGACGTAGGCGCGCGAGGACGCCGAGCACTTCTGGCCCTGGTACTCGAAGGAGCCGCGGGTCAGAGCGGTCTTGAGGGTCGCGCGGTCCGCGGACGGGTGCGCGACGACGAAGTCCTTGCCGCCGGTCTCGCCGACCAGGCGCGGGTAGGACTTGTACTTCTCGATGTTGGTGCCGACCGTCTTCCACAGGTGCTGGAAGGTCTTGGTCGAACCGGTGAAGTGGATGCCCGCGAGCTCGGGGTGCGTCAGCGCCACCTCGGAGACGGCGATGCCGTCGCCCGTCACCAGGTTGATGACGCCCTTCGGCAGGCCGGCCTCCTCCAGCAGCTCCATGAGGAGGACCGCGGAGTGGGTCTGCGTCGGGGACGGCTTCCAGACGACCACGTTGCCCATCAGGGCCGGGGCGGTCGGCAGGTTGCCCGCGATGGCGGTGAAGTTGAACGGCGTGATCGCGTAGACGAAGCCCTCGAGCGGACGGTGGTCGCTGCGGTTCCACACGCCGGCCGAGTTGGCGCCCGGCTGCTCGGCCAGGATCTGGCGGGCGAAGTGCACGTTGAAGCGCCAGAAGTCGACGAGCTCGCACGGGCAGTCGATCTCGGCCTGCTGCGCGGTCTTCGACTGGCCGAGCATGGTGGAGGCGGCCAGCTTCTCGCGCCACGGGCCGGCCAGCAGCTCGGCGGCGCGCAGGATGATCGCGGCGCGGTCGTCGAAGGACATCGAGCGCCAGGCCGGGGCGGCGGCCAGGGCGGCGTCGACGGCCTCCTGCGCGTCGGCCTTCGTGGCGTTCGCGTACGTACCGATGACCGACTTGTGGTCGTGCGGCTGCACGACGTCGAAGCGCTCGCCGCCGCCCATCCGCTTGACGCCGTTGACGGTCATCGGGAGGTCGATCGGGTTCTCGGACAGCTGCTTCAGCTGGGTCTCGAGACGCGCGCGCTCCGGGGTGCCGGGGGCGTACGAGTGGACCGGCTCGTTGACCGGCGCGGGGACCTGGGTCACAGCATCCATGAAACTGGTAACTCCTTGAGCTAGTGGGGTGCCTAGTTCTTGGTGATCATCGAGCGGAGGAAGAAGAGGAGGTTGGCGGGCTTCTCCGCGAGGCGCCGCATGAAGTAGCCGTACCAGTCGGTCCCGTACGCCGTGTAGACGCGCATCCGGTGTCCTTCGGCGGCCAGGCGCAGGTGCTCCTCGCTGCGGATGCCGTAGAGCATCTGGAACTCGTACTCGTCCAGCTTGCGCCCGGCCTTGCGCGCGAGCTCCTGGCCGATGGCGATCAGGCGCGGGTCGTGGGACCCGATCATCGGGTAGCCGTCGCCGTCCATGAGGGTCTTCAGGATGCGGACGTACGCCTTGTCGATCTCGGCCTTGTCCTGGTACGCGACCTCGGCGGGCTCCTTGTAGGCGCCCTTCACGATCCGTACGCGGCTGCCGGAGGCGGCCAGGCGCCGGGCGTCGGCCTCGGTGCGGAAGAGGTACGCCTGGATCACGCAGCCGGTCTGCGGGAAGTCGCGGCGCAGCTCCTCGTGGATGGCGAACATCGAGTCGAGGGTGGTGTGGTCCTCGGCGTCCAGGGTGACGGTCGTGCCGATCGCGGCGGCGGCCTCGACCACCGGGCGGACGTTGGCGAGGGCCAGCTCGTGCCCGCCTTCCAGCGCCTGGCCGAACATCGAGAGCTTCACCGACATCTCGGCGGTCTCACCGAGGCCCAGGGTCGCCAGCTGCTCGATGAGCTGCAGGTACGCGTCGCGCGCGGCGTGCGACTGCTCCACCGTGGTGATGTCCTCGCCGACGACGTCGAGGGTCACTTCCAGGCCCTTGCCCGTGAGGTCCTCGACGATCGGGAGCACCTGGTCGACCGTCTCACCCGGGATGAACCGGTTCACCACGGGCTTGGTCACCGGGGCGGCAGAGACGATTCGGCGCATCTTGTCGCTGCGCGAGGCGGCGAGGATCGCGGGACCCAGCACGGGGTACCTCCAACGGGTGGCTGACTGAGCTGAAGCAGGGCATACGGCCCCACGCCGGGACGACGTTGGCCATAGGGAAAACGCGAGTGAAACCACCGTGAAACCTAGGGATCTTCCTGATCCTCTGCCATCGACAGCTGTCACGCATCCGTGGCCGGGATCTCATACATCTGTCTGAGGGGCCGGCCGGCGGGTGGGAGAATGTGCGGGTGAAGGGCGATTACCAGGACCTGGTGGACGAGATCTCGGCGCTGCTCGGCGCTCCGGCGACGCTGGAGAACCGGGACTTCCGCCTCATCGCCTTCGGCGCGCACGACAGCGACAGCGACGGCAGCGAACTCGTGCTGGACCCGGTGCGGACCCGCTCGATCCTCACCCGCCAGTCGACCGCGGCCGTCCGCTCCTGGTTCGAGGGCTTCGGGATCGCCCGCGCCAGCGGACCGGTACGGATCCCGGCGGCTCCGGAGGCCGGGGTGTTCCGGGGCCGGATCTGCCTGCCGGTGCGCCACCGCGGGATCGTCCAGGGCTACGTATGGCTCCTCGACCAGGAGCCCAGCCCAGACGCGGGGGCGCTGGCGGCGGCCATGGAGGTGGCCCAGCGCATCGGGATCCTCCTCGCCGAGGAGGCGCGGGCGGGGGCCGGCCTGTCCCGGGAGTTCCTGGCGGTGCTCACCGCCGGACGGGGCCGGCAGCAGGACATGGCGGTGGCCGCGCTCCGGGTGGCGCTCGGTCCGGGCGAGGAGGGGCTGCACGCGGCGGTGTGCGTGAGCCCCTGGTCCGGGGAAGCTCCGGCGTCGGTCCCGGGAGCGGCGGCCGTGTGCGTGGTCCCCCGGCCCGGGGACGGCGAGGAGGAGCCGGACTCCGGCTCGCGCGGCCCGGCCGGGCCGGCCGGACCGGGACGGCGGTCCCTGGCGGTCCTGATCCGCATGCGCGGTACGGACCCGCTGGCCCCGGCCCTGACGGCGATCTCGCGGCTGATGCCCCGCGCGGCCGCCGGACCGGGCACCACCGCGGCCGGGGCGGCCGGGCAGCGTGCGGCCGGGCAGCGTGCGGCCGGGCAGCGTGCGGCCGCCCCCGTCTCGGACCGAGTGGGCGGAACGGGCGGAGCGGGTTCCGGCCCGTCCGGGGCGGGCGGGACGACCGCCGGGGTGTCCGATCCCGTGCGGGCGCTCGCGGGACTGCCCGCCGCCTGGCAGCAGGCCGTCGCCGCGGCGCGGGCTGCGGGCGCGCGGCCGCGGCTGGGCCCGGTCGCGCAGTGGTCCGCCATCGGGCCCTACCGGATTCTGGCGTCCGTGGCGGAGGAGGCCCTGGACGATCCGGCGGCCCACGCCCTGCTCGGCCCGGCCCACTCCGAACTGGCCCGGACCGCCGAGGTGTTCCTGGACTGCGCCGGGCAGGCGGGCCGCGCGGCGGCGGCCCTGGGGATCCACCGCCAGACCCTGTACTACCGCATCTCCCGCGTGGAGCAGCTGACCGGCCTCGACCTGGACGAGGGCGAGGACCGGCTGCTCCTCCACATGGCCCTCAAGGCGGCCCGTCTGCACGGGTGACGGGCCCGGGGCCAGGGCCGGGCCGGGTGGCGCACGACCGACCGGCGCCCACCCGAACGGCCCCGGCGGGCGGCGACCGGCCCCGGTCGGGTCACCCCGTGATCCGGCCGCCCGCCACGTCCAGGGTGATGCCGCTGAGCCAGGACGCTCCGTCCGAGGCGAGGAAGAGCGCGCAGGCGGCCACGTCCCGCGGGAGGCCGAGGCGGCCCAGCGGGTGGGCCCGTGCCAGTTGTTCGCGGACCTCGGCCGGCATCTGGACGGCGGACCTCTCGGTCAGGATCACCGAAGGCGCGAGGCAGTTGACCCGGATCCCGCGCGGTCCCACCTCGGTCGCCAGGTGCCGGGTCAGCATCACCAGGCCCGCGCTGGCCACCCCGTAGGCGAGGTTCGCCCGACCGGGTTGCCGACCGGCCGCCGAGGACATGGTGATCACGCTGCCGCGGCCGCGCTCCAGCATGCCGGGCAGGAAGGTCCGTACGGTCAGGAAGGCGGAGGTGAGATCCGCGTCCAGGACCTCGCGCCAGCGCTCCTCCGTGAGTTCGGCGGTGGGGACGGGCCGGCCCTGACCGCCCGCGAAGGCGGCCAGTACGTCCACCGGACCCAGCCGCCGCTCCGTCTCCTCGCGGACCCGGGCCAGGGCCGCGGAGTCGGTGACGTCGGCGGTGACGGACATCGCCGTGCCGCCCTCGACGGCGATCGCGCCGACCACGCCGGCCAGAGCCTCCTCGTCCCGGCCGACGACGCAGACCCGGGCCCCCTCGGCGGCGAAGGCGTGGGCGGTGGCGGCTCCGATGCCCCGGCTGCCGCCGGTGACGACGACCGTACGGCCGGCCAGTTCGGGGTGGTTCGCCATGTCAGCGCGCCCCCGCCCGGCCGAGGTCGTGCCGGGTCCGCGGGAGCTTCACCGCGGCCCACACCAGCCAGACCAGCCCGCCGAAGCGAACCACGGGCAGCAGGTACTGGAACCCGTCCACCACCAGCCCGAGCAGGGCCGACATCCCCACGGCTGCCAGTACCAGCCCTGCCCAGGCCAGGGCCCTCGGCAGCAGACCGGCGAGCAGCCCGGGCACGGCGACCCCGGCCAGCAGCAGGGCGAACATCGCGGCGTACGCGGGCCCGCCGGCGAAGAAGGCCAGGTCGGCCAGGGCCCGCGCGAGGTCGGGCCCGGCGCTCTGCGCGAGCCGGGCCCCGGCCCAGCCGGACATGGCGCTCAGCATCAGCGCCGCGGCGGCCAGCACCCCGCCGGCCAGGGTGATCGCGGATCCGGGCGCCGTGATGCCGAGCGCGCGCAGCCGCCGGTAGAGGACGGCCGCGATCAGGGCCATCGGCACGGCCGCGCCGAGGAGCAGGAGGGCGCCGAGCTCGGCGGTGGTGCGGTGGCCCGCGGCGTACCGCAGGACCTCCAGGCCGGTGGCGTCGGGGTGCGGAGTGGCCCGGTTCAGGACCACGTAGGCGATGGTCAGGCCGGTCAGGGCCAGTACGGGTGCCAGCAGGGGCGGCCCGGCCTGGGGGCCTCGGTCGGGCCGGTCGGGCCGGTCGGGCCGTTGTCCGGGGGCAGGTGCGGCGGTCATGGCGTTCTCGTTTCCTCGTCCGTCCAGTCCGTTCCTTTCCAGAATGATTACAAGCTGAAACGATTGTCAAGCTGTTACGGTTTCCCCATGGGAACGACTGATGACGGTGACGGCGGCCCCGCCGCGGGCCCGGGCCCGCGCCCACCCGGCGTGGCCTTCCTCCTGGCCCAGCTCGGCGCACACGCCGCCGAGCGCTTCGCCGAGCGGGTCTCCGCACTCGGACTGACCCCGGCCCAGGCGGGACTGCTGCGCCTCCTCGGCCGGACCCCCGGCCGCAGCCAGCGCGAACTGGCCGACGTACTCGGCATGCCGCCGAGCCGCTTCGTGGCCTTCGCCGACGACCTGGAGGCGCGCGGACTCATCGAGCGCCGCCGCAATCCGCAGGACCGGCGGCTGTACGCGCTGTTCCTCGCCGACGCCGGCACCGCCCTGCTGGCCGGCCTGCGCGAGGTGGCGACGGCGCACGAACAGCAGGTCTGCGAGCCCCTGTCGACGCAGGAGCGGGACCAACTGGCGGCCCTGCTGGGCCGGCTGGCCGACACCCAGGGCCTGACCCCGGGCGTCCATCCGGGCTACCGCTCGGTGCGCCCGGCAACGGGCGGCGGCAGTACCGGGCGCGGCAGCGGACCCGCCGGCGCACCCGGTGGCGCGCCGAACGCGGGCTCCGCAGCGGCAGTTCCGGATCCGATCAGCCCTGAACCCCGGCCTCGCCCCCGGCCTTGACCTCGGCCCCACCCCGGGCCCCACCCTCAGCCCCGCCCTCGGCTTCAACTTCAGCCTCGGCCTCGACAGCCGCTCCGGCCGCCGTCCCCGCCATCGCTCCGACCGCCCGCCGCATCCCCTCGGTCAGGTCCGCCGGGGTCGCGGCCGACGCGGGGTCGAAGAGCCACTGGAGCATGAACCCGTTCAGCAGGGCCTGGTAGAACGTGCCGGCGGTCCGCAGGTCCTCCTCGGTCAGGTCCTCCTCGGGCACGCCGGTGAACATCGAGACCAGCCCCCTGCGCCCCTCCCCCTGTGAGACGGCGAGCATCGCGCGCAGCTCCGGCATCCGGTCGGGGGTCAGCGCGATCTCCATGCTGGCCGCCCAGATCGGGCCGGACTCCTCGCGCCCGGAGTACACCCCGTCCCACACCGAGCGGAAGCGCTCCAGGGAGCCGCCCTCCCCCTTCACTCCGGCCGTGAACTGATCACCCCACTCCTGGATGACGCCGATGAACGCCTCCGTCATGAGCGCGTCCTTGGAGCCGTAGTGGTAGCCGATCGAGGCCAGGTTCGCACCCGAGGCCTTCACGATGTCGCGCGCGGTCGTGCGCACGAATCCCTTCTCGACCAGGCACTTCTTGGCGCCTTCCAGCAAGTCGTCGCGATGTCCCATGCCTTCACGGTAGCCAAGACGCCCGTCCAAGACAAACGTTCCACACAGCCGTTCCATACGCACGTACTAGACAAGTGTTTATGACACTTGTACATTACTGCTCATGACGAACCCCGCAGCGCGTCTCGCCGGTCGCCGGGAATGGACCGCCTTCACCGTCCTCCTGCTTCCCCTCCTCCTGGTCTCGATGGACGTCTCCGTCCTCTACTTCGCCATCCCCGCCATCACCCGGGAGCTCGACCCCAGCGCCACCCAGCAGCTCTGGATCTTCGACAGCTACGCCTTCGCCCTCGCCGGCCTGCTGATCACGATGGGCTCGCTCGGTGACCGGATCGGCCGCCGCAAGCTGCTGCTCATCGGTGCGACCGCCTTCGGACTCGCCTCCGTCACCGCCGCCTACGCCTCCAGCGCCGGGATGCTCATCGCGGCCCGCGTCCTGCTCGGCATCGGCGGGGCCACCCTGATGCCCTCCACGCTCGCCCTGGTGCGCAACCTCTTCCATGACGACAAGCAGCGCGGCAAGGCCATCGCGATCTGGTCCGGCGCCATGACCGGCGGCATCGCGCTGGGCTCCGTGATGAGCGGAGTGATGCTCGACCACTTCTGGTGGGGATCCGTCTTCCTGATCAACGTGCCCGCGATGCTGCTCCTGCTCGCCCTGGTCCCCGTGCTGGTACCGGAGTTCAAGGACCCGGCCCCCGGCCGCTTCGACCTGCTGAGCGTGCCGCTGTCGACGGCCGCCGTGCTGCCGGTGGTCTACGGCCTCAAGCAGATCGCCGCCGAGGGCTTCACCCCGCTCCGCGCCGGCTGCCTCGCCGTCGGCCTGGCCTTCGGGTACGCCTTCGTGCGCCGCCAGCGCACCCGTGAGGACGCCATGGTCTCCCGGGCGCTCTTCCGGGGCCGCGGATTCGGCGCCGGCATCGGTCTGCACACCATCGCCGCCTTCGCCATGATGGGCTCGGCCTACTTCACCACCCAGTACCTGCAGTCGGTGCTCGGCATGGGCACCCTCGAGGCCGCCCTGTGGAGCCTGGCCCCCTCGGTCGTCATCGGCGCCGCCGCCCCCGCCAGCGCGGCCCTCGCCCAGAAGACCGACCGGGCGTACGTCATCGCGGGCGGTTTCCTCCTCGGCGCGGCCGGGTTCGCCCTGATCGGCCTGGTCGGCACGGACTCGCTGTGGCTGCTGCTGGCCGGCGCCGGCGTCCTCGCCAGCGGCATCGTCACCGTGATGTCCCTGGTCTCCGACATGGCGCTCGGCGCCGCCCCCGCCGAGAAGGCCGGTTCCGCCGCCTCCTTGCTGGAGACGGGCCAGGAGTTCGGCGGCGCCCTCGGGATGGCCGTCCTCGGCAGCCTCGGCACCGCCGTCTACCGCTCCGACCTCGCGGACTCCGAGCCCGCCGTACGGGAGACCCTCGGCGGGGCCGTGGCCACCGCGCAGGAGCTCGGCGGCGCGGCGGGCGGGCAGGTCCTGACCGTGGCCCGCGAGGCGTTCGTCCACGGAATGCAGTACGCGGCCTGGGGCGGTACGGTCCTGCTGCTCGCGGCGGCGCTGCTCGCCGCGATCCTGCTCCGGGGCCGCGGAGCCACCGCCCCGGCCGCCGCGCAGGAGGCCCGCGCCGACGCGGCACTCGCGCGCTGAGCGACTCGGGAAGGCCCGGGATCCGGAGGGCCTGGCCGAGGCCGGAGGTCCCGGCGGAGCTCTGGGACGGCATGGAACACGAAAGGGCCCGGGGAGCTCCCCGGGCCCTTCGCGTATCTCCTACGTCCGCTGTCGAAACGTCAGCGGAGGCTGACCGTACGGGCCGAGACCGCGCCGATCTCGGTGGCGATGTCCGCGAGGACGTTCACCGGGACGGCGGCGTCGACCGTGAGGACGACGAGCGCCTCGCCACCCTCCTCGGCGCGGGCGACCTGCATGCCCGCGATGTTCAGGCCGCCCTCGCCGAGGATGCGGCCGACGGTGCCGACCACGCCGGGGCGGTCGGCGTAGCGCAGGACGACCATGTGGTCGGCGAGCGCCAGGTCCACGTCGTAGTCGCCGATGCCGACGATCTTCTGCAGGTGCTTGGGACCCACGAGCGTGCCGGAGACCGAGACGTCCGAGCCGTCCGACAGGGTGCCGCGGACGGTCACCACGTTGCGGTGGTCCGGGGACTCCGACGAGGTGGTCAGGCGGACCTCGACGCCGCGCTCCTGCGCGAAGAGGGGGGCGTTGACGTAGGAGACCGTCTCGTCGACGACGTCCTCGAAGACACCCTTGAGCGCGGAGAGTTCGAGCACCTTGACGTCGTGCTGGGTGATCTCGCCGCAGACCTCCACGTCGAGACGGACCGCGACCTCGCCCGCGAGGGCGGTGAAGATGCGGCCGAGCTTCTCCGCGAGCGGCAGGCCCGGGCGGACGTCCTCGGCGATGACCCCGCCCTGGACGTTGACCGCGTCCGGCACGAGCTCGCCGGCGAGCGCGAGGCGCACCGACGTGGCGACCGACACGCCGGCCTTCTCCTGGGCCTCGTCCGTGGACGCGCCGAGGTGCGGGGTGCAGACGACCTGGTCGAGCTCGAACAGCGGGGAGTCCGTGCAGGGCTCCTTCGCGTACACGTCGAGACCGGCGCCGGCGACGCGGCCCTCCTTGATGGCCGAGTACAGCGCGGCCTCGTCCACGATCCCGCCGCGGGCGGCGTTGACGATGCGGACGGACGGCTTCACTTTGTGCAGGGCCTCGTCCCCGATGAGACCGAGGGTCTCGGGGGTCTTGGGCAGGTGCACGGTGATGAAGTCGGCGACCTCCAGGAGCTCGTCCAGCGTCAGCATCTTGACGCCCATCTGGGCGGCGCGCGCGGGCTGCACGTAGGGGTCGTACGCGACGATCTTCATGCCGAAGGCCGACATGCGCTGCGCGACCAGCACGCCGATGCGGCCGAGGCCGACGACGCCGAGGGTCTTCTCGCTGAGCTCGACGCCCGTGTACTTGTTCCGCTTCCACTCGCCGTTCTTCAGGGCGGTGTTGGCCTGCGGAATGTTGCGCGCGGTGGCGACGAGGAGGCCGCAGGCCAGCTCGGCGGCCGTCACGATGTTCGAGGTCGGGGCGTTCACGACCATCACGCCGGCCTTGGTGGCGGCGGACACGTCGACGTTGTCCAGGCCGACTCCGGCGCGGGCGACGACCCTCAGCTTCTTCGCGACGGCGATGGCCTCGGCGTCGACCTTGGTCGCGGAGCGCACCAGGATGGCGTCGACATCGGCGATCGCGGGGAGCAGCTCGGCGCGGTCCGCGCCGTTGCAGTGCCGGATCTCGAAGTCCGGACCGAGCGCCTCCACCGTGGCGGGCGACAGCTCTTCGGCAATGAGTACGACAGGTTTCGAGCTCACGTGGGTCCTCACAAGTCCAGTGCGGACGGCCGTCCCGACGGCCGCAGGCGGTGGAGGGGGTAGCCGCGTGGAAGACGCACGACACTGTGGGCCTGACGCGTTGTGTTGAGCAGTGTAGTGGCGGATCCGGGATGGATTTCCGCCTCCACGGAAGGATCACCCGTCCGTGATTGGCCGGGGTGGACAAGCGGGGCCATTCGAGGCCCCTTTCGCGCATCCCGGTACCGATGCGCGGCGGGGCCGGGAGTCACCGTCCCGGCCCCGCCGCGCACGGGATCAGCTCTCGTCGTTGTCGACCCAGCTCATCAGCTTGCGCAGCTTCTTGCCGGTCGTCTCGAGCAGGTGTGCCTCGTCGGCGTTCTTGTACGCGTTGTACTTCGGCAGACCCGCCTTGTACTCGGCCATCCAGGTGTTGGCGAACTCGCCGCTCTGGATCTCCGCGAGGACCTTCTTCATCTCGGCCTTGGTGGCGTCCGTGATGATGCGGGGACCGGTGATGTAGTCGCCCCACTCGGCGGTCTCGGAGACCGACCAGCGCATCTTCTCCAGGCCGCCCTCGTACATGAGGTCCACGATGAGCTTCAGCTCGTGCAGGCACTCGAAGTACGCGATCTCCGGCTGGTAGCCGGCCTCGGTCAGGGTCTCGAAACCGGCCTTGACCAGGGCGGAGGCGCCACCGCAGAGGACGGCCTGCTCACCGAACAGGTCGGTCTCGGTCTCCTCGGTGAAGGTGGTCTTGATGACGCCGGCGCGGGTGCCGCCGATGCCGGCCGCGTACGAGAGCGCGAGCGCGAAGGCGGAGCCGGAGGCGTCCTGCTCGACGGCGGCGATGCAGGGCACGCCGCGGCCTTCCTCGTACTGACGGCGGACCAGGTGGCCCGGGCCCTTCGGGGCCACCAGGGCGACGTCCACGTTGGCCGGGGGCTTGATGAAGCCGTAGCGGACGTTGAAGCCGTGACCGAAGAAGAGCGCGTCGCCCTCTTCCAGGTGCTGCTTGATGGACGCCTCGTAGATCTCGGCCTGGAGCGGGTCCGGGGTCAGGATCATGATGACGTTCGCCCAGGCGGCGGCCTCGGCGACGGGGAGGACCTTCAGGCCCTGCTCCTCTGCCTTGGCCTTGGACTTGGAGCCTTCGTGCAGGCCGACGACGACGTCGACGCCGGAGTCACGGAGCGACAGCGCGTGGGCGTGGCCCTGGCTGCCGTAACCGATGACCGCGACCTTGCGGCCCTGGATGATGGACAGGTCGGCGTCGTTCTCGTAGAACAGCTCGGCCACTGGGATATCTCCTTGGTGCGCTGGTGTTGCTCCCACCGTACGGCGGGGAACGGAATACGTGGTTCTCGGTCTCGCCATACGAGCGAGCGAGGAACGTGAGGCGTGTCCGGGCCGGCGTCACCGGCCCGGACGGGCTCAGGCGCTGCGGTCGAGCGCGCGCAGGCTGCGGTCCGTGATGGACCGGCCGCCACGCCCTATGGCGATCGTGCCGGACTGGACGAGCTCCTTGATGCCGAAGGGCTCCAGCATCTTGAGCATCGCGCCGAGCTTGTCGGTGCCGCCGGTGGCCTCGATGGTGACGGCTTCCGGGGAGACGTCGACCGTCTTGGCGCGGAACAGCTGGACGATCTCGACGATCTGGGAGCGCGTCTCGTTGTCGGCGCGGACCTTCACCAGAACGAGTTCGCGCTCGATGGCGTTGTGCGCCTCGAGCTCGACGATCTTGAGCACGTTGACCAGCTTGTTGAGCTGTTTGGTCACCTGCTCGAGCGGCAGGTCCTCGACGTTCACGACGATGGTGATGCGCGAGATGTCGGGGTGCTCGGTGACACCGACCGCGAGCGAGTCGATGTTGAACCCGCGGCGGGAGAACAGCGCGGCGATCCGGGCGAGGATGCCGGGCGTGTTCTCGACCAGGACGGAGAGCGTGTGCTTGGACATGTGAGGCGTTCTCTCTCTCGGCTCTCTCGGCTCAGTCGTCTTCGTTGTCGCCGAAGTCGGGACGGACGCCCCGGGCGGCCAGGACCTCGTCGTTCGAGGTGCCGGCGGCGACCATCGGCCACACCATGGCGTCCTCGTGGACGATGAAGTCGATGACGACCGTACGGTCGTTGATCGCGTTGGCCTCGGCGATGACGCGGTCCAGGTCGGCCGGGTCCTCGCAGCGCAGCGCCACGCAGCCCATGGCCTCGGACAGCTTCACGAAGTCGGGGACGCGGGTGCCCTTGCGGGGGGCGGAGGACTCGCCGAGCTGGGAGCCGACGGTGTCGTGGCCCGTGTCGTCCGCGTGCAGCACGGTGTTGGAGTAGCGCTGGTTGTAGAACAGGGTCTGCCACTGGCGGACCATGCCCAGCGCGCCGTTGTTGATGATCGCGACCTTGATCGGGATGTTGTTCAGCGCGCAGGTGACCAGTTCCTGATTGGTCATCTGGAAGCAGCCGTCGCCGTCGATCGCCCAGACCGTGCGGTCCGGCATGCCGACCTTGGCGCCCATCGCGGCCGGGACCGCGTAGCCCATGGTTCCGGCGCCGCCGGAGTTCAGCCAGGTGCGGGGCTCCTCGTAGTTGACGAAGTGCGAGGCCCACATCTGGTGCTGGCCGACGCCCGCCGCGTAGATGGTGTGTTCGGGGGCCATCTGGCCGATGCGCTGGATGACCTGCTGCGGCGACAGCACGTCCTCGGAGGGCTTCTCGTAGCCCAGCGGGTACGTCTCGCGCCAGCGGCTGAGGTCCTTCCACCAGGCGCTGTAGTCGCCGGGCTGGCCCTCGGTGTGCTCGGCCTGGACCGCCTGGATCAGATCGGCGATGACCTCGCGGGCGTCACCGACGATCGGGACGTCCACCGCGCGGTTCTTGCCGATCTCGGCGGGGTCGATGTCCGCGTGGATGATCTTCGCGAACGGGGCGAAGCTGTCCAGCTTGCCGGTGACGCGGTCGTCGAAGCGGGTGCCCAGCGCGATCAGCAGGTCCGACTTCTGCAGGGCGGTGACGGCCGTGACCGCGCCGTGCATGCCCGGCATGCCCACGTGCAGCGGGTGGCTGTCGGGGAAGGAGCCCAGCGCCATCAGGGTGGTGGTGACCGGGACGCCGGTCAGCTCGGCGAGGACCTTCAGCTCGGCGGTCGCGCCGGACTTCATCACGCCGCCGCCGATGTACAGGACCGGACGCTTGGCCTGACAGATGAGCTTGGCGGCCTCGCGGATCTGCTTGGCGTGCGGCTTGGTGACCGGACGGTAGCCCGGGAGGTCCTGGGCGGGCGGCCACGTGAAGGTGGTCTTCGCCTGCAGGGCGTCCTTGGCGATGTCGACCAGGACCGGGCCGGGGCGGCCGGTCGAGGCGATGTGGAAGGCCTCGGCGATCGTCCGCGGGATGTCCTCGGCCCTGGTCACCAGGAAGTTGTGCTTGGTGATCGGCATGGTGATGCCGACGATGTCCGCCTCCTGGAAGGCGTCGGTGCCGATCGCCTTGGAGGAGACCTGGCCGGTGATCGCGACGAGCGGCACGGAGTCCATGTGCGCGTCGGCGATGGGGGTGACCAGGTTGGTGGCGCCCGGACCGGAGGTGGCCATGCAGACGCCGACCTTGCCGGTGGCCTGCGCGTAGCCGGTGGCGGCGTGGCCGGCCCCCTGCTCGTGGCGGACCAGGATGTGACGGACCTTCTTGGAGTCCATCATCGGGTCGTACGCCGGGAGGATGGCTCCGCCCGGGATGCCGAAGACGGTGTCGCACCCCACCTCTTCGAGAGAGCGGATGAGGGACTGCGCACCCGTGACGTGCTCAACTGCGGTGGACTGCTGTCCGCCGTTACGGGGCCGCGGCTGCGGATGGTGGGCCCCGGTGGCCTGCTCGGTCATCGGCATTCTCTTCTCGAAGCTGAGGGTTTTGCGAGGAGGGTTTTACGAGATGCGACGTTGCCAGTGCAACAAAAAACCCCTCGTGCCGGGAGGCAAGCGAGGGGAGCGCGTCGGGTGCGTTGAGCGGGGACATGCTGGCCCCAGCTTCAGCCGACGCGCTTTCCAAGTACGAGAATTCGGGTGCGCATGGCATTGACCCTCCCTCCGGCGGGAGGGTGATGTCAAGTGGGTGGGACGGGCGTCTCATTATGTGAGCCTCTACGGATGACCATGGATCCCCCGGACGAGCCGCCGGCCAATGCGGGCTGGACCGCACCTCCCGGTACTGGGAACGTACCGCGCACGAGCGCGCGCCGCAGCCTGTACTCGTCCAAGGGGCCCGAGAAGGCCGATCCCTGCCCATGGCTGCAGCCCATCGCGCGCAGGGCCAGGACCTGCTCGGGCAGGTCCACGCCCTCCGCCGCCGACTGCATGCCGAGGTCGTTTGCGATCCGCAACAAACCGGCGGTGATCTTGTGCAGGCGGGGGGACTCCACGACGCCCTCCACCAGGCCGCGGTCCAGTTTGAGCATGTCCACCGGGAGGCGGCGCAGCGCGCTGATGGCCGCGTAACCGCTGCCGAAGCCGTCCAGGGCGATGAGGACCCCGAGCCGTCGCAGGGCCGCCAGCCGTCGCTCCAGGTCGTCGAAGGGCACCCTGGGGTCGGACACGGCGAGCTCCAGGACCAGCGCGCCCGAGGGCAGCCCGTGCCGGGTCAGCAAAGCCTCGACGGAACCCAGCGGCATCGACCGGTCCAGCAGCCGCTGGGCCGTCATCCGCACGGCCACGGGTACGTCGTGTCCCGCGCGGTGCCGTTCGGCGGCCTGGCCGACGGCCTCCTCCAGCAGCCAGCGCCCCAGCTCGGCGGTGCGCGAGGCGTCCGGGACGGCCGCCTGGCCCGCGTCGCCGTACTCGGCGGCGGCCCGCAGGAACTCCGCCGGCGTGAACAGGATCCCCTGGGCGGAGCGCCACCGGGCCTGCGCCGCGACCGCCGAGATCTCGCCGGTGGCCAGGGACACCACGGGCTGGTGGAGCAGGGCGAACTCGCCGTCGTGCAGGGCGGTGCGCAGCCGTCCCGCCAGCTCGGTCCTGCGGACGACCTCGTCCTGCATCTGCGGCGCGTACATCTCGACGCGGTTCTTGCCGCCCGCCTTGGCCCGGTACATCGCGAGATCCGCGTTGCGCATGAGGTCCGAAGGGGTGATGCCGGGGTCGGCGAAGGCCACCCCGATGCTGGCGGCGACCCGGACCTCGCTGCCCGCGATCCGGTACGGCTGGGAGAGGGTGGTGCGCAGCCGGTCGGCGATCTCGTGGACCTGGTACTCGCGGGCGCTGCGGTCGCGGCTGCCGTCGCCCTGGATCAGGGCGGCGAACTCGTCGCCGCCGAGGCGGGCCGCGGTGTCCCCGGCCCGGACGGAGTCCTGGAGCCGGCGGGCGGCCTCGATGAGCAGTTCGTCGCCCGCCTGGTGGCCGATGGTGTCGTTGACCGCCTTGAAGCCGTCGAGGTCGACGAAGAGGACGGCGGTGCTGTGGTCCCCCGCCCGTCGGCCGGTGAGGGCCTGGCGGACCCGGCGGGTGAACAGGGCCCGGTTGGGGAGGTCGGTGAGCGGGTCGTGCTCCGCGCTGTGCTGGAGCTGCGCCTGCAGCCGGACCCGTTCGGTGACGTCGCGGCTGTTGAGGATGAGCCCGCCCTGGTGGCGGTTGACGGTGGACTCCACGTTGAGCCATACGCCCTCGCCGGACTTGAACCGGCACTCGATGCGGGTGGTCGGTTCCTCCGTGGGCGGCGCGGCCAGGAAGCGGCGCACCTCGTGGACCACGCGGCCCAGGTCGTCGGGGTGGATGAGGGTGGCCAGCTCGGTGCCGACCAGTTCCTCCGCCTCGCGGCCGTAGACCCCCGCGGCGGCGGGGCTGACGTAGCGCAGGGTCCCGGTGGGCGCGGCGATCATGATGACGTCGCTGGAGCCCTGGACCAGGGAGCGGAAGTGGTTCTCCTTCTGGGCCAGTTCCTGGGTCAGCGCGATGTTGTCGAGGAGCATGATGCCCTGCCGGATGACCAGCGCGAGCACGACGGTGCAGCCGGTGAAGACGACGACCCGGTCGACCTTCCGGCCGTCCACCACGTTGTAGAGGATGCCGAGCGTGCAGACGGCGGCCGCGAGGTACGGGGTGAGGGCGGGCAGGGATCCGGTGATGGGCCGGCTGTGCGGCCGCTCGGCGCGCGCCCGGGCGGCGGGGTCGGGCACCGGCAGTCCGCCGTGGATGCGGCGGGCGCCCCAGGGGGCGTACGCGAGGAGCAGCGAGCCCGCGAACCAGCCGGCGTCGAGCAGCTGGCCGGACTGGTACTCGGCGCTGAGCAGGGGCGAGGTGAAGAGCGCGTCGCTGAGCACGGTCAGCGCGAGGGCCGCGATGGCGGTGTTCACGGCGGAGCGGTTGGCCTCGGAGCGGCGGAAGTGCAGCACGAGGACCATCGAGACGAGCGCGATGTCCAGCAGCGGGTAGGCCAGCGAGAGGGCCGCGCGCGGAACGCTCCCGGGGGCGCCGGACTGGGCGGTGCGCGCCGCGTGGGCGAGGGCCAGGCTCCAGGACAGGGTGAGCAGGGAACCGCCGATGAGCCAGGAGTCGAGGCCGAGGCAGACCCAGCCGGCCCTGGTGACCGGGCGCTTGGCGAGGACGAGCAGGCCCACGATGGCGGGCGGGGCGAAGCAGAGGAACGCGAAGTCGGCGATGGAGGGCTTCGGCACGCTCTCGCCGAGGACCACCTCGTACCAGCCCCAGACGGCGTTGCCGCAGCCGCCCATGAGGGAGGAGAACGCGAACAGCAGCCAGGCGGGCCGCTCGCGGCTGTCGATGGCCCGGGCGTAGGTGAAGCAGGAGACCGCGGCCAGGAGCCCGGCGGCGCTGAGCCCGAAGTCGCCCATGAACTCGGCGAGTTCCTCGGAGCCCCAGCCGAGGGTGGCGCCCACGGCGTACCCGCTGCTGACCACCGCGAGCAGGAGCTGCATCGCCAGGTTCTTGCCGCTGCCGCCGGCGAGGGGCTGCCGGGTCAGGAACGCGGCCCCCGGGGCGCTCACCGGCCCCCCTCGCCGGCCGGCTCCGGCGTGCCCCATCGTCGCCTGCGGCGGCTTCGCCGCGTCCGATCTTTCACCCATTGGCCGTACATCGCCCGTCGCCCCCCAAGTGTCCGATCACTCCCCGACGCGAGACGAACGCGCGCCGTAGCCCCTTGGTCCGGACGATACACCACTTTCGTCACTCAGGGACATAGTCTCTCTACTCTCCGTTACCAAGAGGGGAGTTGGGGCCACCGAGTGCGCCCGTGCGACTGCGGAGCGTGCCGGCGCGTCACTCCGTGATCAACACCGTGTTCTCCACGGGCTCCCCGGCGGCGAACCGGCGGAGCTGGCGGGCCACCAGACGCTTGGCCCGCGGCTCGAACGCCGAGCTGCTGCCTCCCACATGGGGCGTGATCAGGACACCCGGAGCATGCCAGAGCGGATGGCCGGAAGGCAGCGGTTCCGGGTCGGTGACGTCCAGCGCGGCGCGCAG
The DNA here is from genome assembly GCF_053609145.1 of Streptomyces sp. NPDC054961. Taxonomy (NCBI): domain Bacteria; kingdom Bacillati; phylum Actinomycetota; class Actinomycetes; order Kitasatosporales; family Streptomycetaceae; genus Streptomyces; species Streptomyces sp. NPDC054961. Next base: position 278,540 of record NZ_JBSGWY010000003.1, on the reverse strand, counting down.
CCGGCCCGCCTCCAGTTCCCGCAGGAGCGAGCCGGTGTCGACGACGGGGCCGCGCGCCACGTTCACGAGCAGCGCCCCGTCCTTCATGCGGCCGAGGAACCCGGCGTCCACGAGCCCGCGCGTCCCGTCGGTGAGGGGCGTGGAGAGGATCACCACGTCGGCGAGGGGCAGGAGTTGGGGCAGGTCGGCGAGGGCGTGCACCGGACCGCGCGCCGTGGTGCGCGCCGTCCGCGCGACCCGCACGACGCTCTCGCACTCGAAGGCCGCGAGCCGGTCCTCGATGGCCGCGCCGATCGCCCCGTAGCCGATGATCAGTACGGACCTGTCCGCGAGGGCGTCGTAGAACCCGGAACGCCATTCCTCGCGGTCCTGGCCGCGCACCATGCCGGGGATCCCGCGCAGGGAGGCCAGGGTCAGGGTGAGCGCGAGCTCCGCGGTGCTCGCCTCGTGGACGCCCCGGGCGTTGCACAGCCGTACGCCGGAAGGCAGGCCGGCGAGGCCGCCCGGGGCGCCGACGAACGCGTCGACGCCGGCGGTCAGGGTCTGGATGACCCGCAGGCGCGCCATCGCGGCCAGCGGGCGCAGGGTGACGGCCTCGGACTTCATGTACGGGGCGACGTAGAAGACGCAGTCGGCAGGATCGGCCGGGAAGGTCTCCTCGCCGTCCCAGTGTCGGTAGCGGAAGGAGGCGGGGAGGCCGTCGATCTCGTCGGTGGGGAACGGGAGCCAGACGTCCGGAGTTTCTGCAGTCATGATCACGAGGCTATGCCAGGGGATCCCGGTCGAGCCGTTAGTTTGTGTGCCGGACCGGGAGGGACCAGGAGGGACGCGGGAGTGGAGCGCAGGTCGATCGGAGCGGGATCGCTGACGGTGGGCGCCATAGGGCTCGGGTGCTTGCCCATGAGCGGGGCGTACGCGCCGTCGCGCCGGAGCCGCGAGGACTCGCTGGAGACGGTGCACACCGCGCTGGACCTGGGCGCGAACCTGCTGGACACCGCCGACCTGTACGGCCCCTACACCAATGAACTGCTGCTCGGACGGGTGCTGGCGCACCGGCGGGGCGACGCGTTCGTGTCCGCCAAGGTGGGGCTGCGTTCGGACGGGCAGCACGTGGTGGCCGACGGACGGCCGGGGTATCTCCGGCGGGCCTGCGACGCCTCGCTGCGGCGGCTGCGCACCGACGTCATAGACCTCTACCAGCTGCACCGGGTGGACCCGGACGTGCCGGTCGAGGAGACCTGGGGCGCGATGGCGGAGCTGGTGGGCGCGGGGAAGGTGCGGGCGCTCGGCTTCTGCGCGCTGGGCGCCGGGACCGGGCCGGGCGCGGGGCGGCGCGCGGACCGGTCGTACGGGGCGACCCTGCGGCACCTGGAGCGGGCGCAGCAGGTGTTCCCGGTGAGCGCGGTGCAGGCGGAGCTGTCGGTGTGGTCCCCGCAGGCGGCCTGGCAGCTGCTGCCGTGGTGCGCGGCGCGCGGGGTGGGGTTCCTCGCGGCGATGCCGCTGGGGAGCGGGTTCCTGACGGGGACGCTGACGCCGGGTGAGGGGTTCGAGCCGCGGGACGCGCGGGCGAGGCACCCGCGGTTCACGGCCTACGCGATGGCGGCGAACCAGGTGCTGGTGGCGGGGCTGCGCCGGGTCGCGCGGCGGCACGGGCCCGAGGTCACGGAGGCGCAGGCGGCGCTGGCGTGGGTGCTGGCGCAGGGGCCGCAGGTGGTTCCGGTGCCGGGGGCCGGGCAGGCGCACTGGGCGGCGGAGAACGCGCGGGCGGTGGAGGTCCGGCTGACCGCCGCGGACCTCGAGGAGCTGTCGGGGCTGCCGGAGCCGGTGGGGGGCTGGGACTGAGGTCCGGGGCCACCGCAGCACCACTCGATCGAGTGTACGACTGGTGGAACTTCGGGAACGGTCGAGGCTGTTGAGACGTGTGAAGGGCACGATCGGAGGATCCGAGGGGAGCAGGACGATGCGATACGGCGACGAGCGACAGCGGGCGCAGGCGCGGGCAGGGGCGCAGGAGCGGGGCGGGGCGGGGGGACGACGGGCGCCGATGGCCCACGCCGCCCCGCGCGCCCGCAACCGCGGAGTACTGGCGGCGTGCGCCCTGGCCGGATGCGGGGCGCTGCTGGCGGCGGGGTGCTCGCCGCCGGGCGGCGCGGGGGCCGGACCGGCCGCGTCACCCTCGGCCTCGGCGGCCTCCGGCCCGTCGGCTGCGGGGGCTTCGGCGGGGGCGTCCGCCTCTCCGTCGCCCTCCGGGCCGCCGGCCCGGGGCGGGGTGACGGTGACGGGTGTGATCGCCAAGGACCTGGAGTCCCCGTGGGGCGTGGCTCCGCTGCCCGACGGGAACCTCCTGGTCGCCTCGCGGGACAAGGGGACGATCAGCCGGGTCGACGTGGCCACGGGGGCGGTGACCGCGGTCGGCAAGGTGCCCGGAGTGGCCCCGGGCGGCGAGGGCGGTCTGCTGGGTCTGGCCCTGTCCCCTTCCTTCGCCTCGGACCGCATGGTCTACGCGTACTTCACGACCGAGTCCGACAACCGCATCGCACGGCTGCGCTATGACGACAAGAGACCGGCCGGTGAGCAACTGGGCGCCCCCGACACGGTGTTCAGGGGCATCCCCAAGGGTCTGATCCACAACGGCGGCCGGATCGCCTTCGGCCCGGACAAGATGCTCTACGCGGGGACGGGAGAGACCGGCGAGGCGGGGCTCGCGCAGGACAAGAAGTCACTGGGCGGCAAGATCCTGCGGATGACTCCGGACGGGCAGCCGGTGCACGGGAATCCCGAGGCCGATTCGGTCGTCTACTCCTCCGGGCACCGCAATGTGCAGGGGCTCGCCTGGGACGCGGACAAGCGGCTGTGGGCGGCCGAGTTCGGCCAGAACACGTGGGACGAGCTGAACCTGATCGAGCCGGGCGGGAACTACGGCTGGCCGGAGGCCGAGGGGATGGCGGGCAAGCCGGGCCTGCGGGATCCCGTGGCGGTCTGGAAGACCGACGAGGCCTCGCCGAGCGGCATCGCCTGGGCACAGGGCTCGGTGTGGATGGCCGGGCTGAAGGGGCAGCGGCTGTGGCGGATCCCGCTGGCCGGGGCAGCGCCGGTGGCGCAGCCCGAAGCCTTCCTGGAGGGTGAGTACGGCCGGCTGCGGACCGTGGTGGCCCTCGGCGGGGACAGATTGCTGCTGGTCACGAGCGAGACCGACGGACGCGGGTCGCCGGAAGCGGGCGACGACAGGATCCTGACACTGACGGTGCGATGACCTAGGGGCCCCCATCGGGGACGAAAGGCACGGTGGCGCGATGTTCAACATGATCGAGGAGCTCTTCAGCCCGGGACGCAAGCACACGGACGACGAGAAGAAGCGGCTGGAGCTCTCCCGGACCGATGTCAGCGACAACGATCCGGGAAAGGGGCCGATAGACCTGGACTCCGGCAAGGTCCTCATACGCGCCCGGGAGGAGCCGCCGGCCTGACCCGGCGACCCGACCCGGCGGTCTAGGGGGCGACCGGGCCGAAGAGCCTGAGCCGGTGGGCCAGGGCGGCCGCCTCGCCGCGACCCGCCACGCCCAGCTTCGCCAGGATGTTCGAAACGTGGACGCTGGCCGTCTTCGGGGAGATGAAGAGCTCCTCGGCGATCTGGCGATTGGTCCGGCCCGCCGCGACCAGGCGCAGTACGTCCCGCTCCCGGCTGGTCAGGCCCAGCGCCTCGACCGGGTCGGTGTCCGGCAGGGGCGTGGCCCCGGGGGCGTCGGGACCGAGCGGGAGCCGGGCGCGCTGGGCCAGCAGGGCCAGGTCCTCGCGCAGCCGGCGGGCTCCCAGCCGCTCGGCGGTGGCGTAGGCCTCGTGGAGCAGCCCGGCCGCGGCCTCGCGGTCGCAGCCCGAGCCCAGCAGGGCCTCCACGAGCCGGTGCCGGGCCCTGGCCAGCAGGTACGGGCGCTCCAGCGGCCGGACGGCCGCCTCGACGGCCGTCCAGTCGGCGACCGTGTCCCGGGCCTCGGCCCGCAGCAGCTCGGCGCGGACGTACTCCGCGTGGGCGATCCACACCGGAACGGGGGTGGCCAGGTTCCGGGAGGCGTCGCGCAGCGCCTTCAGCGCCTCCTGGCGGCCCGCCTCGGCGGCCGGCAGGCCGCGGGCGTCGGCTTCGGCCGAGGCGGCGGCGAGCAGCATCGGCCAGGCGTAGCGGTGGTGGCCGAGCGGGAAGCCGTAGTCGACGGCGGCGGCCACCTCGGTGCGCACGTCGGCTATCCGGCCCTCCCCCGCGGCCACGCCGATCGCGAGGCGGAAGAGCGGCAGCCGGTGCTGGGGCTGTTTGTCGTGGGGTCCGAAGTGGGCGCGGGCGGCGGCGAGCTGGGCCGCGGCTTCCGCGAGCTCGCCGCGGGCCAGGGCCAGGTAGGACAGCCGCGCGCAGGCGGAGGCGCGCGGGGCGGAGCTGCTGACGATGCTCTGGGTGTGCCGGGCCTCCGCCGCGGCCTCGTCCCAGCGGCCGAGGCTGTACAGGCTCTCCGCCATGTTTCCGCGCACCCAGGCCTCGGAGTCCCTGAGCTGCGACTTCTTGACCAGGGCGACACCTTGTTCGGCCAGTTCCACGGCTTCGCGGGACCGGCCCATGCTTTCCAACTGAGAGGTGAGGTTGATATGAGCACGTCCCGCCAGCATGGCGAGCCCGAGTGCGGCGGCCCGGTCCTTGACGGCGTACATCTCGGCGAGACCGCGCTCGGGTTGACCCGAGTCGGTGAGCAGCGTGCCGATGGTGATCCGGGCGTTGAGCTCGGTGTCCTCGGCGCCGATCATCCGCGCGTACTCCACGGCGCGTTCGGCGGCCGCGAGGTTGTCGGGGCCGGGGTTGTGGAGCATGCCCCAGCTCGCGGCCCGGACCAGGACGTCGGCGTGCACCTGGGACGGGGGCAGCCCGCGGACGAGTTCCTGCGCCTTGCCGAGTTCCTCCCAGCCGTCGCCGCGGGCGAGGCTCGCGACGAGCCGGGAGCGCTCGGTCCAGAACCAGGCCGCGCGCAGCGGGTCGTCGCCGTCCTCCAGGAGGCGCAGGGCGGTCTTGGTGAGCTTCAGGGCGCGCTCGCGTTCGCCGCCGAAGCGGGCGGAGACGGTCGCCTCGGCGAGCAGGTCGAGGTAGCGGAGCGGGGTGGTCGCGGGGTCGCAGCCGCAGGGCGGGTACACGTCGGTGTAGTCCGCCGGGCGCAACGCGTCGCGTATCTCCTCCGGTACGCCTTCCCACAGGTCCATGGCCCGCTCCAGCAGCCGCAGCTGCTCGGAGTAGGCGTGCCGGCGCCGGGCGGCGACGGAGGCCTCGAGCACGGCGGGCAGCGCCTTGACCGCGTCGTTGGCGTAGTACCAGTAGGTGGCGAGCCGGATGACCCGCTCCTCCGTGCGGATCAGCGAGTCGTCCTCCTCGAGGGCCTCGGCGTAGCGCCGGTTGACCCGGGCCCGCTCGCCGGGCAGCAGGTCGTCGGAGACCGCCTCGCGGACCAGGGAGTGACGGAAGCGGTAGCCGTCTCCGTCGGAGGTGGCGAGGAGGATGTTGGCGCCGACCGCCGAGCGCAGGGCCTCGATCAGTTCGTCCTCGGTGAGCCGGGTGACGGCGCGCAGCAGGTCGTACTCCACCGTGGAGCCGCCCTCGGCGACGATGCGCACGACCCGCTGCGCGGCGTCCGGGAGGACTTCGACGCGCACGAGGAGGAGGTCGCGCAGGGATTCGGTGAGGCCGGTGAGGCAGCCGCTGGAGCGGGAGGCGACGAGTTCCTCGACGAAGAAGGCGTTGCCGTCGGAGCGGTCGAAGACCGACTCGACGAAGTCCTCCTCGGGCTGCGAGGCGAGGATGCCGGCGAGCTGGCGGCGTACTTCGGCCCGGTTGAAGCGGGGCAGTTCGATGCGCTGGACGGTGCGCAGCCGGTCCAGTTCGGCGAGGAGCGGGCGCAGCGGGTGACGGCGGTGGACGTCGTCGGCGCGGTAGGTGGCGACCACGACGAGCCGGCCGCTGCCGAGGGCCCGGAACAGGTACGAGAGCAGGTGCCGGGTGGAGGTGTCCGCCCAGTGCAGGTCTTCCAGGACGAGGACGACGGTGCGGTCGGCGGCGAGCCGTTCCAGCATCCGGGCCGTCAGTTCGAAGAGGCGGGCGGTGCTCTCCTCGTCGTGCGGGCCGCGCGGGGTCTCTCCGAGTTCGGGGAGGATGCGGGCGAGTTCGCCTTCCTGGCCGGCGGCGGCCGCGGCCAGCTCGTCCGGCAGCAAGCGGTGCAGGGTGCGCAGGGCCGTCGAGAACGGGGCGAAGGGAAGTCCCTCCGCCCCGATCTCCACACAGCCTCCGACGGCGACGACCGCGCCGCGGCGGTCGGCCTCGCAGAGGAACTCCTCGGTGAGGCGGGTCTTGCCGACTCCTGCCTCGCCGCCGATGAGCAGCGCCTGCGGCTCCTGGCCGGCGGCGCGCGTCAGCGCGTCGGTGAGTACGGCCAGTTCGTCGGCTCGGCCGACGAACACCGGGCTGACAGATCTGGTCTCCACGTCGCCGAGCATCGCACAGACGCCCTGGCCCTCGGCACTCGTCGGGGATGCGCTTCTCGTCACGTGCCCGCCCGCGCCGGTCCCGTAGCCGGTTACGCGGTGCGGGTCGCGCCGACCCGCACCCTCACCGGCCCCTCCGGGTTCTGGCTTCGGGACAAGGAGCGGCGCGCCTTCTTCGCCTCCCGGATCAGGCGGTACGTGTCGGCCTGGCGGATGAGGTCGTTGCCGCGGGCGGTGGCGATCTCGTACTCGAACATCTCGTACTCCCTGGTGGCGTTTCTCGGGCACCTCGTTCGGTGTGATCCAAGATTCGCGTCCCAGGGGGTACCGGCACATCGGGAGCATGCCGCATCTGCGCGGCCCGGGGTGCCTTAGTCCCGGGCCGGGGGCCCTCGGGGCGGACTAAGGCCGTTCCTAGGCGGTACCTAGGCGGGCGGCCGGTGGGACTAGGCGGCCTTCGGGAGCGGGAGGAAGTACATGACGGCGAAAGCGATGATGCCGATGACGCCGAGGGCGACGGCGGCCCAGGACACGGCGCGGACCCAGGTGGGGAGGGTGCGGCCGGGGGTGCCGAAGGCCGGGCGGGCCAGGACGAAGACGGCGACGAGCAGCGCGAGGGTGGACAGGACGCCGTTGACGAGCGCCGTCATGTGCCAGGCGTTGCCGTACAGCGCCTCGATCTTCGCCTCGGTGCTGGTGGCGTTGACCGAGTCGATCTGGCCGACGAGGGTCGCGCGCTCGGCTATGACGCGGGAGACCCAGCTGCCGCTGAGGGCGATCAGACCGAGACCGGCGGCGACGAGGGCGGAGGCGGCGGCGCCGACACCGCTGGGCTTCTCGGCGTGCTCGTCCAGCTCGTCGTCGAAGTCCTCGACGTCTTCGAGGCCCGCGAGCTCCTCGTCCGGAACGGCTTCGCCGGCGGTTGCGGTGTCCGCGGCGGCCGGGGCGGTCGTCTCGGCGGCGTCGGCCTTCTTCAGGTCGGCCGGGGAGTCCGCCTCGGGAGCGGTCGGGGCGGGGGTCTTCGTGGTGTCCATGCGGGGCACCGTAGGCGGCTTGTATGAGAGGTTTCTGAGAATGCGCGCGGGCGGCCGCCGACGCCCCGTCCCGGATCGGCGAGGGGACCGGGGACGGGCGCGGTGGCGGCGGGAGTTGGGGCGCCGGTTGCGCCGGCTACGCCGGCCGGGGCGCGTCCCACTCGTGGGCGAGGACCGACCAAATCTCGGTGTCCTGGCGCCGGCCCCGGTAGAGGTCGTTCCCCCGCATGACGCCCTCGCGGGTCATGCCGAGCCGTTCGGCGGCGGCGATGCTCTTCTTGTTGCCGGAGGCCACGTGCCACTCGACGCGGTGCATGCCGCGCTCCCGGAACGCCCAGTCGATGATGATCCGGCAGGCCTTGGTCACCAGGCCCCGGCCGGCCATGGAGGGCTCCAGCCAGCAGCCGGCCTCACAGGTGCCGCCGGCGGTGTCGAAGGTGCGGAAGAGGACGCCGCCGACGAGGACGCCGTCCACGCGGATGCCGTAGAGCCGCCCGGTGTCGGTGGCCGCCTTCTGCGCGTAGAGCGCCAGGTAGGACCGCGCCCCGTCGAGGTCGGCGACCACGTCCGGCAGTCCGACGTACTGGCCGATGAACTCCCGGCCGCGGTCCATGTGGGCCAGGAGTTCCTCGGCGTGCCGGATCTCCAGCGGGAACAGCTGGGCGCCTTCGGCGATGTCTATCGAGAACATGCGGGCTTGTCCTTGGGTTTCGGGCGGCGGTTCGCCGGCTCACCGGGATGCTGTGGCGGGCTCGGTGCCGTCCTCGCTCGTGGCGGCCGCGGCGCCGGTCCGCTGTGTCGGAAGTGTCGCACGGGGCCCGTTTGCAGGGGGTTCGATGCTGATGCGCGGCAGCCGGCGGTCCAGCCAGGCCGGCAGCCACCAGTTGGCGCCGCCGAGCAGGTGCATCAGGGCCGGGACGAGGAGGGTGCGCAGGACGAAGGCGTCCAGGGCGACGGCCGCGGCGAGCGCGATGCCGAACATGGCGATGATCCGGTCGCCGCTGAGCACGAAGGCCAGGAAGACGGAGATCATGATGACGGCCGCCGAATTGATCACCCGGCTGGTCTCGGCGAGGCCGACGCGGACGGCCCGCCGGTTGTCCCCGGTCTCCAGCCACTCCTCGTACATCCGGCTGACGAGGAAGACCTGGTAGTCCATCGACAGTCCGAAGAGGACCGAGACCATGATCACCGGCAGGAAGGGCTCGATCGGTCCGGCGCTGCCCAGGCCCATCCGCTCACTGCCCCAGCCCCACTGGAAGATCGCGACGACGACTCCGAAGGAGGAGGCGACGGCGGCGACGTTCATGGCGGCGGCCTTGAGCGGGATGCCGAGGGAGCGGAAGGCCAGCAGCAGGAGCACGCACCCGAGCGCGATGACCACCCCGACGAAGAGCGGCAGTTTGCCGATGATGACCCGGGCGAAGTCGTCGTAGCCCGCGGTCACGCCGCCGACGTGGACCCGCAGGGACGAGCCGTGCTCGGCGCGCGGGATGACGTCCTCCCGCAGCGTGTCGACGAGCTCGCTCGTGGCCCGGGACTGCGGCGACGAGTCGGGTACGACGGTGATGACGGCGGTGTCCGCGCTGCGGTTGAGGACGGCCGGTCCGGCGGAGGCGACGCCCGGGGTCGTGCGGAGCGAGGCCGCGAGGCGGTCCACGGCGATCCGGTCGCCGGCTCCGTCGAGGCGGGCGACCACCGTCAGCGGGCCGTTCGTGCCGGGGCCGAACCCCTCCGCGAGCAGGTCGTAGGCCTTGCGGGTGGTGGACGTGGCCGGGTTGTTGCCCTGGTCGGAGGTGCCGAGGTGGAGGGAGAGCGTGGGCAGCGCCAGCACCACCATGACCACCGTGGCGAGCAGGCCGAGCAGCTTCGGCCGCCGCTCCACGAAGGCCGACCAGCGGGCGGCGAAGCCCGTGACGCTCTCGCCCCTCGGACCCTCGGCCGCCAGCCTGCGGCGCTCGCGGCGCGAGAGTGCGCGCGCGGCGATGTACGAGAGGAGGGCGGGCAGCAGGGTCACCGAGGCGGCGACCGTCAGGACGACGGTGAGGGAGGCGGCGATCGCGACGCCGTCGAGGAAGTCCAGCCGGAGCACGAGCATGCCGAGCAGGGCGATGCAGACGGTGGCCCCCGCGAAGACCACGGCCCGGCCGGTGGTGGCGACGGCGCTCTCGGCCGCCTCCTCGACCGACAGTCCGCGCTGGAGTCCCTTGCGGTGCCGGGTGACGATGAACAGCGCGTAGTCGATGCCGACGCCGAGGCCCACGAGGGTGCCGAGCATCGGAGCGAAGTCGGCCACCGGCATCGCGTGCCCGAGCAGGGTGATGCCGAAATAGGCGGTGCCCACGCTGACGAGGGCGGTCGCGATGGGCAGCAGGCTCGCGGCGAGCGAGCCGAAGGCCAGGAAGAGCACGAGGGCGGCGATGGCCACGCCGATCACCTCGGCACGGTGCGCTCCGGGGGCCTCGGTGAGGGCGACGGCCCGGCCGCCGAGCTCGACGTGGAGGCCGTCGGCCTGGGTCGTCGGGTTCTTCGCGGCCTCGACCACGGACTTCGCCTGGGCCTTGGGGACCGAGTCGGCCTGCTGGTCGAAGGTGATCACGGCGTAGGCCGTGCGCCCGTCGGGGCTGATCCGAGCCGCGCTCTCGGGGCCGGAGCCGTAGGGGCCGGAGACCGATCCGACGCCGGGCAGCGCGGCTATCGCGTCGAGCGCCCGCGTCATGCGGTCCTCGACGGCGGGGGTACGGACGCTCTGGTGGTCCGGGGTCCGCCACACGACGGTGTCGGCGTCGCCGCCCTGGCCGTGGAAGCCCTCGCGGAGCAGGGCGTGCGCCTTGCTCGACTCGGTGCCGGGGACCTCGTAGTCGTTGGAGAACGCCGCTCCGGCGCCGACGGCCGCCGCGGCGGTCCCGCCGAGCGCGAGGAGCCAGAGCAGGACGGTCACGAGTCGGTGCCGCATGCACCATCGTGCGATTGCTGCCAACGGACGAGCTCCCTGGTGGTTCGGATCTTTACCGGGGAACGGCCCGTCGCAAAGAACGCTGGAACGCCGGACGCCGTGGTCCGGCCGCGCCGGGACCCGTGGTCCATACCTTCAGGATCTCAGCGTTCCTTGATCGTCGGCGGCCTTCGTGGGCATCGTCACAGGCCCTGGAAGAGGGTACGGGACCAGGTACCCGGCCTCGTACGGACCTTGGTCATCCGGGGGCTCCGGCCGGCGGCTCGTCGGCCCGGTATCCGGGGAGGGAGGGCCAGCGGACGGTGAGCACCACCGCGTCCTCCTCCGCGTACCAGGAGTGGTCCACGCCGCGTCCCCACACGACGTAGTCCCCCTGCTCGGCGAGCACCACGCTCCGGCCGGGGAACTCCAGCCGGAAGCGCCCGCTGATGAGGACCTGCAGGGCCGTGCGCTCCTCGCCGCGCACCCACTGGGTCCGCGCGTCGCCCTTGGGGTGGACGCCCCATTTGATCTCCACGTCCTCGCTGTGGCGGGGATCGCCGGGCTCCTTGAAGTGCCCGAGCAGCCAGCCCCGGTCGACGGCCGCGTCGGGCGCGGCCTTGCCGGTGTAGACCTGGGGGGCGGGGGTCGCGCGGGTGGGGCTGCTCGTGGGGTCGTTCACGGGGCGAGGCTAATGCAGTTGTCGGGGCGTCCCGCGCCTGGTCAGCTGGCCGGATGACGATGAACCCTGATGACCTGCTGACGTTGCGCGCCGAGTTCGACACGCAGATGCGCCGCGAAGCGCAGCCCGACACCGCCGACGCGCGCGTGGAGCGGGCGGGTGCGGTCGTGCGCCAGATCGTGCCGGGAACCGGCGGGGCCATGGTTCTCTGGTCCGGGCTCGACGAACGCACGGCGGACGCGGCGATCGCGGAGCAGGTGGCCTTCTTCACGGAGCTGGCGGCCCAGGGGGAGGTCCCGGACGCGGAGTTCGAGTGGAAGCTCTACGACTACGACCGCCCGGCCGACCTCGGGGACCGGCTGCGCGCGGCCGGCTTCGTGGCGGAGCCGGCCGAGACCCTGCTGATCGGGCGGACCGCGGACCTGGCGCGCGGGACGGTGCGACCGCCGGAGGGCATCACCCTGCGGGTGGTGACCGACGAGGAGGGTGTCGACCTGATGATGGAGGCCCACCGCCGCGCCTTCGGCAGGGAGCGCCCGCACCTCCGGCAGCTGATGCTGAACCTGCTGGCGGAGGAGCCCGACACGATCGAGGCGGTCGTCGCGATGGCGGGCGACACCCCGGTGAGCGCCGCCCGGATGGAGATGCGCCCCGGCACCTCCTTCGCCGGCCTGTGGGGCGGCGGCACGGACCCGCGGTGGCGCGGCCGGGGCATCTACCGCCTCCTGGTCGCCCACCGCGCCCGCGTGGCGGCGGAGCGGGGCATCCCCTACCTCCAGGTCGACGCCTCGGACGACAGCCGGCCGATCCTGGAGCGGCTGGGCTTCGAGGTGCTGGGGGTCACGGTGCCGTGGGTGTGGAAGGGGTAGGGCGGAGCGGGGCCGGACCGACGGCCTTCAGCCGGCCGGCGCGTGGCGGCGCGGGCAGCACGGGCGTCGCGGCGCGGGCGTCGCGGCGCGGGCGGGCAGCGCGGGCGTCGCGCCGCGGGCGGGCAGCACGGGCGTCGCGCCGCGGGCAGCGCCGGCGTGTCGCGCCGCGGGAGGTCTGCCCGCCCGGGGACGGGAGGGCGGGCGCAGATGAGGCGAACGGCTTCCGCCCCGCGGAGCATCGGGGCAAGATCGCACCCATGGCAGCGACAGAACCCACCCACCGCATCGGGCCGCCCCTCACCGCGGGCGAGCGCGAGATGCTCCGCGCCCACCTCGACTACCACCGCGCCACCCTCGCCTGGAAGTGCGACGGGCTCACCGACGAGGAGCTGCGCCGCCGGGCGTCCCCGCCCTCCACGCTCTCCCTGCTGGGGCTGGTCCGGCACATGGCGGAGGTCGAACGGCACTGGTTCCGCCGCACCGTGGGCGGGGCCGACGTCCCGCACCTGTGGTCGGACGAGCGCGACTTCCAGGCCGCCTACGACGCCTCGGGCTCGACCCGCGCCGAGGCCTTCGCGGCCTGGGAGGCGGAGGTGGAGCACGCGCGGGCGGTCGAGGCGGCCGCCGAGTCCCTCGACGTGACGACGTACGTCGTGAAGTGGGAGGGGGACGCCTCGCTCCGCATGCTCATGCTGCACATGATCCACGAGTACGCCCGCCACAACGGCCACGCCGACTTCCTCCGCGAGGCCATCGACGGCACCACGGGCGCGTGACCCCTGCCCGTGACCCCCGCCCATGACCCCTGCCCGTGACCCCGCCCGCGGCTCAGCCCGCCGACGCGCTCACGGCCGCGCCCCCGCCCCCCACCGGCCCTCAGGGCCGCCAGTAGCCCAGGGCGTTGACGCGTTGCTTCGGGACCGACAGGTCCTTGCGGAGCCAGGTGGCCAGGGTGCGGGTGGTGGCCGTGTCGCAGGCCAGCCAGACGTAGGCCGAACCCGGTTCGCCGAGCAGGTCCGGGAGTTCGGCGCGGACCCGCTCGGCCAGGGCCTCGCCCCCGCCCGCGCCCCGCTCGACCCGGCGGACCTCGTGGCGCTCCGCGTGCACCCGTAGCGGGAGGTCGGCGTCCGACGCGTGCTGCGTCTCGAACCAGACCGTCGCGGCGGTGTCGGGGAAGGAGTCCAGCAGGGAGTTGACGGCGGGCAGCGACGCCGGGTCGCCGATCACCAGCAGCCGGGCCGGCGCCGGGTCCGGGGCCGCGAAGCCCGTGCCCTGCACGGTCGCCTCGATGGTGTCGCCCGGCTCCGCGCGCCGGGCCCAGTCGCTCGCGACCCCGTCGTGCAGCGCGAACTCCAGCGCGAAGGTGCCGGCGGCCGGGTCCGGGTCGACCAGGGTGTACGCGCGCTGGTGCGGCTTGCCGTCGGCGGCCGCGAACCAGAGCCGGACCCACATCGTCGGGTGGAGCGACTGCGCCGCGGCCGCGAGCAGCCCGCCGTCCGTCATCCGGACCCGGCGGAAGTGCTCGGTGACCTGCTCCGCCCCCACCACCGTGAAGGTGAAGTCCTTGGCCCGCAGGAGCTTGAGGACGACCCCCTCCCAGCCCTTGGCCGTCTTCACTGCCCCGCTCGCGACGCTCATCGCACGTCCACCTTCCCCTTATAGTTAGGCCAGCCTAACCTAAATGCACTTGGGGAAGAGTGTGAGCCTAGTGAGCAGTACGGACGACGACGCATACGAGGACGACGAGAACTACGCGCTCTACCGGGACGCTTGGGGCATTCCTCACCTCCAGGCCCCGGACCCGCTCCGGCTCTCGTACGCCCAGGGCCGCACCACCGCCTTCGACCGCGCCTGGCAGCTGGAGGTCGAGCGCCTGCGCGCCGAGGGCGCGAGCGCTTCCCTCCTCGGCCCCGACTCCGTCGCCTGGGACCGCTTCGCCCGCCAGAGCCGCCTCGCCGACACCGCCCGCCGCTGCTACGCGGAGCTCGACCCGGAGACCGCCGCCTGGGTCGGGGCCTACGTCGCCGGAGTCAACGACGGGCTCGCCTCCGGCGCCGCCCGCGACGAACGGTTCGGGCACGCCCCCGAGCCGTGGGAGCCCTGGGTCCCGCTCGCCGTCTGGATCTCCACGCACATCCTGTTCGCCGGCTTCGCCACCAAGCTGTGGCGCGAGCGCGTGGCCCGCGTCCTCGGCGACGAGGCCGTCACCCTGTTCGCCACCGACGGCCCCGGCACCGCCGGCAGCAACGGCTGGCTGGTCCCGGGCGACCGCACCTCCACGGGCGCGGCCATCATCGCGGGTGACCCCCACCGGTTCATCGAGGACCCCGGCGTCTACCAGCAGATTCGTATCGCCTGCCCCGACTACGACGTCCTCGGACTCGCCGTTCCCGGCGTCCCCGGCCTCGCCCACTTCGGGCACACCGGCGGCGTCGCCTGGGCCATCACCAACGCCATGGCCGACTACCAGGACCTGTACGAGGAGCGGTTGCGGACCCTGGAGGACGGCCGGATCGAGGCGCTCGGCCCCGACGGCGCCTGGGAGCCGGTCGCCCGGCACACCGAGACCATCACCGTCGCCGGAGCCGGCCCCGTCGAGGTCGAGGTGCTGGAGACCGCGCGCGGCCCCGTGATCATCCGCGCGGACGACACGGACGACGCGGACGCCACGGACGGCGCGGATCCCGCGAACGCGACGGGCACCTCGGGCACTTCGAACGCGGCGGGCGCGGCGGGCGCCTCGGGCACCGACCGCGGCCCCGCCCCGGCTCCCGGCGGCCGGACCCTCTCGCTGCGCTACCCGCCCCGCGTCCGCCGCGACCTCGGCTTCGCCGCCCTCCCCGCCCTCCTGCGCGCCCGCACCGTCGCCGACGTCGACGCCGCCCTCGACGGCTGGGCCGAGCCCGTGAACGTGGTCCACGCCGCCGACACCGAGGGCGGCCTGCTGCACCGCGTCGCCGGAGCCGTCCCGCTGCGCGATCCCGCCAACCGGCTGCGCCCCGTCCCCGCCCGGGACGCCCGGCACGCCTGGCAGGGCTGGGCCGACACCCCGGCCGAGCCCGTCCAGGGCTTCGCCGTCATGGCGAACGCGCGCGGGATCGCCTCCCCGCTCGGCGTGGAGTTCGCGCCCCCGCACCGCGCCAACCGCATCCGTGAGCTGCTCTCCGGCTCGACGGACTGGTCCGCGAAGGACATGGCCGAGGTGCACGCGGACACCCACCTCGCGTCCGCCGCGCCGCTGCTCGCCCTGCTGCCCGCGCTCGAGGGCCTCTCCGCCGCCGCCGACGCGCTGCGGACCCGGCTGCTCGGCTGGGACCGGCGCATGGACGCCGGGAGCACCGACGCCACCGTCTTCTCGGCCTTCCGGGCGGCGACCGTACGCCGCTTCGCCGCCGACCCGGTCTTCGCGGGCCTCGCGGACGCCCCGGACGGCCCGGAGGTGTTCCACCCCTGGCTGTACCTGCTCCCCCGCGTCGGCTACGCCCTGGAGGGTCTGCTCGGCACCACGCTGCTGCCCGGACTCGACCGGGCCGCGCACGTCCGGGCCGCCCTGGAGGACACGGCCGCCGACACCCCCGACGCCCCCTGGTCGCAGGTGCACCGGCTGGCCCCCTGGTCGGCCCTGCCGGATCGGGACACCGTGTGGCCGGGCCTCGGCGGTGACCACGACTGCGTCAACGCCACCTCCACCGTGCCCGGTTACACCGACCTCGCCGCCCGCGCGTCGGCGGCCCGGTTCGTCTGGGACCTGGCCCGCCGGGAGGACAGCCTCTGGGCGGTCCCGCTCGGCGCGGACGGGGTCACCACCGCCCCCCACCACCACGACCAGCTCCCGCTCTGGGCGCGGTGCGCACTCGTCCCGGTCGTCACCGACTGGTCCCGCCTCACCAAGGAATCCGCATGACCACCTCGCCGAACACCCGCCGACCGGTCCACACCCACCTCGTGGAGGGCTTCGGCACCGTCACCCTCACGCCCGTCGACCCCGCCGCCGACTCCGCCCTCATCCACGGCTGGGTCACCCAGGAACGGGCCGCCTTCTGGGGCATGGCCGGAGCCGACCGGGCGCTGGTCGAGGAGATCTACGCGGACGTGGACGCCCGCACCACCCACCACGCGTACCTGGCGCGTCGCGACGGGGAGCCCGTCGCCCTGTTCCAGACGTACGACTGCGCGCAGGACCGCGTCAGCGAGTGCTACGAGGTCCGGCCCGGGGACATCGGCGTGCACCTGCTGATCGGCCCCGGCCCCGGCGTCGCCGAACAGGGCTTCACCGCGGCCCTGCTGACCGCCTTCATGGCGTACGTCGTGTCCGACCCCTCGGTCCGCCGCGTCGTCGCCGAACCGGACGCGCGCAACGGCAAGGCCATAGCCCGCCTCCAGCGCACCGGCTTCGCCCTCGGCCCGGAGGTCGAGCTCCCGGAGATCGACCTCCCCGAGGTCTACCTCCCGGCCAAGCAGGCCCGCCTGCTCCTGCTCGACGTGTCGGGGGCCCTGCCGACGCTCCGGTGATCCGCGCGCCGCCGTGAGCACCACATTCGTCGCCGTCCCCGCTTGACCATCCCCTCCCGCGCCGGGAAGCTGATCTCCACTCATATCAATGGCGCTGGGGGGAAATTGACCAGCCAGAATCTGCACATCGGCCCTGACGCGGCAGCCGACCGTTACCGGTTGCTCCGGGCCATCGGGCGCGGCGGGGAGGCCGTGCTCTATCTCGCGGAGATCGAACTCGCGGGCGGGGCCGAGCCGGTCGTCGTGAAGGTGCTCGACTCCAAGACCACGATCACACCGGACGTGTTCGACCGCATCAGCCAGAAGTGGAACGAGCAGGCGGAGCTGCTGCGCTTCGTCCACCGGCCCGGGGTCGTGGGCGTACGGGAGCACTTCGAGGGACCGCCGATCCACCGGCCCGGCGAATCCGGGACGCTGACCGGGCGTGCCCTCGTCCTGGTCATGAACCACGTCGACGGGCTGGACCTGCGGGACTGGCGGGCCGAGCGGACGCTCGCCACGGCCGCCGAGCGGCGCGAGGTGATGCGCACGCTGGAGCAGCTGGCCGACGTACTGGACTGGCTGCACTCGGGGAAGGCCACCCCGTCCGGCCGCCAGGTGATCCACGGCGACCTGTCCCCCGGCAACGTCATGGTCGACGCCCACGGGCAGGCCACGCTGGTGGACTTCGGCCTCAGCAAGCTGACCGCCGACCACCAGACCGCGGAGGTCTGGTTCACCCAGGGGTACGCGGCTCCCGAGGTGTTCGACGGCAAGCGGACGCCGGGGACGGACCGGTACGCCTTCGGGGCCCTGGCCTACTTCCTGCTCAGCGGGGAGTCGCCGCCCGCGACCCCGGAGCTGCTGGCACAGGCCCTCACCAGGCTGCCGCAGATCGCCGTGCTGGACGCGGAACAGCGGGCGCGGATCGCCTCCATCTACGCCTCCGACCCGCTGAAGCGGCCGGTGAACCTGGCGGGCTGGATGAAGGACGTCCGGCGCGCGGTGGTGTCCACGACCACGTCCACCTCGCAGCGGGTGGCCCACGACGCGGTCCCGGCCGTGCCCGCGTTCCCGCCTCCGTCCGCGCCCCCGGTCTCGCCGCCGCTCACGCCTCCCGCCGCCGTCCCGCCGAGGCCGGTGGCCGCGCCCCAGCAGCAGCCGGCACCGCCCACGGCTGCCCCGGCGCCCCCGCAGCAGCCGGTGTACACGCCGCCACCGGCCCAGCCGGCCCAGCCCGTGTACGCCGCCCCGCCGCCGGCCCAGCCGGCCCAGCCCGTGTACGCCGCCCCGCCGCCGGCCCAGCCGGCCCAGCCCGTGTACGCGGCCCCGCCGGCCGCCGAGCCCGTGCACACCCCGCCACCGGTGCGGGCGAGCGTGCCGCAAGGGTACGGTCCCGCGCCCGCGGCCGTGTCCCCCACGGAGCCGCTGCCCCCGCCGCCGCGCAAGAAGCGGCGGACCGGGCTGGTGCTCGGGGCGGTGCTCGCGGTGCTCGTGGTGGGCGTCGGCGCGGTGCTCGGCGTCAAGCTCCTCGGGGACAAGGAGGAGGCGCACGGCGCGAACACGGCGAGCGGCGGGGACAAGGCCTCCTCGTCCTCGCCGTCCGGGAGCCCGACTCCCACGCCGACGCCCAGCCCGTCCGCCTCCGCGTCGGCGTCCGCCTCCGGAGGACCGACGGCGCAGCCCACCGCGACGGGTTCCCAGCCCCCCTCCGGGGTGGCGCCGGGAGTGAAGGCGGCGGACCTGACCGTGATGGCCCCCGTGAAGGACCTGGGCGGGTTCGAGATCGGACCGGCCAAGATCAACACCAAGCAGTACGGTGCCGCGTTCATCCAGGAGCGCAGCTGCGACTTCGACGCGTACACGGAGTTCGACCTCAACCGCGAGTGGAAGAGCCTGGAGTTCACCGCGGGGATCGACGACGGCTCGCAGCACGAGAAGGGCCGGGTCAGCGTCTCGCTCGACGGCCAGCCCGCGGCCTTCTCCGAGCTCGTGGAGCTGGGCAAGCCGATCACCCACACGGTGGACGTGAGCGGCGCCCTGCGGCTCCGCATCAAGGTGGACAAGGGCTGCGACAACGGGACGGTCGTCATCGCCGCTCCCCAGCTCAAGCGTTAGGCCGTCCCTTTCGGATCCGGCCCCGACGCACGGCGGCCCCGCACCGGAGATCCGGTGCGGGGCCGCCGCGTGCGTACGGTACGGCTCTACTCGGAGACGCCCAGGCGCTCCAGGATGAGTTCCTTGACCCGCGCCGCGTCGGCCTGGCCGCGGGTGGTCTTCATGACCGCTCCGACCAGCGCGCCGACGGCGGCGATCTTCCCGCCGCGGATCTTGTCGGCGATGCCCGCGTTGCCCGCGATGGCCTCGTCCACGGCCGCGCCGAGCGCGCCCTCGTCCGAGACGACCTTCAGGCCGCGCTTCTCGACGACCTCGTCCGGGGTGCCCTCGCCGGCGAGGACGCCTTCGAGGACCTGGCGGGCCAGCTTGTCGTTGAGCTCGCCAGCCGCGACCAGGGCCGCGACGCGCGCGACCTGGACGGGGGTGACGGGCAGTTCGTCGACGACGACGCCCTGCTCGTTGGCGTTGCGCGCCAGCTCGCCCATCCACCACTTGCGGGCGGCGGCCGAGTCGGCGCCGGCCTCGATGGTGGCGACGATGGAGTCCACCGCACCGGCGTTCAGGATCGACTGCATGTCGTGCTCGGTGACGCCCCACTCCTGGAGGAGGCGGTTGCGGCGCACGCGCGGCATCTCCGGCAGACCGGCGCGCAGCTCCTCGACCCAGGTGCGGGACGGGGCGATCGGGACCAGGTCGGGCTCCGGGAAGTACCGGTAGTCCTCGGCGTTGTCCTTGATGCGGCCGGACGTCGTGGAGCCGTCCTCCTCGTGGAAGTGCCGGGTCTCCTGCACGATCGAGCCGCCGGAGGAGAGCACCGCCGCGTGGCGCTGGATCTCGAAGCGGGCGGCGCGCTCGACGGAGCGCAGCGAGTTGACGTTCTTCGTCTCGCTGCGGGTGCCGAGCTCGGACTCGGGGGTCGGGCGCAGCGACAGGTTGACGTCGCAGCGCATCTGGCCCTTGTCCATGCGGGCCTCGGAGACGCCGAGCGCCTTGATGACCTCGCGCAGTTCGGCGACGTACGCCTTGGCGACCTCGGGAGCCCGTACGCCCGCGCCCTCGATGGGCTTGGTGACGATCTCGATGAGGGGGATGCCGGCGCGGTTGTAGTCCAGCAGCGAGTGGGACGCGCCGTGGATGCGGCCGGTGGCGCCGCCGACGTGCAGCGACTTGCCGGTGTCCTCCTCCATGTGGGCGCGCTCGATCTCCACGCGGAAGACCTCGCCGTCCTCCAGCTGCACGTCGAGGAAGCCGTTGAAGGCGATCGGCTCGTCGTACTGGGAGGTCTGGAAGTTCTTCGGCATGTCCGGATAGAAGTAGTTCTTCCGGGCGAAGCGGCACCATTCGGCGATCTCGCAGTTCAGCGCGAGACCGATCTTGATGGCGGACTCGATGCCGATCGCGTTGACGACCGGCAGCGCGCCCGGCAGACCGAGGCAGACCGGGCAGGTCTGCGTGTTGGGCTCGGCGCCCAGCTCGGTCGAGCAGCCGCAGAACATCTTGGTCTTCGTGCCGAGTTCGACATGGACCTCGAGGCCCATGACGGGGTCGTACGACGCGAGGGCGTCCTCGTACGACAGCAGTTCGATGGCAGTCACAGTGGAAATTCCCTCTCAGCCCAGCAGGACGTCGTCGTCGCCGAGACGCTTGAGCTCGCGGTACAGGATCGCGAGGCCGGTGACGATGGCGGCGGCGGACACGGCGGCGTCGACCAGCTTCAGCATGTCGTGCTCGCTGCGGGCCTTCTTGACCTGCTTGATCACGCCCAGGGCACCGAAAGCGGTGGTGCCGATCGACAGGTAGGTGCCGGTCTTGGACTTCTTGAAGCCCTTGGCCTTGGACAGTGCACTGGTGCTCACAGCGACGGTGCCTCCTCAAGCAGCGGGTGTCCCCAGCGCTCGATGAAGGCCGCCTCGACGGCGGCGCCGACCTTGTAGAGCCGGTCGTCCTTCATCGCCGGGGCGATGATCTGCAGTCCGACCGGGAGACCGTCCTCCGGAGCCAGGCCGCAGGGCAGCGACATGGCGGAGTTGCCGGCCAGGTTGGTCGGGATGGTGCACAGGTCCGCGAGGTACATCGCCAGCGGGTCGTCGGTGCGCTCACCGATCGGGAAGGCGGTGGTGGGCGTGGTCGGGGAGACGATCACGTCGACCTGCTCGAAGGACTTCTCGAAGTCCTTCGTGATGAGCGTGCGGACCTTCTGGGCGGAGCCGTAGTACGCGTCGTAGTAGCCGGAGCTGAGCGCGTACGTGCCGAGGATGACGCGGCGCTTGACCTCGTCGCCGAAACCGGCTTCGCGGGTCAGGGCGGTGACGTCCTCGGCGGACCGGGTGCCGTCGTCGCCGACGCGCAGGCCGTAGCGCATGGCGTCGAAGCGGGCCAGGTTGGAGGAGCACTCGGACGGCGCGATCAGGTAGTACGCGGCCATCGCGAGGTCGAAGGAGGGGCAGTCCAGCTCGACGATCTCGGCGCCCAGCTCCTTGAGGAGCTCGACGGACTCGTTGAAGCGCTGGACGACGCCGGCCTGGTAGCCCTCGCCGGCGAACTGCTTGACCACGCCGACGCGCATGCCGGCGACGGAGCCGTTGCGGGCCGCCTCGACGACCGGCGGGACCGGGGCGTCGACGGAGGTGGAGTCCATCGGGTCGTGGCCGGCGATGACCTCGTGGAGGAGCGCCGCGTCCAGGACCGTACGGGCGCAGGGCCCGCCCTGGTCGAGGGAGGAGGAGAAGGCGACCATGCCGTAGCGGGAGACGCCGCCGTACGTGGGCTTCACGCCGACGGTGCCGGTGACGGCGGCGGGCTGGCGGATGGAACCGCCGGTGTCCGTGCCGATCGCGAGCGGCGCCTGGAAGGCGGCGAGCGCGGCCGCGGAGCCGCCGCCGGAGCCGCCGGGGATCCGGGTGAGGTCCCAGGGGTTGCCGGTGGGCCCGTAGGCGCTGTTCTCGGTCGAGGACCCCATGGCGAACTCGTCCATGTTGGTCTTGCCGAGGATGACGACGTCGGCTTCCTTCAGCTTGCGCGTCAGGGTGGCGTCGTAGGGCGGGATCCAGCCTTCGAGGATCTTCGAACCGACCGTCGTCGGGATCCCGACGGTGGTGAAGATGTCCTTGAGGGCGAGCGGGACGCCGGCGAGCGGGCCCAGCTTCTCGCCGGCCGCCTTCTTGGCGTCCACGGCGCGCGCCTGGGCGAGGGCGCCCTCGCGGTCGACGTGCAGGAAGGCGTGGACCTTCTCGTCGGTCGCCTCGATGCGGGCCAGGTGGGCCTCGGTGACCTCGACGGCCGTGAGCTCGCCGGAGGCGATCTTCTCGGCGGTCTGTGCGGCGGTGAGCCGGATGATCGTGTGCGTGTCGGTCATGTTGTTAGTCCTCCCCCAGGATCTGCGGCACCTTGAAACGCTGCTGCTCCTGGGCGGGAGCGCCGGAAAGCGCCTGCTCGGGGGTGAGCGACGGACGGACCTCGTCCGCGCGCATGACGTTCGTCAGCGGCAGCGGGTGGGAGGTCGGCGGGACGTCTTGGTCGGCGACCTCGGAAACGCGGGCGACCGCGCCGATGATGTCGTCGAGCTGTCCAGCGAAGTGGTCGAGCTCTTCGCTCTTCAGCTCCAGACGTGCCAGCCGAGCGAGGTGGGCGACCTCCTCGCGCGTGATGCCAGGCATGCAGCGATCCTCTGCGGGTTCGGGTGTGTAGGTTTCGGGCCCAATCCTATGGGGCCCGGCCCCCGCCCGACGCCCCGGTTTCCCCCGGGGCGCCCCGAACCCTCCGGGCGGGCCCGATTCCGCCCCCCGCGGGGCCCCGGCGTCAGGCCAGGCCGGTGAGGTGGGCCCGGGCCTCGGACAGGGTGCCGGGCAGCGTGCGGTGGACCCGGAGGTCCGGGCGGGCCAGGGCGAGCTGCGTGACGACGTCCCCGCGGCGCGGGTAGCCCGGGTCGGCGCCCACGGCCAGGCGGCGGGACGGCACGGCCGCGGCGAAGCCCAGTTCGTACAGCGTGATCGGCTGGACCGTCAGCGCGGCGTCGCAGGCGGGGAACCAGAACAGCGTGACGTCGGCCCGCCGCAGGTGGGCGTACTCCCACGCGATCTGGACGTCCGTCTGCGAGGGGTCGGACACGTCGAAGTCCGCGCGGCGGGGGTTGAGGACCACGAACCGTGCCAGGGCGGCCGCCGCCCGCGGCTGCCACGGCGGGCAGTGCGTGATCCCGCCCGCCAGGAACACCGACGGCGCGTCGCCCGGCGCGGGCCGGTATTCCGTCGGTGCCTCGACGTACCTCACTGCGCCTGCGCGGCCGCGGCCTCCGCCGCCAGCTCGGCCGTGATGTCCGCCGGCCGGCGCCAGCCGCGCTCGCCGCGGGCGAGCAGCCAGGCCGTGGCCTCCTGCGGGGGCATCGCGGCGGCGACCAGCCAGCCCTGGACGGCGTCGCAGCCCAGGTCGCGCAGCCGCTCCCACGTCTCGTCGTCCTCGACGCCCTCCGCGACGACCAGCAGGCCGAGCGAGTGGGCGAGGTCCACCGTGCAGCGGACGATCTCCGCGTCCTGGGCGTCCACCGCGAGGCGGGCCACGAAGGAGCGGTCGATCTTCAATTCGCTGACCGGCAGCCGCCGCAGGTGGACGAGGGAGGAATAGCCCGTGCCGAAGTCGTCCAGGGACATCTTCACGCCGTGGCCGGTCAGCCCTGCCATGGTGTCGGCGGCCCGCTGCGGGTCCTCCAGCAGGACGTGTTCCGTTATCTCCAGCTGCAGCCCGCTCGCCGGGACCCCGTGGCGGGCCAGGCGCGCGGCCACCGCGCCCGCGAAGCCGGGCGTGTGGACGTCGCGCGGCGAGACGTTGACGGCGACCGGGACCTTGAGGCCCTGGGCCCGCCACCGGGCGACCTGCGCGAGCGCGGTCTCCAGGACGTACTCCGTCAGGTGCGGCATCAGCCCGGACGTCTCGGCGATGGCGATGAACTCGTCCGGGGAGACCCGGCCGCGCTCCGGGTGCACCCACCGTACGAGGGCCTCGAGGCCGGCCACCTGCCCGTCGAAACGGACCTTCGGCTGGTAGTGCAGTTCCACCTCGCCCGCGTCCAGGGCGCGCCGCAGGTCGCCCAGCAGGCCGAGCCGGTCGGGGGTGTTGCTGTCGCGCTTGGACTCGTAGACCTCGACGCCCGTGCGGTCCCGCTTCGCCTGGTACATGGCGACGTCGGCGCGGCGCAGCAGGCCCTCCGCGTCGAGCGCGTGGTCGGGGAAGACGGCGAGGCCGGCGCTGGCCTCCAGGACCAGGGTCAGGCCGTCCAGGTCGAGGGGTGAGCTGAGCTCGGCGACGAGGTGGCGCGCGACCCGCTGGGCGCTGGTGGTGGAGTCGGCGATGGGGAGCAGGACGGCGAACTCGTCGCCGCCGAGGCGGGCGGCCTCGGCGTCCGGGGGCAGGGCCTGGCGCAGCCGGTCCGCGATCTGCAGGAGCAGCCGGTCGCCGGCGAGGTGGCCCAGGGTGTCGTTGACCGCGCGGAAGCGGTCCAGGTCGATCAGTACCAGCGCCGAGCGGGTGCCCAGCCGTTCGGCCTGGTCGAGGGCGGTCCAGGCGCGCTCCAGCAGCCACTGGCGGTTCGGCAGCCCGGTCAGCGGGTCCTTCAGCTGCTCCTCGGCGCGGGCGCGGGCGATCCACAGGGTGGAGTCGAGGGCGATCAGCGGTACGGCGAAGAGCGGCAGCAGGACCGGCTGCGATTCGGCGACCACGCAGATCAGCGGGGCGATGCCGAGGAGGGCGACGGCCACCAGGCCCTGGCGCAGCAGTGCGGTGCGGGCGACGGTGGGCAGTCCCCCGTGGTGCGGAGCGAGTGCGAGCCACAGCAGGACGCGGGTGACGAGCAGGTACGTGACGGCGACCAGGATGACCTCGGGGACCGCGTCGATCCCCCAGCTGGTGGGTTCCCACGGGTGTTCCACGGACGGCGACTCGCCGAAGGCGGCGAGCACGAGCGCGCCCGCGCCGATGCCGAGCACGTCGGTGGAGCCGTGCAGCAGGCCCTGGCGCCAGCGGTGCCGGCGGGCGGCCCCGACGAGGGTGACCACGGCGAGCGAGACGAGGCCGGCGGGAACCCATCCGTAGAGGATGAGGACGGCGAGGGTGAGGGCCGCGCCCGAACCGGTGCCGCCCCACCAGCGGTCGCGGCCGAGGGCGACGAGGTGGCCGACGATGATGCCGGTGAGCAGGGCGAGGGCCCAGCCGACCGGGCCGCCGGGGAACAGGGCGTGACGGCCGCTCAGCGCCGTGACGATGCCGACGGCGAGCAGCGCGGCGGCGAGACCCACGACGGCGAAGGGCAGCGCGGCGCTCCGCCCCGCTCCGCCCGTGCCCGCCCCGGTGCCGAGCGGTCGGGATCCCGGTGTCCTGGCTCCCAGGACACCGAACCGGCCCGTCCGCAGGGACGGGAGGTCCCCGCCGAAATCTGGTGACGGGTCGGCGCTCTCGGTGGGTTTCATGCCCGTCCCTCTCACAGCCGGCGATGCCGATGCCACGCAATGGCCCCGTTGTCATGCCCTCACGGCAACAGCGCGTCAAGCAGCCGTGCACGACGGGCGCACCCCTCAACAGTAGGACGCGAGAGGCACCCAGGGGCAGCGGTCGGCGGCGGTTGCCCGAATACGACCCGGCCATCCTCATCAGTACGGTATCCGCCGAACGGGTGAGTTTGGACCAGGACCCCCGGGTCACCCATCCGATGATCCGACAGGTCACCGCCCCGCGAACAGCCTTGTACCGGCCTTGCGGTGGCCGTGTACCGGCCGATTGCCGCCGGACGGGGCCATGACGGCGCCCGGTGCCACCGGCCGCCGCGCCTGGCGTGCGCCCGCTCCCGCGGCCGCACGCCGTGCATCCGTTCGCCTTCGTTACTCCGCTGCGGCGACGCCGTCCACCGGGAGGGCGGCCGCGCGGGCGGCGTCGGGGCCCTCTTCGAGCAGGACGGCGAAGCCGGCGTCGTCGAGGACGGCGAGCTTCAGCTGCATCGCCTTGTCGTACTTGGAGCCGGGGTTGTCGCCGACCACGACGAAGGAGGTCTTCTTCGACACGGACCCGGTCACCTTGGCGCCCCGGCTCTGCAGGGCCTCCTTCGCACCGTCCCGGGTGTGGCTCTGCAAAGTGCCGGTGACGACGACGGTCAGGCCCTCGAGCGGGCGCGGGCCCTCCTCCTCGCCGGAACCTTCCTCCTCCATCCGGACGCCGGCCTCCCGCCACTTGCGCAGGATCTCCTGGTGCCAGTCGACGGCGAACCATTCCTTGAGGGAGGCGGCGATGATCGCGCCGACGCCTTCGGTGGCGGTCAGCTCCTCCTCGGTGGCCTGCTCGATGCGCTCGATCGACCGGAACTCGCGGGCGAGCGCCTCCGCCGCCACCGGGCCGACGTGACGGATCGACAGGCCGTTGATGATGCGGGCGAGCGGGCGCTCCTTGGCGGCCGCGATGTTCTCGAGCATCGACAGGGCGTTCTTCTTCGGCTCGCCCTTCTGGTTGGCGAAGACCGTGACGATCTTCTCCTCGCCCGTCTTGGGGTCCCGCTTGGGCAGCCCGCTGTCCGGGTCCAGGACGTAGGCCTTGATGGGGAGCAACTGCTCGATGGTCAGGCCGAAGAGGTCGCCCTCGTCCAGCAGGGGCGGCTGCGCCGGCTCCAGCGGGCCGGTCAGCGCGGCCGCCGCCACCATGCCGAAGTTCTCGATGTCCAGGCTCTGGCGGCCGCCGAGGTAGAAGATCCGCTCGCGCAACTGGGCGGGGCAGGTCTGGGCGTTGGGGCACCGGACGTCGATGTCCCCCTCCTTCATCGGGCGCAGCGCCGTCCCGCACGCGGGGCACGCGGCCGGCATCACGAACTCCCGCTCGCTGCCGTCCCGCAGGTCCACGACGGGGCCGAGGATCTCGGGGATGACGTCGCCCGCCTTGCGCAGCACGACGGTGTCCCCGATGAGCACGCCCTTGGCCTTGACGACCTCCTGGTTGTGCAGGGTCGCGAACTCGACCTCGGAGCCCGCCACCGTCACCGGCTCGACCTGCGCGTACGGGGTCACGCGCCCGGTGCGGCCGACGCCGACCTTGATGTCGATCAGCTTGGTGTTGACCTCTTCGGGGGCGTACTTCCAGGCGATGGCCCAGCGCGGGGCGCGCGCGGTGGAGCCGAGCCGGCCCTGGAGGGAGATCTCGTCCAGCTTGACGACGACGCCGTCGATCTCGTGCGCGACGGAGTGCCGGTTCTCGCCGAAGTACGCGATGAACTCCCGGACCTCGGCGAGCGAGGAGACCACCTTGTTGTGCCCGCCGGTGGGCAGGCCCCACTCGTGGAGCAGCTCGTAGGCCTGCGACTGGTACTCGATCTCGAAGCCCTCGCGGGCGCCGATGCCGTGCACCACCATGTGCAGCGGGCGGCTCGCGGTGACCTTGGGGTCCTTCTGGCGCAGTGAACCGGCCGCCGCGTTGCGCGGGTTGGCGAAGGGCTTGCCCTCGGCCTCGACGAGCCGGGCGTTGAGCTCCTCGAACTTCTCCATCGGGAAGTAGACCTCGCCGCGGATCTCGACCAGGGCGGGGATCCGGTCGCCCTTGAGCCGGTCGGGGATCTCGGCGATGGTGCGGACGTTCGGCGTGACGTCCTCGCCGGTGCGGCCGTCGCCGCGGGTGGCGGCGCGGGTCAGGCGGCCGTTCTCGTAGGTGAGGTTGACCGCGAGGCCGTCCACCTTCAGCTCGCACAGGTAGTGGTAGTCGGAGGTGTTGGCGTCCCGGGCCACGCGCTCGGCCCAGGCCGCCAGTTCCTCGTCGTCGAAGGCGTTGTCGAGGGAGAGCATCCGCTCGCGGTGCACGACGGAGGCGAAGTCCGTCTCGTACGCCCCGGCCACCTTCTGGGTGGGCGAATCGGGCGTGCGCAGCTCCGGGTACTCCTCCTCCAGCGCCTCCAGGGAGCGCAGCAGCTGGTCGAACTCGGCGTCGCTGACGACCGGCTGGTCGTTCACGTAGTACCGGAAGCGGTGCTCCTCGACCTGCTCGGCGAGCAGCGCGTGCTGCTCGCGCACCGCCGCCGGTGCGGCCGTGTCGCTGCCCTGCTTCTGTTCGGCTGCCATGCCGTGTCCTCCCGTGGCCCGTCTCGATCCATCACTCAGGGTTGTCGGCGAGCGACCTCGCCGCCCTGACGCAGTGCGCCTGGACCGCGCGCGCGTAGGCGGGCGAAGCGCCCGCCAGACCGCACGACGGAGTGACCACGACGGACTCCGCCAGAGTCCCCGGGGTCAGCCCCAGCCTGCGCCAAAGCTTCCTGACACCCATGACGCTACCGCCCGGGTCCGACAACGGGCCGTCGGTGCCGGGCACCACTCCGGCGAAGAGTTTCGTACCCGCTTCGACGGCTTCCCCGATGGCGTCGTCCTCGCGCTCGGTGAGCAAGGAGAAATCGAACGACACGCCCGAGGCCCCGGCCCGCCGCAGCAGCCCGAAGGGCACTTCGGGCGCGCAGGAGTGGACGACGACCTCCCCGTCGTGGACGGCGAACAGGTCGCGCAGCGTGCCCTCGACGACCTGCCGGTCGACGGCGCGGTAGGTGCGGTAGCCGCTCGCGGACCGGACCCGCCCGAGCAGCACGGCCGACAGCGAGGGTTCGTCGTACTGGAGGACGATCTCGGCGCCGGGGATCCGCGTGCGCACGTCGGCCAGGTGCTCGCGGACGCCTTCGGCGAGGGAGCCGGCCAGGTCACGGCAGGCGCCCGGGTCCTGGAGCAGGGCCTCGCCGCCGTGCATCTCCAGCGCGGCCGCGAGCGTCCACGGCCCGACGGCCTGCACCTTCAGCCGTCCCTGGTAGCCCTGGGTGAACTCCTCCAGGGCGTCGAGGTCCTCACCGAGCCAGGAACCGGCCCGCCTGCTGTCGCGGCCGGGCCGGTCGCTGATCCGCCAGCCGCTGGGCTCCACGTGCGCGTACATGTCCACGAGCAGGCCGAGGGAGCGGCCGATCATGTCCGCGCCGGGGCCCCGGGCGGGCAGCTCGGCGAGGTACGGGAACTCCTCGAAGGAGCCGGTGACCGTCTTGGCGGCTTCGCGCGCGTCGCCGCCGGGCAGCGAGCCGATGCCGGTGGCTCCGCCGGTGGCACTCATCGGCCGGGCCTGACGGAGAGGTCGCTGACCACGGCGTCGCGGGGCAGGTCGACGGCCATGACGACGGTCGTCGCGACGGACTCGGGGTCGATCCAGTCGGCGGCGTCGTAGGACTCGCCCTCCTGCGAGCGGACCTTGGCCTGCATGGGGGTGGCGGTACGGCCGGGGTAGACGGACGTGACGCGGATGCCGTGCTCCTTCTCCTCCGCGCGGAGCGAGTCGGCCAGGGCCTTCAGGCCGTGCTTGGAGGCGGCGTACGCGCTCCACTCGGCGTGGGCGGCGAGGCCGGCGCCGGAGTTCACGAAGACCACGGTCGCGTGCGAGGCGCGCAGGGTGGGGAGCAGCAGGCGGGTCACCTCGGCGGGGGCGATGAGGTTGACGTTGAGCTGCTGGTGCCAGGTCTTGGGGCGCAGCTCGCCGACGGGGCCGAGGTCGACGATCCCGGCGATGTGCAGGAGGGAGTCGATGCGCTCGGGGATCGCCTGCTTGGAGAAGGCCCAGGAGAGCCGGTCGGGGTCGGCGAGGTCGCCGACGAGCGCACGGGATCCGGGGTAGCGCTCGGTGAGCTGCTTGGCGCGGGCGGCGTCGCGGGCGAGCAGGACGAGGTCGTCGCCACGGGCGTGCAGCCGGTTCGCGACGGCGGCGCCGATGCCGGAGCCGGCGCCGGTGATCAGGTGAGTAGCCATGCGGCCATGCTCGCACCCCGGCCCCGGGCGGCCCTACCGGCTGCGGGGGCGGGCGACCCCGGGGCGGGGGCCTCGGACCCGGGCATCGGGCCCGGGCGGGCCTGGGGCGGGCCGGAACCCGGGCGGGGCCCCGGAGCGGCATCCGGGCCCCGGTTCAGAGGCCGGCCGCCTCGCGCAGGGCGGCGGCCGTCTCCGACGCGTCGTAGTCGGCGGGGACTCCGTCGACGAGGATGACGTCCCCAGCGATGTGGTCCGCGCGCAGCGGGATCAGCGCCTGGTAGGCGGCCGAGGCGTACCACGCGCGGGCCGCCCCGAGGTCCGGGAAGGCGATCATGACGATCGTGCCGGGCCAGGCGCCCTCCATGACCTCGACCTGACGGCCGTGGACCATGAAGCGGCCGTCGAAGGGGTCCATGGTGGCCTGGATCTCCTCGATGTAGCGGAGGATGTCCTCGTTCATGGTCTCGGGGCGTATGTGGGCGATGGCGTAGGCGGTCATGGTCTGTGCCTCCACAAGTCTTGGTCCGGGTCGGGCCGTTGGTCCGGCTGCTTCGACTGGTTCGACTGGTTCGACTGGTTCGACTGGTTCGATCCTGCCAAGCGCTGCCCGTGGCGGCCATGACCCCCGGGGTCATGCCTCCGCGAGGGCCGGGCGGAAGGTGCGCCGGTAGGCGATCGGTGAAACGCCGAGGGACGCCCTCATGTGCTGGCGCAGGGAGTTGCCCGAGCCGAAGCCGGACCGGTGGGCGACCAGGTCGACCGGCAGATCGCTGGACTCCAGCAACTGGCGTGCGATCTCGAGGCGTTGCGTGGTGAGCCACTGCACCGGGGTCATCCCCACCTCGTCGCGGAAGCGGCGCGTGAAGGTCCGCAGGCTCATCCGGGCGTGGGCGGCCAGCTCGGCCAGCGCGATCGGCTCCGCCAGCCGTTCCAGGGCCCACGCGCGGGTGGCGGTCGTGGTGGCGACGGTCGGCTCGGGGACGGGCCGGTCGATGTACTGGGCCTGACCGCCGTCGCGCCAGGGCGGTACGACGCACATGCGGGCGGCCCGGTTGGTGACGGCGACGCCGTGGTCCCGGCGGATCAGGTGCAGGCACAGGTCGACGCCGGCGGAGACCCCGGCGGAGGTCAGGACGTCGCCGTCGTCGACGAAGAGGACTTCCTCGTCGACGAGGACCCGCGGGTAGGCCCGGCGGAACTCGGGGGCGAGGTTCCAGTGCGTCGTGGCGGGGCGGCCGTCGAGGATTCCGGCGGCCGCGAGCACGTAGGAGCCGGTGCAGATGGAGACCAGGCGGGTGCCGGGGCGGATCCCGGCGATGGCCGCGGCCACCTCGGGCGGCAACGGTCCCCCGACGGCCAGCTCGGGCATGGAGTGAGTGGGCGGGATGATCACGGTGTCGGCGGCGGCGAGGGCCTCGGGTCCGGCGGCGGGCTGGATGGTGAAGCCGGAGTCGCTGAGCACGGGGCCGCCGTCGGCGGTGCAGACGACCACCTCGTACAGGGCCTCCCCACCCTCGCCCACGGCGCTGCCGAAGACGCGGGAGGGGATCCCGAGCTCGAACGGGGGGAAGCCGGGCAGGGCGAGCACGGCGACCAGGTGCCGGTCGCTCGCACCGCTCCCCCCGGTGGTTCCCGTGGGTGCCGTTCGCTCCGTACGCGCCTCACTCATGGCCAGATTCTGTCAGATAGTGGCCGGACGGCCAATACCGACGGCCGTCGCGGTGTCCGAATCTGGGACACGTCACCGGGGAAAACCCCGGTTTCGCACGAGTCGGACGTATTCGGACTGATGAGGAGAACAGACATGCGCGCGATGGTCGTGAGCGAGTGGGGCGGCCCCGAGACCCTGGTCGAGCGGGAGATCGACCGGCCGGAGCCGGGCCTGAACGAGATCCTGGTGCGCGTCCACGCGGCGGGCGTGAACCCGGTCGACTCCAAGACGCGGGCCAGCGGGGCCCTGATCTCCTGGGGCGAGGTCCCCATCGTGGGCTGGGACGTCTCCGGCACCGTCGAGGCGGTCGGCCCCGGCGTGACCCTGTACGCCCCGGGCGACGAGGTCTACGGCATGCCGAGCTTCCCCCGTCAGGCGGGCGGCTACGCCGAGTACGTGGCGGGTCCGGCCCGGCACTTCGCCCGCAAGCCCGCCTCGCTCGACCACGTGCAGGCGGCCTCACTCCCGCTGGCGGCGCTGACCGCCTGGCAGGCGCTGGTGGACACGGCCGCGGTCGCCCCCGGGCACCGGGTGCTCATCCACGCGGCGGCGGGCGGCGTCGGCCACCTCGCGGTGCAGATCGCCAAGGCGCGCGGCGCGTACGTCATCGGCACGGCGAGCGAGGCCAAGCACGGCATGCTGCGCGAGCTCGGCGCGGACGAGCTGATCGACTACCGCTCGGCCGACTTCACCGAGGCGGTATCGGACGTGGACATCGTGATCGACGCCCTCGGCGGGGAGAACGGCGAGCGCTCGCTGAAAGTCCTCAAGCCCGGAGGCCACCTGGTGACCCTGCCCTCGCCGGACGACGTACCGGCCGACGCGGAGGGCTTCCGCACCGGCTGGACGCTGGTCGAGCCGGACTTCCGGGGCCTGGTGGAGATCGCGGCCCTGGTGGAGAAGGGCCGGCTCCGCCCGGTCGTCGACACGGTCCTGCCGCTGTCCGAGGCGGCGAAGGCCCACGAGATCGTCGACCGCGGCCGCACCACCGGCAAGATCGTCCTGACGGTGGCCTGACCGGTCCGGCTGCCGGGGGCCGCGGGCCCGAACCGGACCGCCCCCGGGGGGGGGGGGGCGGGGGGCGGGCCCCCGCGGGGGGGGCGCGGCGCCACCGCGACCGGGCCCGCCCCCCCGCCGGG
>NZ_JBSGWY010000003.1:195659-246263 GCF_053609145.1 Streptomyces sp. NPDC054961 | reverse complement strand
TTCGCCACCTGGCGCCCCCCGGGCGCGCCTCACGCTATCGTGCGCCCCCGCCCCGGGGCCCCCCCGGGGGCGCCCGGCGCGCGCTCCGGCTAGAGCGCCGCCGCGGACGCTGCGTCGGCGGTGGCCCGGGTGGTCGTGGCGATGGTGGCGGAGCCGACCACGCGCGTGCCGTCGTAGAGGACGATCGCCTGCCCGGGGGCGACGCCGCGGACCGGCTCCGTGAAGCGCACCTGCAGCTCGCCGTCCACCAGCTCGGCGAAGACCTCGGTCTCACCGCCGTGGGCGCGCAGCTGCGCCGTGTACGTACCCGGGGCGGCGGGGCTGGAGCCGCACCAGCGCGGGCGGATCGCGGTGAGCGCGGTGACGTCGAGGGCCTCGACGGGGCCGACGGTGACGGTGTTGTTCACCGGGGAGATGTCGAGGACGTAGCGCGGCTTGCCGTCGGGGGCCGGGTGGCCGATCCGCAGGCCCTTGCGCTGGCCGATGGTGAAGCCGAAGGCGCCCTCGTGGGTGCCGACCTTCTCGCCGGTGACCCCGTCGACGATGTCGCCCTCGGCCTTGCCGAGACGGCCGGCGAGGAAGCCCTGGGTGTCGCCGTCGGCGATGAAGCAGATGTCGTGGCTGTCGGGCTTCTTCGCGACGGCCAGACCGCGCTCCTCGGCCTCGGCGCGGATCTCGTCCTTGGTGGTGAGGGTGTCGCCGAGCGGGAAGAGGGCGTGGGCGAGCTGCTTCTCGTCGAGGACGCCGAGGACGTACGACTGGTCCTTGGCCATGTCCGAGGCGCGGTGCAGCTCGCGGGTGCCGTCGTCGTTGAGGACGACGGTGGCGTAGTGGCCGGTGCAGACGGCGTCGAAGCCGAGGGCGAGGGCCTTGTCGAGCAGCGCCGCGAACTTGATCTTCTCGTTGCAGCGCAGGCACGGGTTCGGGGTGCGCCCGGCCTCGTACTCGGCGATGAAGTCCTCGACCACGTCCTCGCGGAAGCGCTCGGCGAGGTCCCAGACGTAGAACGGGATGCCGATGACGTCGGCGGCGCGGCGGGCGTCGCGGGAGTCCTCGATCGTGCAGCAGCCGCGGGCGCCGGTCCGGAAGGACTGCGGGTTCGCGGAGAGCGCGAGGTGGACACCGGTCACGTCGTGCCCGGCTTCGACGGCGCGGGCGGCGGCGACGGCGGAGTCCACGCCGCCGGACATGGCGGCGAGGATGCGCAGGGGGCGGGGGCTGCTCGGCAGGTTCTCAGTCATAGCACCGTCCAGGGTACGGGGAACCGCGCGGGGTCACAGCGCGTTATCGGGTCAGGGGGGTGGAGAACCATGGGGAGCAAGGGCGACGGCGGTGCTTCGGGCACCGAAGGGGCCGCGGGGAACAAGGGTGCCGCGGGGGTCAGGCGGCCGGGGCGGACCCGCAGGGCGCTGCTGTTCGGCGGGCTCGGGGTCGTCGCGGTGGCGGCGGTCGCCGGGCGGGACGAGCTGGGACGGGCCTGGTGGCTGGTGCCGGGGGTGTCCAAGCCGCGCAAGGAAGGTGAGCTGGACCACGCGGGGGCGGGGTGGACCTCGGCCTCGCCGGCGAACTGGCGGCTGGCGGACCGGCCCGCCGACTATCGCGTGGACCGGATCGTCGTGCATGTCACACAAGGCAGTTTCGCGTCCTCGGTGGACGCCTTCAAGAATCCGTTCCACCGGGCGTCGGCCCACTACATAGTCGGCCAGGACGGTCACATAGAGCAGATGGTGCGCGAGCTCGACGTCGCCTTCCACTCGGGGAACCGCTCCATGAACGAGCGCAGCGTCGGGATCGAGCACGTCGGTTTCGTGGACCGGCCGCAGGACTTCACGGACGCCATGTACGAGGCTTCGGCGCTGCTCGCCGCCGGGATCTGCCGGAGGTACGGCATACCCGCGGACCGCAAGCACCTCGTCGGCCACTCCGAGGTCCCGGGCGCCGACCACACGGATCCCGGGCCCCATTGGGACTGGAACCGCTACGTCCGCCTGGTCGGCGAGGCCCTGCGTTCAGAGCACTAGTGCCGCGTCAGGCAACGTTCGCCCCGTCGGGGCAAACCTTGCCCGACGCGGCACTAGCTGAGGCCCGCCGTGCGGGCGCGGGTCACGGCCGGGCCGATGGCGGCGGCCACCGCGTCCACGTCGGCCTTCGTGGACGTGTGGCCGAGGGAGAAGCGCAGGGTGCCGCGCGCCAGCTGCGGATCCGTGCCGGTGGCCAGCACGACGTGGCTGGGCTGGGCCACGCCCGCCGTGCAGGCCGAGCCGGTGGAGCACTCGATGCCCTGGGCGTCGAGCAGGAGCAGCAGGGAGTCGCCCTCGCAGCCCGGGAAGCTGAAGTGGGCGTTGGCGGGGAGCCGGTCGACGGGGTCGCCGCCCAGGACCGCGTCGGGGACCTCGCGGAGCACGGCGGCGACGAGCTGGTCGCGCAGCGCGCCGATCTCGGCGGCGAAGCGTTCGCGCCGCTCGGCGGCGAGCACGGCGGCCACCGCGAAGGCGGCGATCGCCGGGACGTCGAGGGTGCCGGAGCGGACGTGCCGCTCCTGGCCTCCGCCGTGCAGGACGGGTACGGGGCTCTGGTCGCGGCCGAGCAGCAGCGCGCCGATCCCGTACGGTCCGCCGACCTTGTGGCCGCTGACGGTCATGGCGGCGAGGCCGCTGTCATCGAAGCGGACGTCGAGCTGGCCGAAGGCCTGGACGGCGTCGGAGTGCAGCGGGATGCCGGACTCGCCCGCGATGGCGGCCAGTTCCGCGACCGGCATGACCGTGCCGATCTCGTTGTTGGCCCACATGACGGTGGCGAGGGCGACGTCCTCGGGGTTCCGCGCGATCGCTTCGCGGAAGGCTTCGGGGCGCACGCGGCCGTAGCGGTCGACGGGGAGGTACTCGACCTGGGCCCCTTCGTGCTCCGCGAGCCAGTGCACGGCGTCGAGGACGGCGTGGTGCTCGACGGGGCTGGCGAGGATGCGGGTCCGGGCGGGGTCCGCGTCGCGGCGGGCCCAGTAGAGCCCCTTGACGGCGAGGTTGTCGGCCTCCGTGCCACCCGCGGTGAAGACCACCTCGCTCGGCCGGGCTCCGAGCGCCTCGGCGAGGGCCTCGCGGGCCTCCTCGACGGTGCGGCGGGCGCGGCGGCCGGCGGCGTGCAGGGAGGACGCGTTGCCGGTGACGCCGAACTGGGCGGTCATCGCCGCAGCGGCCTCCGGGAGCATCGGAGTGGTGGCGGCGTGGTCGAGGTAGGCCATGATCCCCCGATTCTACGAGTCCCCCGTGCCCCGGGATCCCGCGCGGGGCGGGGTCGGTGGTCCGGGGCCTCGGCCGGACCCGCCGGGGGGAGGGCGGCGGGGGAGGGCGGGGCAGGGCCACCGCTGCGCGGAGCCGCTGTCCCCTACCCGCCCTTCCACCGTTCCCCGGGCTCGCCCTGACCGAAAGACCTGGGGCTCCGTCCCGGACCCCGCGTCCCGAACCCCGGCGGGGCTGGACGTGCCGGAGGCTCGGGCGGTGTCAGGGAGCGAGCCGCGACGCCGAGGTCAGGGAGCGAGGCGCGGCGCGCGTGCCAGTTGGCGGGACTGGGCCACCAGCCGGTCCGCCGAGTCCCAGATCTCCGCGTCCTCCTCCAGGAAGCCGCCCGCCAGGTTGCGCGTGGTGATGGCGACGCGGAGCGGGCCCGGGGCCGGACGGTGGCGGACGTGCGTGGTGAGTTCCACGGTCGGGGTCCAGCCGACGAGGCCGAGGTCGAAGGAGGTCGGCGGGAGCGCGTCGACCGCCAGCAGCAGCGAGAGGGGATCCGCGTCGCGCCCGTCGGCGAGCTCGAACCAGGACCGCATCTCGCCCTTGCCCGACGGCTGTCCGACCGCCCAGCCGGCCGTCGCCGGGTCCAGGCGCAGCCGGAGCCGGTCCACGATCGCCGAGCTGCCGGGGATCGGCGCCGGGCCGGCCTCGGGGCCGAGGCAGTCCTCGTAGGCGGGGATGAGCGGCGGGAGGGCCGTGGTGTGGACGGCGTCCGGGAGCGCGGAGAGGTCCCCGTACGAGGCGAGGACGCGGAGGCGCTCGATCTCGGTGCCGTTCTCGTCGTACTGGAAGAGCGAGGCCTGGCCGGTGGAGAGCGTGCGGCCGACGCGTACGACCTCGGTGCGGATCACGGCGGGGCCGGGCACGGACGAGGTCAGGTAGTGCGCGGAGACCGTGAACGGGTCCGGGTGCGGCAGGGTCGCCGACAGGGCGCGGCCGACGAGGGCCAGGAGGTAGCCGCCGTTGACGGCGGTGATGATCGTCCACCCGGCGGAGAGGTCCGCGTCGTACACCCCGGGGTCGCCCGCGCGAGCGGTGACGGCGGTGTCGCGGTCGAACTCGCTGTCGCCGACGGTGGCCTTGGCAGCTGCGTGTGACATGCGGACGACGGTACAACGAAGTAGCTACTAAGCGGTAGCTTTCTTGGGTTTCGGCCTCGTCACGGCTCCTCCGCGACCGCCGAGCGCCGGTTCCAGGCGAGCGGCGCCCGCAGGTGGTAGCGGATGGCCAGGAGCCGGAGCACGAAGGTGGTGACGATCGCGACGCCGGTCGTGACGGCGTTCAGGATGTCGAAGCTGATGAAGAGGGCGACCATCGAGGCTCCGATGATGGCCGGCACCGCGTACATCTCGCGGTCGCGCAGCAGCGAGGGCACCTCGTTGACGAGTACGTCGCGCAGCACACCCCCGCCGACGGCCGTGGCCAGGCCGAGCGCGGCGGACGCGGTGAGGCCGAGGCCGAACTCGTACGCCTTCGTCGTCCCCGTCACGCAGAACAGTCCGAGGCCGGCCGCGTCGCAGACGTTGATCGCGCGGTTGATCCGCTGCACCTCGGGATGGAGGAAGAACACTATGGCGGCGGCGACCAGGGGCGTCACGAAGAAGCCGAGGTCGCCGAAGGCCGCGGGCGGGGTGGCACCGATGACGATGTCCCGGAAGAGACCGCCGCCGAGGGCGGTGACGAGCGCGAGGACGGCGATGCCGAAGACGTCGAAGTTCTTGCGTACGGCGAGCAGGGCCCCGGCCAGGGCGAAGACGAAGATGCCCGCGAGGTCCAGGCCGTGCTGGATTCCGGGCGGGAAGAGATCGTGGAGCACGGGCCCCATTCTGCCGGTCGCCTCGCGGCGTGCGGGAACGGGTGGTCCGGGCAGGGGCCCGGAGATCGTTCCGGGGCTCTTTCCACGCTGGCGCACACCCCGCCGGGCGCGGGCAGCGCCGCCGAGCACGAGCAGCGTCGGGCAGGCGCGGGCAGCGTCGGGCAGGCGCTGCCGGGGCCGGCCCGGGAACCGGACGCGCCTCGAACGCCGGCGGGGCTGAAGTGCGCCGGCGTTCGAGGCGAGGGGTCCTGGGTCCGGGGCTCGGGCGGGCCCGGCTCGGCCGTTACTCCGCGACCGTGGACACCGCTTCCGCCGCACCCGGGAGCGGCGGGTCGTTCGGGGACTGGTCGGGCGCGTTCTCCGGGTGGTGACAGGCCACCTGGTGGCCGGTCTTCAGAGCGACGAGCGGCGGCTCCTGCACCGTGCAGACCTGCGTCGCCTTCCAGCACCGGGTGTGGAAGCGGCAGCCGCTCGGCGGCGAGATCGGCGACGGCACGTCGCCCTTCAGCAGGATGCGGCCGCTCTTCGCGCCGCGCCGCCTCGGGTCCGGCACCGGCACGGCCGACATCAGCGCGGTCGTGTACGGGTGCATCGGAGCCTCGTACAGGGACTTGCGGTCGGCGAGCTCGACGATCTTGCCGAGGTACATGACCGCGATGCGGTCCGAGACGTGCCGGATGACCGACAGGTCATGCGCGATGATCACGTAGGTGAGGCCGAGCTCCTCCTGGAGGTCGTCCAGCAGGTTGACCACCTGGGCCTGGATCGACACGTCCAGCGCCGAGACCGGCTCGTCCGCGACGACCAGCTTCGGCTTGAGCGCGAGCGCCCGCGCGATGCCGATGCGCTGGCGCTGGCCGCCGGAGAACTCGTGCGGGTAGCGGTTGTAGTGCTCCGGGTTCAGGCCGACCAGGGAGAGCAGCCGCTGCACCTCCGCCTTGAGGCCGCCCTCGGGCTGGACGCCCTGGAGCTTGAACGGGGCGCCGATGATGGTGCCCACCGTGTGCCGCGGGTTCAGCGAGCCGTACGGGTCCTGGAAGATCATCTGCACGTCGCGGCGCAGCGGGCGCATGGCGCCGACGCTCAGGTGCGTGATGTCCTTGCCCTCGAACTCGACCGAGCCGCCGGTCGGTTCGAGCAGGCGCGTGATCAGCCGGCCCATGGTCGACTTGCCGCAGCCGGACTCGCCGACGATGCCCAGGGTCTCGCCGCGCCGGACGTCGAAGTCGATGCCGTCGACGGCCTTCACGGCCCCCACCTGGCGGCGCAGCAGCCCCTTGGTGATGGGGAAGTGCTTGACCAGGCCGGTCACCTTCAGCAGGGGTTCGGGGGACGAGTCCGCCTGCGCGGGGACCGTGCCCGCGGCCGGGCCCGTCCCCGCTTCCGTCTTCTTCTTATCGGTCACAGCTTCGGCGCAATCTCTTCGGTCCAGATCCGGTTCCGCTGCTCCGGGGAGAGGTGGCAGGCGGCCCAGTGGCGGCCGTCGTCCTCCGCGGATCCGTCGACCAGGGCCAGCTCGGGCCGCTGGGTACGGGTGATGCCGCCCTTGGGGAGGTCCGCGTAGGGGCAGCGCGGGTGGAAGGCACAGCCGCTCGGGATGTTGATGAGGCTGGGCGGCGAGCCCTTGACCGGGATGAGGCGCTCGGTCTGGTCGCGGTCGATGCGCGGCATCGAGCCCAGCAGGCCCCAGGTGTAGGGGTGCCGGGGCTCGTAGAAGATCTTCTCGGCGCTGCCGCGCTCCACGCACCGGCCGCCGTACATCACGAGGATGTCGTCGGCCATCTCGGCGACCACGCCGAGGTCGTGCGTGATCATGATGACCGCGGAGCCGAACTCCCGCTGCAGGTCCCGGATCAGGTCCAGGATCTGCGCCTGGACGGTGACGTCCAGGGCGGTGGTCGGCTCGTCCGCGATGAGCAGCTCGGGGTTGTTGACCAGCGACATCGCGATCATCGCGCGCTGGCGCATGCCGCCCGAGAACTCGTGCGGGTAGGAGTCCACGCGCTGGTGGGGCTCGGGGATGCCGACGCGGTCGAGCATCTCGACGGCCCGCTTGCGCGCCGTCTTCTTGTCCACGTCGTGGTGGGTCCGGTAGGCCTCGACGATCTGCTTGCCGACCGAGTAGTACGGGTGCATCGCGGACAGCGGGTCCTGGAAGACCATGGCCATCTTGCGGCCGCGCAGGGTGCGTACGTGGTCGGCGTCGGCCTTGATCAGGTCCTCGCCGTCGAGGACGACCTCGCCCGAGATCTGCGGGCGGTTGCGGACGTGGCCGGTGCGGTGCAGCCCCATGATCGCGAGCGAGGTCACCGACTTGCCCGAGCCGGACTCGCCCACGATGCCGAGGGTCTTGCCGCGCTCCAGGTCGAAGGAGAGCCCGTCGACGGACTTGACCAGGCCGTCGTCGGTCGGGAAGTGCACCTTGAGGTCGCGCACCGAGAGGAAGGCCCGGTCCCGCACCCTGCCCTGTTCGGGCACGAAGGCGGGGCCGGAAGCGGGGGCCGTGGAGCCGGACGCGGGGCCCGGGACGGACGCGGCCCCGGCGTCAGTGGTGTGGTTCTCGGTCACGTCAGCCTCACGCGCGGGTCGATGACGGCGTACAGCAGGTCCACGATCAGGTTGGCCAGCACCACGAACAGCGCGGCGAGCAGGGTGACACCCATGATCACCGGGAGGTCGCCCGCGCTGATGGCGGCGACGGCCGCCGTCCCCAGACCCT
Source organism: Streptomyces sp. NPDC054961 (assembly GCF_053609145.1). Taxonomy (NCBI): domain Bacteria; kingdom Bacillati; phylum Actinomycetota; class Actinomycetes; order Kitasatosporales; family Streptomycetaceae; genus Streptomyces; species Streptomyces sp. NPDC054961. The sequence goes on along the minus strand of NZ_JBSGWY010000003.1, from coordinate 238,444 downwards.
GGAAGTTGAAGGTCGTCTCGGTGAGCACCGCGCCGCCGAGGAGTCCGCCGAGGTCGAGGCCGAACATGGTGACGACCGGGGTCAGCGTGGAGCGCAGGGCGTGCTTGCGGATGACCACGCCCTCCTTGAGCCCCTTGGCGCGGGCGGTGCGGATGTAGTCCTCGCCGAGCACGTCCAGCATCGTGGCGCGGGTGATGCGGGCGTAGGTGGCGGCGAAGAGGAAGGCCAGGGTCACCCAGGGCAGGATCAGGGAGTTGAGCCAGGCCCCTGGATCCTCGGTGAGCGGTTTGTAGTTGGAGACGTCCAGCCAGCCGAGGCCGTAGACGAAGACCGCGGGGGCCACCATGCCGGTGAAGAAGATCGGCAGGGAGACGCCGGCGAGGGCTCCGACCATGACGGTGCGGTCGACGGCGGTCCGGCGCTTGAGCGCGGAGATCACACCGGTGGCCACGCCCGCGATCAGCCAGATGACGGCCGCGCCGAGCGCGAGCGACAGGGTGACCGGCATGCGGTCGACCAGGGTGTCCCAGACGGGGACCTCGGTCTTGAAGGAGTAGCCGAAGCACGGGGCCGAGCAGTGCGTGATCTCGGTGCCGCCGTCGTAGTCGCGGCCGGTGAAGATGCCCTTCATGAAGATCAGGTACTGCTCGGAGATGGGCTTGTCGAAGCCCATCTTGACCCGGATGCCCGCCAGGGCGGTCGCGTTGGTCTCGCGTCCGGCATACATGAGCGCCGGGTCGCTGCCGGTCAGCTTCGGGACCGCGAAGAAGATGCCGAAGGTGACCGCGGAGACCACCAGCAGCGTTGCGACGACGTTGAAAAGTCGCCGTATGAGGTAGACGAGCACTGCAGTCGGCCGCTCGGGCCGACGGCCGCCGCCCCTTGTGGGGACGGCAACCGCCGCCTGCGGCCTTCACCTGCCCTTCGGACTAGCGCATGTGCGGTGAAGGCGTAACCAGCTGGTGTCTGACGAGCCGTACGGTCGGCCGCCCGATCGATCGGACGAGTCGGGCGGCCTGCGAACCGTGGTGCGGCTGCGACTGACTACTTCGCGACGCCGAGGGTGGCAAGGTCGATCTTGCCCAGGGAGTCGTTGAAGTAGACGTTGGTCAGGCGCGGGTTGTGGTAGACGAAGGCCTTGTCGAAGTTGATCGGCAGGTACAGCGCCTTCTCCATGACCTTCTGGTTGATCTGGGTGTAGAACGGCGCGGCGGCTTCCGGGGTGGCGGCGGCAGCGGCGGTCTTGAACAGCCCGTTGATCTCAGGGTCGTTGATCATGGTGTAGTTGTTGTTGCCGTTCGGCAGGATGAACGACCCGTCGACCAGCGGCTGCAGGAAGCCCGAGCCGGAGTTGTAGTCGGCGCCCCAGCCCATCACGATGATGCCGTAGCCCTTGGCCTTCACGTTCTCCGGCGAACCGATGACGGAGGAGGAGAGCTTGCCGTCGTACTGGTCGATCGTGACCTTGATGCCGACCTTGTCGAGGGCCGCCTGCAGGGACTCCGCGGACTTCACCTCGGGGGCGCGGTTGTTGCGGACCGCGATGGTGGTCGTGAAACCGTCCGGCTTGCCACAGGCCTTGAGGGCTTCCTTGGCCTTCTCGATCTGCGGCTCGCCCTTGGTCAGGCCGTACGGGTCGTACTTCTTGTCGGCACCGGGGATGCCGGGCGGCAGCATGTTCGCGCCGAGGTCACCACTGGTCGGGCCACCGCGGGCGGTCTGCAGGGACTTGCTGTCGGCCGCGTAGATGACGGCCTTGCGGCACTCGACGTTGTCGAACGGAGCGACGGTCGTCGGGAAGGCGAAGTAGCGGATGTAGCCCGTGAACGGGTTGTCCGCGTTGGCCTTGAGCGCCTCGTCCTTGAGGACCTTGTTCTTGCCGGCGGCCTGCATGCCCGTGCCGTCGACCGCGAGGTCGATGTCACCGGAGAGCAGACGCGCGTCCATGTCGTCCGGGTTGGTGGTCACCGTGAAGGAGACCGTGTCCGGCAGGCCCGTGCGGATCGTGTCCGTCGCCGGGTCCCAGTTCTCGTTGCGGACGAAGGTCGCGCCCTTGCTCGCCGTGAACTCCGACACCTTGTAAGGACCGGTGGCGACCGGCTTGTTGGTGTAGGTGGCGCCCGTGTCCTTGCCCGCGGGGACCGGGGAGGACGAGGGCATGGCCAGCAGGTACTTGAAGTCGGAGTTGGCGCTCGCCAGGTTGAAGACGATCGTCTTGTCGTCCGGCGTCTCGACGGACTTCAGACCCATCTTGCCGGGGTCGGTGTCCTTGTACGGGCCGGGGTACTTCTGGCCCTGGTCGAGTATGTCGATCAGGTAGGTGGGACCGCCCGACAGCACGTCCTGCGCGAAGACGCGCTCGATGCCGTACTTGAAGTCCTTCGAGGTGATCGGCGTGCCGTCCTCGAACTTGACGCCGTCCTTGATCTTGACGGTGTACGTCTTGCCGTCGTTGCTCAGGACCGGGTCGGCCGCGGCGAGGTCCGGGACCAGCTTGGTGCCCGCGGCGCCCGGCTTGCTGTCGTACGCGAACAGCTGGCGGATGTAGAGCCGCTGCAGGTTCCACACGAAGCCGTAGTAGGCGCGCGCCGGGTCGAGGTAGTCGACGTCCTGGGGGGACCAGAGCTTGAGCTCTCCGCCCTTGGTGGTCGACGGGTTCACGATGCCCGTGGTCGCGGCGTTGAAGCCGCTGGCACCGGCGGCCGGCTTGCCCTCAGAGGGCTTCTTGGCGTCGTCCTTGGAGCACGCCACGGCGGACATCGACAGGGCAGCGACCACCGCGGTGATCGCGAGCGCCTTCTTTCTGCGGATCACGTTGTTCAACCTCCATTGGTGGGTGAATCGTTGAAGCGGTTCAGCTGCCCTTGGGGTCGAGTGCGTCGCGCAGCCCGTCCCCGAAGAGGTTGAACGCCAGGACGGTGATGAAGATCGTCATACCCGGGACCACCATGTACATGGGGTCGTCCTGGTAGATGGGGATGGCATCCGACAGCATCTTTCCCCAGGAGGCGGTGGGCGGCTTGACGCCGGCACCGAGGAAGCTGAGGGCCGCCTCCGTCAGGATGTTCGTCGGGATGATCAGCGTCGTGTAGACGAGGATCGGCGCGAACAGGTTCGGCAGCAGCTCCTTGATCAGGATGTAGCCGCGGCCGGCGCCCAGGCTGCGCGCCGCCTCGACGTACTCGCGTTCGCGCAGCGAGATCGTCTGGCCCCGCACGATGCGGCCGATGTAGGGCCACCCGAAGAAGCCGATGACGACGACGAGTACGCCCATGCGGACGCCGGAACCGGTGAAGCCCCAGAGGGAGTTGGGGACCACGGAGACCAGGGAGATGGTGAAGAGAAGCTGCGGGAAGGCCAGCAGCAGGTCCATCGTGCGGCTGATGAGGCCGTCGACCCAGCCGCCGAGGAAGCCGGCCAGGGCGCCCAGCAGGCTGCCGAGGACGACGGAGACGAAGGCGGCGAGGAACGCGACGACCAGGGAGATGCGGGCGCCGAAGACGATCCGGCTGAACACGTCGCGCCCGTTGGTCGGTTCGACGCCCAGCAGGTAATCGGGGCTGATGCCGCCGAAGGACCCGAGCGGTGTGCCGAATTCCGGGTCGAGGAGATCCTCGTGGAACTCGTTGGGCGGGTGGCCCAGCAGGCTCACGATCAGCGGGGCGAAGACCGCCACCAGGATCAGGAGGATCACGACCACGCCGCCCGTCAGCGCGATCTTGTCGCGCTTGAGCCGCATCCAGGCGATGCGGCCGGGCGAGCGGCCTTCGATGGCCTTGGCTGGGACGTCGGCTACGGACACGGGTGCGGGAGTCTCCGCGCTCGTGTCATGCAGTGGTGCCGTCATCGTGGTGGGGACCCCTCTCGGCCGACGGGTGGGCCGGCCCATGCCCGCCGCTGTGGCGGCGTTGGTGCGGAGTGGCGCTCGGAGTGCGGAGTACTGGAAGGAGTGCGGGAGGGCCCGAGTGCGCGCGGGGCGTACTCGATGCCGTGCGGTGCTGGCAGTACTGGCGTAGCTGGTGGTGCGGGTGATGCTGTGCGAAACGACGAGCAAATTTCCCGTGGCGCATCCGCTTCCGGGAGGACTGACCTGCTCTTGGGTGGGGAGTCTTCATCGGGCGCTCGATCAGCCGCCAGACCCGCAGGTGAATGGATGCGCAACCGTGATGTGAGGGCCGAGTTCCCGTTATCCGGACTTCGCTGGCGCCTCAGCGGAGCAAGACCGTGCGTTCGGTACGGAATGGGACATGGCGCCCAACTCGTCGTACCAGCATGCCTATTGGACGTACATCAGCGGCGAAATCAGGACAACGCAAAGACCGCACGGAACGCTCGTTCCGTGCGGCCTCGAATGGCTTGATACCGATGTCTCAGTAACCGGCCGCCTGTCCCTCGCGGTCGTAGAAGGGCCTCGTCTGCGCCCGGAGCCACATCGCCACGGGGTCGTGCTCGTCCGCGAGCGCGACCGTGCACACGGGCACTCCCTCGGGGACCACGCCCACCGACTGGCGCATCATCTCCCGTACGGACTCCAGCGCGGGCGCGGAGGCGTCGTAGAGGTCGAGCCCGACGGCGAGGTAGGGAGACCCGAGCGCGGGCTGCACCCAGGCGCGGCGCAGCGAGCGGACGGCGGGCGTGCGGTGCGCGTGCTGCGTGAGCAGCCCGTAGAACTGCGGGAGTTCCAGGGCGGGCTCGGACAGCCGCAGCGGCCCCGCGGGCATCCGGTCGAGGCCGGTGGCGATCCGGCGCAGATCGGCCCAGGGGATGCCGACGCCGCCGCCCTGGGCGTGGGGATTGAGCCACAGCCCCCAGCGGTCGGGGTAGAGGGCGCGGGCGATGTCCCGGCCGGTGACCACCTCGTAGCCCCGGTTCCAGCCACTGGCGGCCAGCTCCTGGGGAGAGGTCACGCAGGGCGCGTAACCGAGGTTCTCCACCTCCATGCCGCCGTACTGGGCATCCGGGGAACCGGGCTGCCCTTGCCAGAGCAGCATCCACAGCCGGCCCTCGGCGAGGGCGTGCAGGAGCGACTCGTAGCTTTCGTAGCGCCCGGGAGTCACCTGGCGCAGCATGTGCTCGACCTGCCCGACCGCGGCCGTGCCTGACGCACTCACCCGGTACCCCTCTTCGTCTGTTCGTCCGCCCGTCGCCCACCCGTGTCCACACCAGCTTAAGCGTGCCTACGGCAGGTAGAAGGGGCGCACGCGCTCACGGATGAAGTCGACGACCGGGTCCTCGGCGGCGTCGAGGAGGATCAACTGCACAGGCCAGGGGGCCGGTACGCGCGCCAGGGCGCGGCCCAGGGCCTCCATCGGGGCGTTTCGCATGCCGGCCTCCCATCCCACCAGCTGGACGCCGACGTACAGCTCCGGGGCCCCGCCCTCGACGCTGGCCAGGCAGCGGTAGGCGGCCGTGACCACCCCGGTGGCCCGGAACTCCTCCGCGGCGGCGGCCAGGAAGTCCACCGGGTCCTGCTGCCAGTCGGGTTCGAAGAGCCGGACCCGGCCGCCGGTGGCGGCGCCGTCGAGCGGGCTCCGGCCGACGCGGCAGAGCTCGGCGACGGCGGGCGGGGGCAGCGGGGCGCCGACGGCTCCCTCGGGGTTGAGCGCGATGCCCAGCTGCGGGGGCAGGCCCCGGGCGAAGTCCACGGCGGGGGCCACGGCGAAGTCCATGGCCGGTCCGGCGCAGGCGCGGAACTGCTCCTCGGAGCTGTAGACGGGGACGTACGCGGCGCCGTTGATCTCCATGGTGGGCAGGTTCAGGCTGCCGACGCCACCGGGCAGCGGGATCCACACGTGGCTGCGCCCGAGCACCTCGACGATCCGCCCGCCGGCGTCCGCCTGCCCCAGCGCCGCCCCGAGCACCTGCTCCAGCTCGTTACCCGGCCACATGTACGCCTCCGCTTCGTTCACGCTTGTCCGCCCCGAGGTTAACGGTCGGCGGCGCCCCGCCCGCCGGGGGCCGGGCCGCGGCGGGCGGTCGCGGGCCGGTCGCGGGCCGTCGGGGCGGTCGCCCGGGGCCGGGGCGGCTCCCGCCCGGCCCGGGGGCGGCTGCCGCCGGGGCCGCGGGGCTACCGGAACCCGATCTCCGTCAGGCGGGACGCCGCCGGCCGGTCCAGGAGGACCACCGACGCGCAGCCGGCCGGCGGACGGCCCGACTCCGCCTCGCGCAGCAGCCGGGCCACCGCGCCCCGGTGCCGGGCGAAGGCGTACGCCGACACCCCCCGCCCGCGCGCCGCCTGCCCGGCCCTGGCCTCCTCGGGGGTGGTGTCCAGGAGCACCAGGTGCAGCGCGCGGCCCCGGCGCCGGGCGGCCCCGGCGAGGACGGCCCGCACCCAGCTCTGCGTCCCGCAGTCGTGGACCACGGCCGAGGCTCCGGAGCGGAGCACCCGCCACAGCCCCCAGTAGTGGGCGATCCGGACGGCCGGCCGGTACACCGCGTACGGCACGGGGGCCGGCATCCGGCGCTCCCACCGCTCGCGCGCGTCCTGGGAGTCGATGCCGCCGCCCTGCGCGGCCCGCTTGATCAGGGTGCTCTTGCCGCCGCCGGGCAGTCCGGACACGACCACGATGTCGCCGTCGGCGAAGCGCAGCCGGCCGGGGCCGGCCACCGCGCGCAGGTCCCGTACGGCCGCCGTCGCCGGCGCGGACGGCGCCCGCGCCGCGCCGCGCTGCGTGGGCACCCCGGCCGCGCCGCCCTCCGCGGTCCCCTGATCGGCTTCCGCGCCCGTGGCCGTACTCGAGGGAGCGCCCGCCCCCGTGCCCGCTGCCGCGCTCGCCGCCGCACTCGTCGCCGTGTCCGTCGCCGCGCCCGCTGCCGTGCTCGCTGCTGTCAGTGCTCCGAATCTCCGCACAGTGATCGCCTCCCCCGCGTCGGGTCACCGGAACCCGTCCCCCTGAGTGTAAAGAGACGGTAATCCGGCACCACCGGTTCCGCTCCGCTTACGGACCCCCTCCCCCATTCGGCCGCACGCCGTGCAATGATGTGCGCCATCTGGACACCAACTGCATACCGGCCGCTTGAATCCACGCGGGAGAGTCCCGGCGGGCCGCAAGGCCGCGTCCGGGCGCCGAAGGAGCAAGTACCTCCCTTGAATCTCTCAGGCCCCGTACCGCGTGGATGAGGCAGATCTGAAAAGCGAGCCGCGCCACCGCCCGTGAGGGCACCGGCGCTGCTCCACCCAAGGTGCAAGTCGACGACCTTCCCCCGGAAGCGGGGAACTCTCGGCGAACCTCTCAGGTTCCGATGACAGATGGGGAGGAACTCCTCCTCGTCATGTCATGCCCTGGGACCCGGGAGCCACACCCATGAGCACTGCCCCCCGCCTGACCGCCCTCGATGCGCTGCACCGTTCGCTCGGTGCGACCATGACCGATTTCGCGGGCTGGGACATGCCGCTGCGGTACAGCAGTGAGCGCGACGAGCACAACGCCGTCCGCACCAAGGCCGGCCTGTTCGACCTCTCCCACATGGGCGAGATCACCCTGACCGGCCCCGAGGCCGTCAAGGTCCTCGACTACGCGCTGGTGGGCAACATCTCCACCGTCGGTGTCGGCCGCGCCCGCTACACGCACATCTGCCAGGAAGACGGCGGGATCATCGACGACCTGATCGTCTACCGCCTCGGCGAGGACGAGTTCATGGTCGTCGCGAACGCCTCCAACGCGCAGGTCGTCCTCGACACGATCACCGAGCGCGCCGCCGGCTTCGACGCCGAGGTCCGCGACGACCGCGACGCGTACGCGCTGCTCGCGGTACAGGGTCCGGAGTCCCCGGGCATCCTGGCCTCCCTCACCGACGCCGACCTGGACGGGCTGAAGTACTACGCCGGCCTGCCGGGCACGGTCGCCGGGGTGCCCGCGCTGATCGCCCGCACCGGTTACACCGGTGAGGACGGCTTCGAGCTGTTCGTCGCCCCCGAGCACGCCGTGGAGCTGTGGCAGGCGCTGACCAAGGCGGGCGAGGGCGTCGGCCTGGTGCCCGCGGGCCTGTCCTGCCGCGACACGCTGCGCCTGGAGGCGGGCATGCCGCTGTACGGGCACGAGCTCACCACCTCCCTCACCCCGTTCGACGCGGGTCTGGGCCGGGTCGTGAAGTTCGAGAAGGAAGGCGACTTCATCGGCCGCGCCGCCCTGGAGGCCGCCGCCGAGCGCGCCGCCGCCAACCCGCCGCGCAAGCTGGTAGGCCTGATCGCCGAGGGCCGCCGCGTCCCGCGCGCCGGCTTCGCCGTCACGTTCGACGGCCAGGTCATCGGCGAGGTCACCTCGGGCGCCCCGTCCCCGACGCTGGGCAAGCCGATCGCGATGGCCTATGTCGACGCGGCGCACGCCGCGCCCGGCACCTCCGGCGTCGGCGTGGACATTCGCGGTACGCATGAGGCGTACGAGGTCGTGGCTCTGCCGTTCTACAAGCGGCAGAAGTAACTCTGTACGGGACCGCTGCCGTTCGGGCCGCCCCGCAGGGGCTCCCGCACGGGTTCCCGTACGCCCTCGCGCCCGCACTCCGTCCCGGTCCTTCCCGGTCCGTCTCGGTACGCGAGACCACCGTTCGTATCCACTCCCCCGCATCCAGGAGAATCAGGTCATGAGCAACCCCCAGCAGCTGCGTTACAGCAAGGAGCACGAGTGGCTGTCGGTCGCCGAGGACGGCGTCTCGACGGTCGGCATCACGGAGTTCGCGGCCAACGCGCTCGGTGACGTCGTATACGCCCAGCTCCCCGAGGTCGGCGACACGGTGACGGCAGGCGAGACCTGTGGCGAGCTGGAGTCGACCAAGTCGGTCAGCGACCTGTACTCCCCCGTCACCGGCGAGATCGTCGAGTCCAACCAGGACGTCGTGGACGACCCGTCCCTGGTGAACTCGGCCCCCTTCGAGGGTGGCTGGCTCTTCAAGGTGCGCGTCACGGAGGAGCCGGCCGACCTGCTCTCCGTGGACGAGTACGCCAAGCTCACCTCCGGCAACTGACCCCGAGGGATCGAAGATGTCTGCAATGAACACCCCTCTCCACGAGCTCGACCCGGACGTCGCCGCCGCTGTCGACGCCGAACTCGTGCGCCAGCAGTCGACCCTGGAAATGATCGCGTCGGAGAACTTCGCTCCGATCGCCGTCATGGAGGCCCAGGGCTCGGTCCTGACCAACAAGTACGCCGAGGGCTACCCCGGCCGCCGCTACTACGGTGGCTGCGAGCACGTGGACGTCATCGAGCAGATCGCGATCGACCGCATCAAGGCGCTGTTCGGCGCCGAGGCCGCGAACGTGCAGCCCCACTCGGGTGCGCAGGCCAACGCGGCCGCGATGTTCGCGCTGCTGAAGCCGGGCGACACGATCATGGGCCTGAACCTGGCCCACGGCGGTCACCTGACCCACGGCATGAAGATCAACTTCTCCGGCAAGCTCTACAACGTGGTCCCGTACCACGTCGACGAGACCGGCCAGGTCGACATGGCCGAGGTCGAGCGCCTCGCCAAGGAGTCCAAGCCGCAGCTGATCGTCGCGGGCTGGTCCGCCTACCCGCGCCAGCTGGACTTCGCCGCCTTCCGCCGCATCGCGGACGAGGTCGGCGCGTACCTGATGGTCGACATGGCCCACTTCGCCGGCCTGGTCGCCGCGGGTCTGCACCCGAACCCGGTGCCGCACGCCCACGTCGTGACCACCACCACGCACAAGACCCTCGGCGGTCCGCGCGGCGGTGTCATCCTGTCGACGCAGGAGCTGGCCAAGAAGATCAACTCCGCGGTCTTCCCGGGCCAGCAGGGCGGCCCGCTGGAGCACGTGATCGCGGCCAAGGCCGTCTCCTTCAAGGTCGCGGCCTCGCCCGAGTTCAAGGAGCGCCAGGAGCGCACCCTGGCCGGCGCGAAGATCATCGCCGAGCGCCTGGTGCAGCCGGACGTCACCGAGGTCGGCGTGTCCGTCCTCTCCGGCGGTACGGACGTCCACCTGGTCCTGGTCGACCTGCGCAACTCCGAGCTGGACGGCCAGCAGGCCGAGGACCGGCTCCACGAGATCGGCATCACGGTCAACCGGAACGCCATCCCGAACGACCCGCGCCCGCCGATGGTCACCTCCGGCCTGCGGATCGGTACCCCGGCCCTGGCCACGCGCGGTTTCGGCGCGGAGGACTTCACGGAGGTCGCGGAGATCATCGCGGCCGCGCTGAAGCCGGCCTTCGACGGCGACTCGCTGAAGGCGCGCGTCTCGGCGCTCGCCGCGAAGTACCCGCTGTACCCGACGCTCTGACGTCACCGTGAGGGGCCCGGTGCCTGCCTGTTCGTCCACGGGCTCCGGGCCCCTCTCATGACCAAAGGCCCGACGGAACCTGCCGATCGCCACTGATTCGTTTTATTTCATGGCAAATAGGCTGCGAATAAGGAGTCGCCGGACTCGACGGTCCCCTCGGCAGGACGGACAGCACACCTCATGGACATGAGCGCGGCCAACAGGAAAGGGCTCAGCCTTTTCGCCCTGATCATGATCGGGCTCGGCTCGATCTTCGGCTCGGGATGGCTCTTCGGCGCCGGCCAGGCCGCCGCCGTCGCGGGGCCCGCGGCCATCGTCGCCTGGATCATCGGGGCCGTGTTCATCGGCATGATCGCCATGTCGTACGCGGAGGTGGGCGCCGCCTACCCGCTGCCCGGCTCGATGGCCCGCTTCGGCACCCTCTCGCACGGACCGGTGCTGGGCTTCATCACCGGCTGGGCGGTCTGGATCGCCATCGCCGCACTGATCCCGATCGAGTCCATCGCCGGTACGCAGTACATGTCGTCCTGGAACTTCGGCTGGGCCAGGGGCCTGGTCGAGGACGGCGGCCTGAGCACCTCCGGCATGGCGATGGCGCTGTTCCTGACCGTCGCCCTGTGGCTGGCCTGCTACTGGTCGGTGGCGGTGCTCGCCAAGGCGAACAATCTGCTCACCCTCGTCAAGTTCGCCATCCCGGTGCTCGCCGTGATCGCCCTGATCGCCTCCGGCTTCCACCCGGGCAACTTCACCGACCACGGCGGCTTCGCGCCCAACGGCTGGTCCGCCGTCATGACCGCCGTCACCACCTCCGGCGTGGTCTTCGCCTTCAACGGCTTCCAGGCCGTCGTCAACCTCGGCGGCGCCGCCAAGAACCCCGGGCGCGCCATTCCGCTGGCCCTGGCCGGCGCGCTCTCGCTGGGTCTCGTCATCTACCTGGCCCTGCAGATCGCCTTCATCGGCGGTGTCCCGCCGGAGAAGCTGGCCGAGGCCGGCGGCTGGAGCGGCATCAACTTCTCCTCGCCGTTCGCCGACCTGGCCAAGATGCTGATGCTGCACTGGGTCGTCACGATGCTCCAGTTCGGCGCCTTCATCTCGCCGTCCGGCGCCAACATCGGCAACGTCGCCTCGGCCTCGTACATGGCGCAGAGCCTCGCGGACACCGGCTTCTTCCCGAAGAAGATCCGGGAGGTCCACCCCAGGTACGGCACCGCGCGTCCCGCGATGTGGCTCAACCTCGGCTTCTCGGTCCTGCTCCTGGTCACCGTGGGCCACAGCTGGGAGGCCCTGGCCAGCGTCGTCTCCGCCGCGATGGTGGTCTCGTACCTGATCGGCCCGATCGCGGTCGGCGTCTTCCGCGTCACGAAGCCCGAGCTGCCGCGCCCCTTCCGCCTGCCGGCGGCCAAGATCCTCTGCCCGGTCACCTTCGCCTTCGCCGCCTGCGCCCTGTACTGGTCGAAGTGGCCGGACACCGGCAAGGTGGTGCTGCTCACCCTGGTAGCCGCCCCGATCGCGGCCGTGGTGCTCAAGCGCAGGGGCGAGAAGAACCTGGCCGGGCAGTTCGCCCCGGCCTGGTGGATGATCGTCTTCCTGCTGTGGCTGGGCACCCTCTCGGCGCTCGGCAGCGAGGAATTCGGCGGCCACGGGGTCATCCCCGGCGGTGTGGACATCACCGTCGTGGGCCTCTCGGCCCTGGGCTTCTACTTCTGGGCCGTCCGGTCCGGGGTCAAGGCCCACTGTGCCGGTCTTCCGGGGCCGGACCCGATCCTGGACGCCGCCCCGGCCGGGAAGGCCGCGGAAACCGGCGCGACCGGCGCGACCGGCCCGACCGACGTACCGGAGCACGCCCTGTCCCACGCCTGACCACCATCCCCTCGACCCGTCCGACAGCCGAGCCGTTCACCTCACCGCGTTAAGCTCGTCTGCCGGACAAAATCCGCAGATCCACCCGATCAACCCCTCCTGCCCCGCTTTCCACCCACGAGCAGACATAGGAGTCCGCAACCGTGGCCATCTCCGTCTTCGATCTCTTCTCGATCGGCATCGGTCCCTCTTCCTCCCACACCGTCGGACCGATGCGCGCCGCGCGCATGTTCGTGACCCGGCTCAAGAAGGACGGCTTCCTGGCCCAGACCGCGTCCGTCCGCGCGGAGCTCTTCGGCTCGCTGGGCGCGACCGGACACGGCCACGGCACCCCCAAGGCCGTCCTGCTGGGCCTCGAGGGCCACTCCCCCCGCACCGTGGACGTGGAGAGCGCCGACGACGAGGTCGAGCGCATCCGTACGACGGGCCGCCTGCGGCTGCTGGGCACGGAGATAGGCGATGTCCACGAGATCGCCTTCGACGAGCCGAACCAGCTGATCCTCCACCGCCGGCGGTCGCTGCCGTACCACGCGAACGGCATGACGCTCTTCGCGTACGACGCCGCCGGCACCCCGCTGCTGGAGAAGACGTACTACTCGGTGGGCGGCGGCTTCGTCGTGGACGAGGACGCGGTCGGCGAGGACCGGATCAAGCTCGACGACACGGTGCTGAAGTACCCCTTCCGCAGCGGCGACGAGATGCTCCGCCTCGCGAACGAGACCGGGCTTTCGATCTCCTCGATGATGCTGGAGAACGAGAAGACCTGGCGCACCGAGGAGGAGATCCGCGAGGGTCTGCTGGAGATCTGGCGCGTCATGCAGGCCTGCGTCTCGCGCGGCATGTCCCGCGAGGGCATCCTCCCCGGCGGCCTGCGGGTCAAGCGCCGGGCCGCCTCCACGGCGCGCCAGCTGCGCACCGAGGGCGACCCGATGATGCACCGCAGCGAGTGGGCGACCATCTACGCGATGGCGGTCAACGAGGAGAACGCGGCGGGCGGCCGCGTCGTGACGGCCCCCACCAACGGCGCGGCGGGCGTCCTGCCCGCCGTCCTGCACTACTACATGAACTTCGTGCCGGGCGCGGACGAGGACGGCGTGGTCCGCTTCCTCCTCGCCGCGGGCGCGATCGGCATGCTCTTCAAGGAGAACGCCTCGATCTCCGGCGCCGAGGTCGGCTGCCAGGGCGAGGTCGGCTCGGCCTGCTCGATGGCGGCCGGCGCCCTCGCGGAGGTCCTGGGCGGCACCCCGGAGCAGGTGGAGAACGCGGCCGAGATCGGCATGGAGCACAACCTCGGCCTGACCTGCGACCCGGTCGGCGGCCTCGTCCAGATCCCGTGCATCGAGCGCAACGGCATGGCGGCGGTCAAGGCCGTCACGGCGGCCAAGATGGCCATGCGCGGCGACGGCAGCCACAAGGTCTCCCTGGACAAGGTCATCAAGACCATGAAGGAGACCGGCGCGGACATGAAGATCAAGTACAAGGAAACCGCCCGCGGCGGCCTGGCGGTCAACGTCATCGAGTGCTGACCCGGCATTCCGCGTAACCCCGCTCAACGCCGATGGGGCGTGACTCTTCAAGTCACGCCCCATCTAGCGCCTTTGGGCAGCCTGCCGCCGCGACAGCCAGAAGCCCCATCGAAATGATATTTCGATGGGGCTTCCGGCTATTTTTGGACGCCTCGACGGCCAGGAGTCGAACCCAGCCGGACCGATCAGCGTGAAGTGTCCGCGTCAGCTAGCCTGCGACCTTCGAATGGAACGCTGCTTGCGCCGGGATACATTCAGCCATCCACCCAACTTTCATCCGTCCAACTCTCGAACTCCGGCGGGCGGTCGATGAACTCCGCAGGAAAGAATGGACAGTTGAGGCGCCCTTCAAGGAATCTCAACACTACTTCTGGTGACGACTCTTCGATCACCATGAAGTCAAGCTGACCCGCCTCGATGATCAGCGTCGGCCAGGAATCGGCCTGGCCCGAGGGAATCCAGAAGAGACAGTCTGCATTGTCAGTCCCTCCCCACTCGATCAATTCTCCTGGATCGACGTCGAATCCAGCCAAAGCCGATCTCACTCCTGAAAGGTCATTCTGGATGAACATCGCCGACGATGCCCGAGTGCGCATCTCGATATTCGGCCAGATTTCAGGGTTCGAATTCCCGTAAATCCAGAGGAAATCGTTGAAACTGCCAGGCCCGTAGACGTCCAGCATGGCCGCATGACCAGGTGGGATCTGTACACCCGGCAGCTTCCCGTCATTCGCGTCTAGAAATCCGCCCGTGACAGGTGGCGGGCAGAGCCGGATCAGGGAATCAAGTGGATTCATGACTGGGCCTCAGAAGTTGGGGATGGTCTTGTCGAACGACCACCCAAAATCATCCACGGCCTCAATGCGTACGGCCTCCGCTCGATACTTTGCCGAACCATAGACAGGACTGACGCTCATGATGACAGTGCGCCCAGTGTCTCGCACATACTTTGCAATCATATCCTCGATATTACTGATGGCCACATTGTTCACATCCTTGCCCTGGGCAATGATGTTCCGCATGTCGGTACCAGAACCACCGAACTGCTTCCCGATCAAGTGCCCCCGCGAGTCACCCTTTCGGAACCCGTCGGGCTTCTTACCGCCAGGCGGCGTTCCACCGTTTTTGGCTAGCGACTCCGGGGTGATCTCGACATAGGCAGCGCCGCGTCGCCCATTCTCAATCTCGGAGTAGATCGGGCAGTTGTGGACGAGGACCGGCGTGGCACCTGCCAGCACATAGTACGTATGCAGGTCATCAACGGTGAGGTTGTGCGTGGTGACGGCGTAGGGGTAGTTGCGTGTCGCCTTGACCGTGAGGGCGGTGCCGTCAGGCTGACGGAGCTTTTCGCCCGGGGTGAGTTCGCCGGCGTCGATCCACTGGCGACGGGTTTCGCTCCAGTAGGGGTGGTGGTACGTGGAGGTGATCTTCGCGGGCGGGCCGCGGGGGCTGGCCTCGTCGGTGAGGGTGAGGTCGGTGAAGTCCTTGTCGTCCGGGGTGGTGATCGTGGTGGTGACGGTTTCGGGACGGGTTTCGCCGGTCTGCGGGTCGGTGGCCATGACCACGTCGCCGTTCTTGACGTCCTCGATGGGCTTGGCCGTGCCGTCGGCCATCAGCACCTGGACGCCGGAGGGGAAGCTGTTGCACTTCGGGCTTACCGGTGCGTCAGAGCCCCCGCCGTGGGCCTCCGCGTCGGCGCCCTCCTTGGCTGCATGGCTTTCTGTGCTGGCCGCGTCGCTGGCTGTTTCCTTCCCGGCCTTCTCCGCTCCGGCTTGGGCAGCCTTGGCCTCCGCCTCTCTGGCTTCCTTGAACGCCTTTTTGGCTGTGCTGTACGCCTCTGCGGCCTTGGCGGCTCCGCGTTCG
Source organism: Streptomyces sp. NPDC054961 (assembly GCF_053609145.1). Taxonomy (NCBI): domain Bacteria; kingdom Bacillati; phylum Actinomycetota; class Actinomycetes; order Kitasatosporales; family Streptomycetaceae; genus Streptomyces; species Streptomyces sp. NPDC054961. Next base: position 222,961 of record NZ_JBSGWY010000003.1, on the reverse strand, counting down.
GCTTCGTGGATGGCGTCATAGGCCTTGTTTACTTCTTTGTAGATCTTGAAGGCCTTGATGCCGATTTTGACGGCCTTGAAGAGTTTGCCCCAGGGAACGAAGTTCAGGGCCGTGTTGATGCAGGCCATGACGTCGCCCTTGGTGAAGCAGTCGCGGGCGTCGTTGTATCCGATCAGGTCGCCGACGATGTCGATGACTTCGTCGATGAGGTGGTCGCGCTTCTTCTTGGCGTCGGAGACCTTCTTCGTGGACTCCTTCAGCTCCGTGTCGTCCGGGCCGTCGTCGGACTTTCCGGGGTGCTTTGCGTACCAGTCCGGATCGTATGTGGAGCCGGTGTCCGTGCCGTTGCTGCCCGAGCAGTACCCGTATCCGAAGCAGCTCTCCAGGCCTGTCGCGTCGGATTTGTTGACGGGGTTGTTCTCGGAGTACGCGTACGCGTTCCACTGCTGCGGGTTGCCCGCGTTGATGATGGGGTCGGGGCTGATGAAGCGGCCGGTGGTGGGGTCGTATTCGCGGGCGCCGAGGAGGGTGAAGCCGGTGGCCTTCTCCTTGGTGCCGCCGATGAAGCCCTTGTCGCCGGCCCAGGCGCCGGGGGCGGGCTGGGTGCCGCGTTCGTTGCCGAACGGGTCGGCCGGGCGGCGGATGTGGGTGAGGTCGGTGGCCTTGAACTGGACGCCGCCCGTGCCGTGGTGGTCCGAGCTCTGGTAGGTGAGCGAGGAGCCGCTGACGGTGTTGGTGGTGCGGGTGATGGACAGGCCGCCGGGTGCGGCGTAGGTGCGGACGTTGGAGACCTTGCCGCTGGCGGTGTCCAGGGTGATCTGGTCGGTGCCGATGCTCAGCGTGGTGCTGGTGGGGTCGCGGCGGATGAGTTGGTTGCCGGAGGTGTCGTAGACGTAGCTGGTGCCCGCGCTCTCACCGGTGCCGACGATCTTGTCGAGCTTGCCCTGGCCGTTCCAGGTCAGGGACTTGGTTCCGGCGGTGGTGGTGATGCCGGCGGTGTTGCCGGACTGGTCGTAGGTGTAGGAGGTGACCTTGGTGCCTCCGGCGGTGCTGGTTTCCGTGGAGGTCATCAGCGCGTGCGGGCCGCCCGTGCCGCCGCCCGTCTTCGGGTCGGTGGAGGGGGTGTTGGGGCCGGTGCCGAAGGTCTGGGTGACCGTCGTGTCCTTGGCGGCGTTGCCGGTGACGTCCTTCTTGACCAGCTTCTTGCGGTTGCCGAGGTTGTCGTAGGTGTACTGCTGCCAGTACGGAGCAGGGCCACCCACGCTGGGCTTGCCGGTGCCGTCGACAGCGGGCCCGGTGGCGTTGGTGCAGCCGCCTATGCCGCGGACGCTGGGCTGGGGGGCGGTGGTCTGGGTGCCCGTGTCTGTCCAGGCCTGGGTCAGCCGGCCCAGGTAATCCTGCGTGAAGCACTGCAGGTCACGGCTCGCGCCGTCCTGGGTGTCACCGATCGAGGTGAGATCGCCGACCTTGTTGTAGGTGTAGTCCAGGACGTCCACGCTCGCGGTCGCGGCCGTCTGCTTGTCAAGAGTTGAACGGACCGGACGTCCCGTGCCCGCGTCGTAGTCAGTCGTGGAGACGACCTGCATGCCGGTGTCGCCGAGGGTGGTGCGGATCGGGCGCCCGTAGGGGTCGTAGCGCATGTCCACGACGTACGGCGTCTTGGTGAGGCCGGTCTTGCCGCTCAGCGAAGTGAAGTTGCCTGCGACATCGATACCGAAGGTCAGGGTTTCGCCCCCCTGTCCGGCCTTGGGAATGCCGGGGAGGGCGGTGGTCTTCAGCTGCCCGTAGGCGTCATAGGTGTTGGCGGTCTGGTAGGTGCCCGCCAAGTCCTTTTCGACGTCGGGGATGGTGACCTTGGTGCCGAGGGAGCGGTAGCCTCCGTCGTACCCGGTGATCTCCATGGTGTAGGCGCTGCCCGTCTTGCCGCCTACGTAGCGGGTGCTGGAGTCGGGCTTACCCAGGGCCTTGGTGTCGTAGGTGAACGCACCGACCTGCTTGGTCGGATCGACGGCCTTGCCCTCGTAGGTCGCCAGGGTACGGCCGAGGATGTCCGTGACCGTGGTCGCGCTCTTGCCGCGGGCGTCCGTGGCGGTGACGAGGTTCTTGCTCTCGTCGTAGACCGTGCTGCCGATGCCGGCGTCCGGGTCAGTGGTCTTCACCACACGACCGAGGAGGTCGTAGGTGAAGGTCCACTCGTTGCCCGCGGAGTCCTTCCGCGACAGCTCCTTGCCCTGGCTGTTGGAGACGTAGGTCGTCTCGTCGTAGGCACCCGTGGGCGTGTTCGACTTGTACTGGCGCAGGACCGAGGTGAGGCCGTTGGTGATGGTCGCCGTCGCGAATCCGCCAGCCGGCGGGGTCTGGCGGACCTCGTCCGCGCCCGGGTACTCGGTCTTGGAGCGGGACTGCTCCACGCCGAAGGACTGGAAGACGGAGTCGGTGACGCGGCCGAGGCCGTCGAAGACCTGGACGGTCTGGGCCGGGATCTTGCTGTCGGGCTGGACTCCGCCGTTGGGCAGGAACAGGGCCCCGGACGGCGACCCCTGGTCGGTGTAGTAGGCCGAGCTGGTCTTGACCTGGTGGCCGTGCGAGTCGAAGAGCGCGTCGGTGATCATGCGGCCGGCGACACCGGAGGGTGCGGTGGCCTGGGTCTGGCGGACCCGGCCGAGGCCGTCGTAGATGGAGTAGCTGGAGGTGTAGGAGTTGTCGTTCATGAGCGCCTGGCTCAGAACGGCGGACGGCGCGTTGGTGCCGTTCATCGTGTACGAGTACTTGCGGACCGGCAGCGCGTTGTTCGCGCGTTCCTGGCCGGGCTGCCAGATGGAAACGACTCTGCCGAGAGCGTCGTAGTCGCGTTCGGCGACGTGGTTGTTCTCGTCGGTGCTCTTGAGCGGCTGCGAACGGCCGATGTCGAGCGTCGTGGTCGACTTCCAACCCAGCGGGTTGGTGTGCGCCACGGTGCTCGGCAGGACGCCCGTGGCCGGGGTGTATTCGGTCGTGGTGACGGCGCCGCCGGGGTGGGTGGCGTCGGTGCGGACCTTGTTGGTGTTGCTGGTGACGCGGCCGTAGGCGTCGTAGGTGGAGGTGGAGTTGAGACGGTAGACCGGCTTGCCCGCCGTGTCGTACTTCTCCAGGACCTCGGTGCCCGTGCCGTTCGCCGTCGCTCCGACCTGGCCGTAGGCCAGACCGTCGAAGAGGGAGCGGGTGTCGCCCACGGTGTTCGCCGCGGTCGGGGTCTGACCACACACACCGGATATGACCAGGGTGCGGGAGGCGAGCTCGGTGACGGCGCCGCCGGGACCGGTCGGGTACTCGAAGGTGGTGCACAGACGCTGGTCGGTGCGGGAGATGTCGCTGTTGTCGTCCACCTGAAGCGGGCGGGTCGTGAGCGTGCTGTCGTACGTCGACGAACGCTCGGCCGTACGCCAGGTGCCGTTGGCGAGCTTCGCGCGGCTGGTGACCTTCGCGGTGTTCACCGCGCGGGCCGTGATCGCGGGCATGCCGGCGGACTGGGCGCGGGTCGCGGTGACCGGACCGATCCACGGTGTCGTGACCTCGTCCGAGACCACCGTCCCGCCGTCCCGGTCGTACGTTTCGGTCTGACGGACGAACCCGGACAGGACGTCCTCGTCCTTGATGGTCCCGCCCTGCGCAACACCGACGTTGACGCTGCGCTTGGTGCCGTTGGCCAGGACGTCGCCGTCCATGCCGCGCAGGTAGGTGGTGACGTTCTTGGTGCGGGGGGCCTCGGACGCGTTGCCGTTACCGGTGCGGGTGGTGACGGTGGAGAAGCCGCGGAACTGGTCCCAGGTGCGGGTCTTGGGGTCGGCGAACTCGGAGTCGTTGCGGTGCCAGGCGATGCCACCGGTGTACTCGTAGTCGGTGACCGTGGAGACCTGACCGCCGACCCTGTCCTGCTGGGTCACGGACTGGACGACGACCTTGTTGAACCAGTCGTTGACCGGGTCCGCGAAGGACTGGCCGGGCAGGTACCACTTGACCGGCATGCAGGCCATCGTGTTGCCGTCCTCGGAGGACGGCATCGTGCCCGCGAGGCGGGAGCACTCGGGCGCCTTGTAGGCGACGTTGATCTGCCCACCGGTCTCGGTGGTGATCGTCTGGATCCGCGGACGACGGTAGGAGGGCGCGGAGGCATCCGTACCGTCCGGGCGCCGGACGACACCATCCACACGGTTGGGGAACTGCGTCGCCTGGAAGGAGACCGCCGGGAGCTTGATCGCGGTCTTGCCGTTCGAACCGGTCCGCTCGATCTTGTCGATCCACAGGGTCGGGGACGTGCCGTCACCCGGGTCCTGGAACGACTGCGTCAGATCGTAGGTGTCGACCTTGGTCCATGCCGTGCCCGTCCACACCTCGGTGTAGATCTGCGGGAACTTCTTCGTCGTGAAGTACGTCGGGGAAAGGTTCAGGCACTGACCGGTGGCCGCGCACTCCTGGTCGATCGGGGTGTCCGGCCACGACTTCGCGTTCGCCTTGACGCGCTGGGCCGGGTCACAGGTGATCGCACCCGCCACGACACAACGCTCTGCGTTGGTGATCGTGATCTGGGCGGCCGGCTTCGCCGCGCCCTTCGCCGCGATCTGGTCGGGCAGACGCTGCCCGTAGCCGATCCACGTCGCGTAGGAACCACGCTGGTACTTCGTGGACGTACCGGTGCCGTTGTTCTGGCCGCCGCCCCGCCCGTAGTAGTTGTCCTCCTGCTCGTAGCGGTAGGTCACCAGGTTCTGGTGCGGGTCCACGACGTAGTCGAGGTTCCACTGCCAGCCCAGCTGCTGCCACGTACCGTTCGCAGGGGTGTCGGCGCCCAGGCACTTGTCCTGACCGCTGTTGAAGTACACCGGAACCGTCGAAACCGACTTGGCTTCGGGGTCGGTGCCGTCACCGCCCGGCAGGCGGTTGGAACCGAAGTAGTACTGGGTCCCGTCGGTCGTGGTGACCTTGAAACCCTCACCCTTCCAAGCAGCGTTCCGCTGCCCGGTCAGACGCTCGATCTTCGTGCCGTCCTCACCCTGAAGGTGATAGACGCACGTCGCGTCGTCACGGACGATCTGACCCGCGTGACCCGCCATGGACAGGTTGAGGATGTCACCGGCCCAGCACTCGTCACCCGACTCCGCGATCCCCGCGTCCTTGCAGCCCTTGTAAGAACGGGAGATGGAACCGGGACTCCAGTCCCAGCCCTCACCGAAACCTGACGCCTGCGCGTTCGTCGACGCCGTACGGCCATCGATGGACGAGGAGTCGTAGGCCAGGCCCAGGTCCGGTCCGGCGCCCGCGATGGAGGACGGGACCTCCACCGTGTAGCCGTAGGTGAAGTTCGCCGCGTTCGAGCCGGCCTGCCAGGAAGCGGAAGGCGCCAGCGGGGTCGCGGTGTAGTCACCGCTCGCACCCGACGGACCCGGCTCCACCGCGAGCGCGACCGCCTGCGGCGCCATCATCTGCGGAGCCGCCGCGGGCGCCGACTGCGCACCCGAGGAAGACTTCAGCAGGCTCGGAGTGGCCGCGGCCGCCTTCGGCGCGTCGACCTCCGCCACCAGACGGCCCGACGCGTCCTTGTGCGAGGCCACCGGCATACGCGCCGTACAACCCGCCGCACCCGGAGTCGTCAGCGCACAGTCCGGCAGCCGCACCACACGCGCGCGGTCACCCCAGTTCGCACCGGTCGTCTTCGACCACGCGGAGAGGTCGATGCCGACCTGAACCTTGCCCGAAGCCGATCCGCCCGTGGCGTCGGTGAGGGCGACGAGCGCACCCTCGACACCCGCCGCACGCGTCTTCGCCTCGTCCTTCACCTCCACCCGCAGCGAACCCTCACCCGAGCCGCCATTACCGGCGGCAGGAGCGGTCGCGAGTTCGGAAAGCTTTGCGGAAGGCTTTGAGCCGGAACGCGCGGAGAGCCATACCGGAAGCTCGCCCGCCTGAACGGGCTTTGCGTCCGCCACGTTCCCGGACCCGCCGGCCGAGGCGAGCGGAACGGTCGCGGAGCCGGCCGGAGCCTTGGCCTTCGCGTCCAGGGTCCACGGCTTGCTGGCCGGCGCCTTGGCGTTGACGGGCTTGGCTTCCGAGCCCTTGACGGGCTTGGTCTGCGGGAGCGCCGTTTTCGGCGGCACCCACACCTTCGGCGGCTTCGCCGCCGCTTCGGCCGCGGGCAACCCGAGGCCGGAGATGAACACCGCGAGCACGGCGATCATCGCTACTCGCGGCCGTCTCGCGCGCGCGCGCGACGACAAACTGCGTTGACGATACAACAAATTTCCCCCACAGAAAGGAACAAGAGAGTCCGTTTTTGACGTAATCCGGACAGCGCACCTTAAGGAAGGGGTAGTTGTTTCGTACAGACTTTCCTTAGTATTTCCTTACATGATCAATCTCACTTGACAACCAACATGTCCCTAATGGGAGTGAGTCAGACATATGGACTTGCAAATGCTTTGACAGATTTGTTGGCCAACAAGCACCGTGCGCGTGACCTTCGTTCACCGACGCTCATAGCGAGGACCTCTGCCCATGAGGCGATCTTCTTCATCAGTCGACCCGAGACCGGGGGCCCTCCGGCGTCGGCGGGCATCCGCGGCCGGGATGCTTCCCGTGGTCGGTGCAGCCGTACTGTCCCTCGGGGCCGGCCTGATCACCGCACCGGACGCCTTCGCGTCGAACGGGCCGGCCGACCACAACTGGCCCGCCGCGACCTCCAAGCCCGAGCCCACGGCCCAGCAGAAGGCCGTGGATGCCGCGTTGGCCCAGGCGAAGAGCATGGGCAAGCGCGTGGTCATCGACCACCTGACGACCGGTAGCTCGCAGACGTTCGCCAACCCGGGCGGGACCCTCAGCGTCGACGCCGCCTCGGCTCCCGAGCGGGTGAAGCAGAAGGACGGGGCCTGGCGGGCGATCGACACCACGCTGCGGGTCAACGCCGACGGGACGATATCCCCGGCCGTGGTCCCCTCCGCCCTGAGCATCTCCGGCGGCGGCACCGGCCCGATGGCGACGATGACCACGGCCGATGGAAAGAAGCTGGCCGTCAAGGCCCCCTTCAAGCTCCCCAAGCCCACGCTCGACGGCAACGACGCGCTCTACAAGAACGTCCTGCCCGACGTCGACCTGCGCCTGACCGCCACCCAGCTCGGCGGCTGGAGCCAGGTCCTGATCGTCCACACCGCCCAGGCAGCCGCCAACCCGGCCCTGAAGAAGATCCGCCTCGACATCGACGCCCCGGGGATCAACACCTCCGCCGACGCCGCCGGAAACATCACCTTCAAGGACACCCAGGGCAAGGCCCGCTTCACCAGCCCCACTTCCCTCATGTGGGACTCCACCAAGAAGACCACCCCCGAAGCACCCGCCGCCCCGCAGAACCCGAAGGCCGGCAAGTCCGCCGCCGCCAACGCCGCCCCCCAGGCCGCACCGGCGGACAGCTCTTCCCCGGCCGCCGACCAGGTCCTCGCTTCCTCCCCCGACGGCCCCGGCGACACCGCCAACGTCAAGCCGATCGCCGTGAAGGCCGACACCACCGGCATCGAGCTGACCCCCGACACCTCCCTCCTCGGCCAGGGCACCGGCCCCTGGTACATCGACCCGGGCGTCAACCCGACCGCCGACAGCGGCAACCAGGCCTGGTCGCAGGTCCAGGAGGCGTACCCGGACACCAACGAGTTCAACTCGACCTCCGACGGCCAGAACACCCCGGCCACGGGCTACTGCGGCTACTCCACGTGCACCCGCAAGGGCCGCGAGCGCGCGTACTTCCAGATCGGGATCAACTCCGCCATCCACGGCTCCGAGGTCCTCGACGCGCGGCTCTACGCCACGATCGTCTCCTCGTCGAGCCCCAGCACGTCGACCCCGATGGGCCTCTACCACAGCCCCACCGGCATCAGCAGCCCCACGAGCTGGAACCACCAGCCCTGCGACAAGAACTCGCTCATGGGCGGCTGCACCAAGATCGGCGGCAATTGGATCTCGGGCACCGGTGAGATCCAGTACGACGTCACCACCCAGATGAAGAGCCACGCCGCCACCAGCGCGTCGACCTTCACGTTCGCTTTCGCGCCGGACGACGAAGGCAACATGTACTACCGGCAGCGGTTCAACAACACCCCCCACATCGTCACCACGTACGACTTCCAGCCCCACGTCGGCAGTCCCCGCACCAGCCCCACCCCGGGCTTCGCCGGCACCGGCACCTACTCGGCCTGCACCACCCCCGGAGTGGCCAACGCCTGGGACAACCCGGGCTGGATGGGCGCCAACTCCAACGTCTACCTGTCGTCCGACACCTGGTCGCCCACCGGCCGCCAGCTCCAGACGACGTTCCAGATCTGGGACGACGACGCCGCCGGCGCCTCCGTGTGGCACCAGACCGGCTGGAACGGTTCCTCGGGCAACGTCGTCGTGGACGCCGGCGCCCTCATCGAAGGCCACCAGTACGGCTGGACCGCGCGCACCACGGACGGGACGCTGACCAGCGCCGAGACCGGCTGGTGCTTCTTCCGCGTCGACCGGACCCCGCCGTCCGCATCGGTCGCCTCGACCGACTTCCCGCTCTCCGGCACCACCGGCGGTCACCCCAAGCGGGTCGACGAGGAGGGCACCTTCACGCTCTCGGGTGCGGACAACGCCCCGGCCACCGGCACCAACCGCAGCTCGGGCCTGGCCTGCGCCCGCTGGACCACGGACCCGGTCAAGGCGGCTTCCGACTGGAACTGCACGGACTCCGACCCGCAGATCATCAAGACCTTCACCGCGGGCAAGGCGACCGTCAAGTACACCCCGCGGGCCTGGGGCACGAACTACCTCTACCTGCAGACGCAGGACAACGCGGGCAACATGTCCCAGCCCGTCGTGCACAGCTTCTACGTGCCGTCGAACCCGAACAGCCCCGCGCCGATCTTCGGTGACATCAACGGTGACAAGAAGGCCGACGTCGTCCTCGCCGACTCCGCCGGCAACATCCGCCAGATCAACGGCGGCGGCGACCCCGCCTCCTCCGCCGTCGCCCTCGCCCGCTCCAGCGTGAGCGGCAACGGCTGGAACGGCATCCAGCTCACCCACCGCGGCAGCCTCGGCAACAAGAACGTCGACGACCTGCTCGCCCACGATCCGGGCCAGCCCAACCTCTACAACTTCACCAACAACAGCACCGGACTCGTCGACGGCCAGGCACCCATCAACGTGACCAAGCCGGGCTCCTGCGCCACCCCGGACTTCACGCCGATCACCTGCGCCGACTACGGCTTCGGCACCGACTGGTCCAAGGTCACCCAGATCGCCGCCTACGGCTCCGTCAGCGGAGACAGCAAGCCCGGCGGCGACGTGAACCTGCCCCAGACCTCGCTCCTGTTCATCGAGAACGGGCGCCTGTGGCTGGCCATCGCCGGCGCCACCAACCAGCTCGACTCCCCGGCGATCCTGATCTCCGCCAACGACACCAAGTGGGAGTCCTACGAGCTCCTCACCCCGGGCCGCGCCCAGGGCACCAACTTCCCCACCCTGTGGGCCCGCAACAAGACCGACGGCGGCACGCTCCACGCCTTCAGCATCAAGGGCACCGCTGACGCCCCGGACCTGACCGGCTTCACCAACCCCGCCCTCGGCCTCATCACCGGCAAGATCGACCCGAGCGTCTACCCGCGCGTCGGCTCCGACGGCGACCTCGACGGCGACAAGATCCCCGACCTCTGGGCCGTCGACAAGGACCAGCAGCTCGTCTCCTTCAAGGGCCTCGGCACCGCCCCGAACGGCACCTCGGTCCCGTACCCGACGGTCACCGGCATCGCCCCGGCCTTCACCCTCCAGGGCAGCCTCAACGCCCCCACCTACCAGTGGAAGCTGAACGCCGTCACGGGCACCAGCACTCCCAGCGCGGGTGGCAACAAGAACCCCGGCACCACCGCGGGCGCGGTCACCTTCCCCACCGAGACCATCGAGGGCCGTAGCACCAAGTACGCGGCGTTCGGCGGCGCCGGGTCCACCATCACCACCACCGGCCCGGGGATCGACACCCGCAAGAGCTTCACCGTCTCCCTCTGGGCCAAGCCCGGTTCGACGCCGGGCGGTCCCACGACCAGCATGGTCGTCAGCCAGGACGGCACCCAGAACAGCTCCTTCATGATCTGGGCCGACAAGGCCTCCGGTCAGTGGCACTTCGCCATGGCCAACGCGCAGGGCGGAGCCTGGCCCTTCGACTTCACCACCTTCAGCAGCCAGGCGGCCCGCTGGACCCCTGACACCTGGACCCGCCTGACCGCCGTCTACAACGCCGGCAGCGGGATGATGAGCCTCTACGCCAACGGCGTCCTCGTCAGCAGCGGCTACCACCCGGCGTCCACCAGCCCCGCTCCCAGCGGTCCGATCGTCTTCGGCCGGTACAAGGTCGGCGGCGCCGGCGCCGACGTCATGAACGGCGGCGTCAGCGACTTCGCCGCCTACAACTACGCGGCCGCGCCGACCGCCCCGTCGGCCGTGGGCCGGATCTCGCTCTCCGAGGCTCCGAACTCCTGCGCCGACAACGACTACGCCCGGCCCGACGACGGCAACAAGATCCAGATCGCGGCCTGCAACGGCACCGTCGCCCAGGACTTCTCGGTCCGCGCCGACGGCTCCCTGCGGATCCAGGGCAAGTGCGTGAACGCGACCAACGCGGGCACGGGCAACACCACGCTGCTCGAACTGCGGACCTGCGGCGGTACGCCGACGCCGGCCCAGACGTTCGTGCCCCGCGCCGACGGCTCGATCTACAACCCGGTCTCCGGCCGGTGCATGGACCTCGGCAACTACGACCTCACGCCGGGGCACCAGCTGTGGCTGTTCGACTGCAACGGCTCCGCCGCCCAGCGCTGGAGCATCACGGCCCTGGCCACCGCGCCGCTTCCGATCCCCACCCTGGACGCGGCGAACTGACCCACCCGTAGCACCCGACAGCACCACGGCATGACGACGGCCGCCCCTCCCTTCCGGGAGGGGCGGCCGTTGCGTTGTGTCCGCGGGCCGCCGTCAGTGCGGCAGCGTCGCCGGGGAGCCGCCGTTCGCCTCGTAGCCGGCCACCGCCAGGGCGCGGTAGACCGTGTACGAGGCCGCCGGGTCCGGGTCGGCCGACCAGGGGAGGGCGCCGACGTAGCCGTCGACGTGACGGACCTGGTCCATCGCCTCCGCCCACCGCTCGCCGCCGACCAGGAACAGCAGCAGCAGGTGCCGTACGTGAGCCAGCATCGGGTCGTCGGCACGCGCGCCGTGGACCGCGTACAGCGCGCCCTCCACCGCCCGCGTCACCGCGGCGCTCTGGTGGAAGCTGCGGATCAGGACCACGTCGGGGAGGTGCTCGTACAGGGCGAACAGGGGCAGCGACGAGAGCAGCGAACCCTGCGGGGCGCGCGCCGCCGCGTAGTGGGTGAAGGCGTCGGCCTTCTCCCGGGAACCGTGCCACTTCGCGCACCAGTAGTTCAGCGCGGCCAGGTGCGCGCCCATGTGCTGCGGCGCCCGGTCGATGATCTTCGCCCACAGGGCGTCGTACTCGGCCTCCGGGTAGTGCAGCACCCGCGCGACGGCCAGCTCGACGATGTACGGGACCGGGTCGCCGGGGGCCAGCAGCGCGGCCGTGCGGCAGGACTCCCGGGCCTCCTCCGCGATGATCCGGAGGTCGCCGTCGGCCATGCCCTCCGGGCGCCGCGCCATCTGCTGCGCCAGCAGCTCCGCGTGCACCTGTGCGCCGCCCGCGTCCTTGGGTGCCTCCAGCCGCCACGCCTTCAGCCACTGCGCGCCCAGCCCGGGCTCCCGGGCGAGCTCCAGCGCCGCCGAACCGGCGAAGGCCTGGACCCGCTGCCAGCGCACCTCGCCCTCCTTCGGGGTACCGGCCAGCAGCTGGGACGCGGCCTGCCACTGCCCGGTGCGGCGCACGTGGTCGAGGGCGTCCATCAGGTCCTGGTCCGGGCCGGGGATCCGGATGTCGAGCTCCTCCTGGAGGGCGAATCCGTAGTCCGCGGGGTCGGCGGCGTCGGGGCTGCCGGGCGTCACCAGGCGCAGGCCGCCGCGCTTGCGCCGAATGTACGGTCCGACGGCGGCCAAGAGCAGGCCCATCGCGAGCAGGAACCACAGAATCTCCATACCCCCCAGCGAACCAGACCCACCCGTACGAACGCCAATACGGGCGGGTCAGCGCGACGGGGGAGAGAGGAGGACGGGGGCCGCCGGGCATTAGCATCGGGCCATGAGCGACGACAGCCACGAGCACCAGAGCTTCGAGACCCGTGCCATCCACGCGGGCAATACGGCGGACCCGCAGACCGGCGCGGTCGTACCGCCGATCTACCAGGTCTCCACGTACAAGCAGGACGGGGTCGGCGGACTGCGCGGCGGCTACGAGTACAGCCGCAGCGCCAACCCGACCCGCACCGCCCTGGAGGAGAACCTCGCGGCGCTGGAGGGCGGCCGGCGCGGCCTCGCCTTCGCGTCCGGGCTCGCCGCCGAGGACTGCCTGCTCCGTACGCTGCTCTCCCCGGGCGACCACGTGGTCATCCCGAACGACGCCTACGGCGGCACCTTCCGCCTCTTCGCCAAGGTCGTCTCCCGCTGGGGCGTCGAATGGTCGGTGGCCGACACCTCCGACGCGGAGTCCGTACGGGCCGCCCTCACCCCGAAGACCAAGGTCATCTGGGTCGAGACGCCCTCCAACCCGCTCCTCGGCATCACCGACATCGCCATGGTCGCGGGCATCGCGCGGTCGGCCGGCGCCAAGCTGGTCGTGGACAACACCTTCGCGTCCCCCTACCTCCAGCAGCCCCTCGCGCTCGGCGCGGACGTGGTCGTGCACTCGCTGACCAAGTACATGGGCGGGCACTCCGACGTCGTGGGCGGCGCGCTCGTCACCGCCGACGAGGCGCTGGGCGAGGAGCTGGCCTACCACCAGAACGCAATGGGCGCGGTGGCCGGACCCTTCGACTCCTGGATCGTGCTGCGCGGCATCAAGACGCTGGCCGTCCGCATGGACCGGCACGCGGAGAACGCCGCCAAGATCGTCGAGGTGCTCCAGCGCCACCCGAAGGTCACCAAGGTGCTCTACCCGGGCCTGCCCGAGCACCCGGGCCACGAGATCGCCGCCAAGCAGATGCGCAACTTCGGCGGGATGGTCTCCTTCCAGGTCGCCGGCGGCGAGGAGGAGGCCGTCGCGCTCTGCGCCCGCACCAAGATCTTCACGCTGGCCGAGTCCCTGGGCGGCGTCGAGTCCCTCATCGAGCACCCGGGCCGGATGACCCACGCCTCCGTGGCCGGCTCGGCCCTCGAGGTGCCGGCGGACCTGATCCGCGTCTCGGTCGGCATCGAGAACGCGGACGACCTGATCGCGGACCTGACCCAGGCGCTGGGCTAGGCCGAGGCGCGGGCGCCGGCTCCCGGCGCCCGCTTCCCCGCTTCCCCGCTTCCCGGCTTCCCGGCTTCCCCGTTTCCCGGGTGACCGGCCCGGCCGGCGCCCGGTCAGCGGTCCCGTCGGCCGCCGGGGGTCACCCGTCCCGCCACGGCGGGGACGTCTCGCTCGACGGGGTCACCCACGGGTGGGTCAGCGAGGCCCAGACCACGAAGGCCACCGCGGCCGCGAAGAGCACCGTCCAGCCGATCCGGCGCAGCACCCGGCGCCGCCGCAGCACCCGGTCCCCCCGTGCGGCCGCGCCCGCCGCCAGCCCGGTCGGCACCGTCGGGTACGGCCCCTCCAGGAGTCGCCTGACCTGCACCTCCTTCGGTTCCGGGCGGCTCATGCGGCATCCGCCGCAGCCGGCCCGGCAGCCGCCGGAGCCCCACCGGACGCGGGAGCGTCCCGCAGCTGGGCCACGGCCCGGCCGCACAGTGCCCTCACCCGCTCGGGCGGCAGCCCCAGTTGCGCCGCGGTGACCTCCTCCGCGACCCCCTCGTAGATCCGCAGGACCAGCACGAGGCGCTCCAGCGGACCCAGCCGGGCGAGCACCCCGCTGCCGCCGTGGTGGCGGCGGCCGGTGCGGACGAAGGCGGCGCACAGCTCCTGGCGGGTGTGGTCGTACGGGTCGTCCCCGCGCAGCCTGCGCCAGTTCACGTACGTACGGGCCAGCGCGCCCCCGAGGAGCCCGCGCGCGGCGGGGGCGTCGGCCGCCCCGGCCGCTCCCGTGTCGGGCTCGGCCGTGAGCAGGATCGCGACGCGCAGGAGCCGCCCCGCCGCACCGGCGACGAAGGCCTCGAACTCCGCGTAAGGGCCCGGCCCGTGGTCCATGGACCACATAGTGCGGCCGGTGGGACCACCCCGGTCAAGGGGTCGGTCGCACCGGGATCGGCCGGGATCAGCCGGGATGAGCCGGGATCAGGAGGCGGGGCCGGCCGCGGCGCTCGGGTCGGACCCGGCCTCGGACCCGGCCGACATCAGCTCGGACAGCGACACGTTGAAGCGGGTCAGCAGAGCGGTGAACGACTCGCGCTCCTGCGCCTGCCAGCCGTCCGTCACCCGGGCCATCAGTTCGCGCCGCGAGGAGCGGACCTCCTCCAGCCGCGCCAGCCCGCGCGGGGACAGCGCGAGCACCACGGCCCGCCCGTCCTCGGGGTGCGAGGTCCGCTTGACCAGGCCGCTGTCGACGAGCGGCGCGACCTGGCGGGTGACGGTCGAGGAGTCGATGCCCATGCCGCCGGCGAGCGCCTTGACGCCCATCGGGCCTTCCAGATCGAGCCGGTTCAGCAGCAGGTACGCCGCCCGGTCCATGGAGTTGCGGGCCTGGCCGACCCCGCCCAGGCGGGTCTGCTCGGCGCGCCGGGCGAAGACCGCCACCTGGTGCTGGAGTGCGTCGAGGAGGCCGGCTTCCGCGGGCGCTTCGGCCGGTGCGGGCAGGTCGGAACTGGCCGAGGTGGAAGGCATGGCCGTGGGCTCTCTTCACGTGGGGCCGACAAGGATGGGGGACAGAGTACGCGGCCGTGCGGCGGCTCGTACGCCTCGTACGAGAACTGATACGGCCCATGTGGAACCCCGGGCTCGGGCCGTCCCGGATGGCGGGATCCCGCCCCTCGCGGGCGGTCGTCCGCACGGCACTCCTCGTGCCGCGCGGCGGACCGGCTGCGAGACTGACCGCATGAACTACCGCGTGCCGCAGCCCGTTCCGCAGGTCATCCTCGACGACGTCAGGGGAGCCCAGAAGATGCTCTCCGGCGTCTCCCGGACGACCGCGATGGAGGGCAGCAGGTACCTCTCCTCGCTCATCGGCTCCCCGGTCCACCTCAAGTGCGAGAACCTGCAGCGCACCGGCTCCTTCAAGCTGCGCGGCGCGTACGTGCGCATCGCCGGCCTGCGCCCCGAGCAGCGCGCCGCCGGGGTCGTGGCCGCCAGTGCCGGCAACCACGCCCAGGGCGTCGCCCTGGCCTCCTCGCTCCTCGGGGTCCGCTCGACGGTGTTCATGCCGGTCGGGGCGCCGCTGCCGAAGGTGGCCGCGACCCAGGACTACGGCGCCGAGGTGCGGATGCACGGGCACGTGGTGGACGAGACCCTCGCCGCCGCCCAGGAGTACGCGGACCGCACCGGGGCGGTGTTCATCCACCCCTTCGACCACCGCGACATCATCGCGGGCCAGGGCACGGTCGGCCTGGAGATCCTGGAGCAGTGCCCGGAGGTGCGCACGATCCTGGTCGGCGTCGGCGGAGGAGGGCTCGCGGCGGGCGTGGCCGTCGCCGTGAAGGCGCTGCGCCCGGACGTCCGGGTGATCGGCGTCCAGGCGGCGGGCGCGGCCTCGTACCCGCCCTCGCTGAGGGTCGGGCACCCGGTGTCGATCGACGACCCGAGCACGATGGCCGACGGCATCAAGGTCGGGCGGCCCGGCGACATCCCCTTCAAAATCATCGGCGAGCTGCTCGACGACGTCCGGACGGTGTCGGAGGACGCGCTCTCCAGCGCCCTGCTGCTCTGTCTGGAGCGGGCGAAGATGGTGGTCGAGCCGGCCGGGTGCAGCTCGGTGGCCGCGCTGCTCAGCGAGCCCGAACGGTACGGCGACGGCCCGGTGGTCGCGGTCCTGTCCGGCGGAAACGTCGATCCGCTGCTCTTGCAGCGGATCCTGCGCCACGGCATGGCGGCGGCCGGCCGGTACCTGTCGCTGCGGCTTCGCGTCGCCGACCGGCCGGGGGCGCTGGCCGGACTGCTGGGAGTGCTGTCGTCGGTGGACGCCAACGTGCTGGACGTGAGCCACGTACGGACCGATCCACGGCTCGGGCTCACGGAGGTGGAGGTGGAACTGCACCTGGAGACGAAGGGGCAGGATCACTGCGCGGAGGTCGCGCGGGCGCTGCACGGCGCGGGGTACAAGGTCATGCGCTAGGTCCGCGGCCCGGCCGGCCCGGCCGGATCCCAGGCCGTCCCGCACTACCGTGGCGGAACACGATATGACGCGATATCGTTCGCCCGTCCGGCCGGGTGTCCGCCCGGCAACCCTAGGATGTGCGCGGAAGAACAACGATTCTGACCGGCTCGATCCGCACTGGGAGAATCCCTATGCCAGGCGCCATCTACGCCGAAGGACTGGTCAAGACCTTCGGTGGGGTACGGGCTCTGGACGGCGTGGACCTCGATGTCCCCGAAGGCACCGTTCTGGGCCTGCTCGGCCCGAACGGGGCGGGCAAGACCACGACCGTGCGCGTTCTGACCACCCTCCTCCAGCCCGACAGCGGCAAGGCCGTCGTCGCGGGCATCGACGTGCTCAAGCACCCCAACGAAGTCCGCCGCTCGATCGGCCTCTCCGGCCAGTTCGCCGCCGTGGACGAATACCTGACCGGCCGCGAGAACCTCCAGATGGTCGGCCGGCTCTACCAGATGAGCGCCAAGGCCGCGAAGGCCCGCGCGGCCGAACTCCTGGAGCGGTTCGGCCTCGGCGACGCCGCCGACCGCACGGCCAAGACGTACTCCGGCGGCATGCGCCGGCGCCTCGACCTCGCGGCGGCCCTGGTCGTCAGCCCGCCCGTGATGTTCATGGACGAGCCCACCACCGGCCTCGACCCCCGCAACCGCCAGGCCTTGTGGGGCATCATCCAGGAGCTCGTCGCGGGCGGCACCACCCTGCTGCTCACCACGCAGTACCTGGAGGAGGCCGACCACCTCGCGCACCACATCTGCGTGGTCGACCAGGGCAAGGTCATCGCGCGGGGCACCTCCGACGAGCTCAAGGCCCGGACGGGCGGCGAGTGCGTGGAGGTGGTCGTGCACGAACGCGGCCACATGGCGGACGCCCGTGAGGTCCTCGCCGGCTTCGGCAAGGGCGAGGCCACCGTCGAGGAGCACACCCGCAAGCTGACCGTGCCGGTCTCCGGCGGCGCCAAGCTGCTCGCCGAGGTCATCCGGGAGCTGGACGGGCGCGGCATCGAGATCGACGACATCGGTCTGCGCCGCCCCACCCTGGACGACGTGTTCATCTCCCTCACCGGCCACGCGGCGCAGCTCGCGGACGCGGAGGAAGGCGACGCGGCACCCGCCGCCGACACCAAGGCCGGCCGCAAGGCCCGTAAGGAGGCGGCCACATGACCCTCACCTCAGCGACCCCGAACCGGTTGGCACCCCGCCCGCGCGGCGGGCTCGTCCAGGGCGCCAAGGACTCCCTGGTCATCGCCAAGCGGAACCTGATCCGCATGTCCCGGATCCCCGAGATGATCGTCTTCGGCGTGATCCAGCCGGTGATGTTCGTCGTCCTGTTCAGCTACGTCTTCGGCGGGTCCATATCCGTCGGCGGCAACACCTCGCCCGCCGCCTACCGCGAGTTCCTGATGGCGGGCATCTTCGCCCAGACCGTCACCTTCGCCACGGCCGGCGCGGGCGCCGGCATCGCGGACGACATGCACAAGGGCCTCATCGACCGCTTCCGCTCCCTGCCCATGGCCCGCGGGGCGGTCCTGACCGGCCGCACCCTCGCCGACCTCGTCCAGACCACCCTCACGCTCGTGGTCCTGGCGATCGTGGCGCTGCTCGTCGGCTGGCGCACCCACACCAGCGCCGGCGAGGTCCTCGGCGGCTTCGCCCTGCTGCTCCTGCTCGGGTACGCGTTCTCCTGGATCGGGGCCCTGATCGGCCTGTCGGTGCGCACCCCGGAGGCGGCCACCTCGGGCGGGCTGATCTGGCTCTTCCCGCTGACGTTCATCTCGAACGCCTTCGTCCCCTCCGACAACATGCCGACGTTCCTGCGGCACATCGCGGAGTGGAACCCCTTCAGCGCCACCGTCCAGGCGGCCCGGCAGCTCTTCGGCAACCTCCCGGAGGGCTACCCGACCCCGGCGGCGTGGCCGATGCAGCATCCGGTCACCGCGTCGATCCTCTGGTCGGTGCTGATCATCGTGGCCTTCCGCACCCTGGCGGTCCGCAAGTACCGCTCCGCGACGGCGTAGGGCGAGGGCGTACGGCGACGGCTCGGGCGGGTGCTCGGGCGAAGGCTCGCGCGGGTGTTCGCGTGGGCGCTCGGGCGGGTGCGGGGCGGCTCGTGTCCGCCCCGCACCCGCCCGGCCCCGTACCCGCCCGTGGACGCACGTCGCCCCGCCGGGCTGACGCCCGGCGGGGCGAATTCCACGCAGGGGGTGATCAGCCGGTGAAGGGCTTGACGTCAAGGATCTTGACCGAGGCCTGCTTGCCGTTCGGCAGCTCGTACTGGGCGTCCTCGCCGATCTTCTTGCCCATCACGCCGGCGCCCAGCGGGGACTGCGGGGAGTACGTCTCGAAGTCCGAGGACGCGTACTCGCGCGAGGCCAGCAGGAACTCCATGGTGTCGTCCTCGTCGCCGTCGAAGGCGATCTTGACGAGGGTGCCGGGGGCCACCTCGCCCTCCGCGGCGGGGGCCGTGCCGACCTTGGCCTTCTCCAGGAGCTGCGTGAGCTGGCGGATGCGGAGCTCCTGCTTGCCCTGCTCCTCCTTGGCCGCGTGGTAACCGCCGTTCTCGCGGAGGTCACCTTCCTCGCGCGCGGCAGCGATCTTGATCGTGATCTCCGTGCGTGCGGGACCAGAGAGGTAATCCAGCTCGGCCCTCAGCTGGTCGTACGCCGCCTGGGTCAGCCAGGTGACGCTCTCGCTCGTCTGGGTCACGGGTGCTCCTCGTCGGTACAGGGGACTACAAAGCCGCCAGCGGCGGACGAAACCACGAGCCTAACAATTCGGGAGGAGAAGGGGGAGGACACAGGACGTGTGAAGTGCGTCGGGGCCCGGTGACGAAGCCGGAGGAACCGGACTCCGCGGAACGAGTGACTCCGCCGCGGCCCGGCGTGTTGCCCGTCCCGCGCGGTGCGTCCGGCCGTCCGGTTTCAGTTCGCGGAGCCGGCCGGGCGGCAGCCGATCAGTTCGATCATGGTGGCCCGGCCGGTCGTCTTCAGCGTGACGACCTCGTCCACCCGCTTGTCCTTCTGCGCGAACGTGAAGTCGGCGCGGCCCACCTCGCCGTGCTCCTTGTCCTGCGAGCTCAGCGTGCACACCCCGGTGACCGAGGCCTCCTTGCGCACCTCCAGGTGCACGTCGACCGCGGTGTCGGAGACCACCTTGAACTTGATGACCTCGGCGCTGACGCTGTGGCCGGCGACGTAGCCCCAGCCGATCCAGCCGACCACCCCGAGCAGCCCGATCCCCAGGACCGAACCCGCGATCTTGAGCCTGCGGTCCGCACGCTCGTCCGCCGACCGGCCGTAGCGGCCCTCGGGCAGCCCTTCGCGCACCGCGCTCATCGCTCGTTCCCTTCGAGGTGGGTGGACACCGTCGCGTTCCGGGGCGACCCCCCGGAATTTTTCCACCCCCCGATTCGGTCACTATAGAAGGCGCCCGCCCTGACGACTCAAAGAGGATCCTGTCTTGACCGAGCAGCTTCGACTGATGGCCGTCCACGCCCACCCCGACGACGAGTCGAGCAAGGGCGCGGCCACCATGGCCAAGTACGTGTCCGAGGGGGTGGCCGTACTGGTGGTGACCTGCACCGGAGGCGAGCGCGGTTCCGTCCTGAATCCCAAGCTCCAGGGCGACAAGTACATCGAGGAGAACATCCACGAGGTCCGGGCCAAGGAGATGGACGAGGCCCGCGAGATCCTCGGCGTCGACCAGGAGTGGCTGGGATACGTCGACTCCGGACTGCCCGAGGGCGACCCGCTGCCGCCGCTGCCCGACGGCTGCTTCGCCCTGGCCGACCTCGACGAGGCCGCCGGCGTCCTGGTGAAGAAGATCCGCGCCTTCCGGCCGCAGGTCGTCACCACGTACGACGAGAACGGCGGCTACCCGCACCCCGACCACATCATGACCCACAAGATCTCGATGGTGGCCTTCGAGCACGCGGCCGACACGGAGAAGTACCCGGAGGCCGAGTTCGGTCCGGCCTACCAGCCGCAGAAGCTCTACTACAACCAGGGCTTCAACAAGCCGCGCACCGTCGCCCTCCACGAGGCGCTGCTCTCGCGCGGCCTGGACTCCCCGTACGGGGAGTGGCTGGAGCGGTGGAAGGAGTTCCAGCGCGCCGAGCGGACCCTCACCACGCACGTGCCCTGCGCCGACTTCTTCGAGATCCGCGACAAGGCGCTCATCGCGCACGCCACGCAGATCGACCCGGACGGCGGCTGGTTCACCGTGCCCATGGAGATCCAGAAGGAGGTCTGGCCGACCGAGGAGTACGAGCTCGCGAAGTCCCTCGTGGACACTTCCCTCCCCGAGTCCGACCTCTTCGCGGGCATCCGGGAGAATGCGTAGCTATGAGCGCTACGCAGGCAGCAATCGCCCAGCTCCTTCCGCTGGCCGGCGACACCTTCGACAAGAACAAGGTGACCCCGGGACTCCTGGGCTTCATCGTGTTCGCCGCCCTCGCCCTCGGGGTGTGGGGCCTGATGAAGTCCATGAGCCGGCACATGGGCCGCGTCGACTTCAAGGAAGCCCCCGAGCCCGTCCCGGCCGCCACGGACGGGGCCAAGGCTCCGTAGGCACGGCCCTTCGCGCGACCGCCGCCCCCCCGTCGAACGGCGGGGCGGCGGACTTCCGCCTGCGCGGTGGCGCCGGCGCTGACGTGCGCGCTACGCCTCGGGCAGCGGCACCGGGATGCCCATGATTTCCCGCGCGTGCAGATTCGGCACCAGCGACAGCCGCCAGCCCTGCCAGCCCTCCGAGGGGTCCACACCCCGGGCGAGGACCACGGCGTAGGTGTCCAGGCAGTCCTCGAGCCGGCCGTCCCGCATCGGGTGGGGGGCGGCGGACAGCCGGGCCAGTTCCGTGCGCGCCTCGTCGGGTGCGGCGGGAAGGGCGTAGGGCAGGAGCGTGCAGCGCAGGAAACGCGCCCAGTCCTCGCCGCGCCGGTCCCCGTAGGAGATGAACAGCCGCACCGCCTCCTCGCACAGGTCCAGGGCCTGCGCGGTGCGCGCGTTGCCCGCGTCGATGACGGCGAGCTCCACGCAGGTCCACGCCTCCCCGTGGGCCAGACCGATGCGCCGGAAGTCCGCCCGGGCATCGACCAGCAGCTGGCGGGCGAAGCCGGAGTTCCGCAGGTTCCCGGTCTGCGCCGCCCGCTGGTCGCGCGTCACCCGGCCCGAGTGGTGGCGGGCATGGGCCAGCCCGTACACGTCCCGCATCCGGGAGAACATCGTGCGGGCCCGCTCCAGCTCCCGCACCGCCCGGTCCCGCTCCCCGGCCTCCTCCAGGGCCTGACCGAGGTAGTACAGCGTCCACGCCTCGCCGCGGGCGTCCTCGGACGCCCGGTGGCGCGCCAGCGCGTCGCGCAGCCGCTCCAGGGCCGGCCCCGGGTCTCCCGCGACCACCCGCGCCCGGCCCAGCTGCGTCAGCGCCCACGCCTCACCCCGGTCGTCGCGCGTGCGCCCGTACAGCTCCAGGGCCAGGCGCAGCTCCGCCTCCGCGCGCACCACCTCGCCCAGGCGCAGGAACACCTGCCCGAGCTGGAGGTGCGCCCAGGCCTCGCCGTGCACGCTCTCGCTCTCCCGGTGCAGCGCGAGGGACTCGCGCAGCAGCCGCAGCGCCTCCGCGAGGTGCGTGCGGTCGCGCTCGACCGCGGCGAGCGCGTGCAGGCCCCACGCGCGGTCGCCCGCCAGCTCCTCCGGGGCCTGGAGCACGAGCGCCTCGCGGATGCGGGCCGCGGCCTCGGTGAGGTTGCCCTGGTGGTGCAGGGTGATGCCGAGAGAGACCAGTGCCATGCCCGCGCCCGCCTCCTGGTGCGCCTCCATGTACTGGTCCACCACCGAGGTCAGCGTGGTGCGGGCCTTGTCCAGCTCACCGAGCTGACGGGCCGCGATGCCCGTACGCCACTGCACCGAGCGGACCAGCAGCCCCTGGTCGACCGCCTGTGTGAGCTCGTTGATCTCGCCGAGCCGGTACAGGTCGCCGCGCAGCAGGCAGAAGTCGCAGAGTGCGCCCAGCAGGTCGAGGACCGCCTGCTGGTCCACGCCCTCGGTGTGCCGCAGCGCCGCCGTGATGAAGCTCGACTCGTCGTCCAGCCAGCGCAGCGCCGCGTCGAGGGAGACGAAGCCGTGCCCGCCGACCGTGCTCGTCCTGGACAGGGCGTTCGCGCGCGTGGACATCTTCCCGTCGACCATCCGGATCACCGAGTCGGCGAGCTGCGCGTACGTCCGGATGAGCCGCTCGTGCGCCGCCGCGGCCCCGGCCCGGTCCTCGTCCCGCGCGAGGCGCGCGGCCGCGTACGCGCGCACCGCGTCGTGCATCCGGAACCGGTCGGCGCGCACGTGGTCCAGCAGCCCCCCGCGCGCCAGCTCCCGCAGCAGCCGCCCGGCCTCCACCTGGTCGGCGTCGATCAACGCCGCCGCGGCCGCCGCGCCGAGCGAGGCCCGCCCGGCCAGCGTGAGCCGGCGCAGCAGCCGGCGCCGCTCCTCGGGCAGGGTCGCGTAAGCCAGATCGAGGGCGGCCTCCAGCGAGCCCCCGGGAGCGTCCGACGCGTCCCCGGCGGTGTCCGGCGCGTGCGCGGGGACCTTCAGCGGGTCCCCGGGGGCGTCCAGGGCGTCCCGCGCGGCCAGGGAGTCCCGCGCGTTCCCGAGGGGCGCCAGGACGCGCAGCGCGATCGGCAGGCCGGCGCCGAGCGGGAGCAGCTCCCGTACGGGCTGCCCGCCGGACGGGGCCTCGTGCGCGGCGGCCACCGTCTCCATCAGCTCGGCGGCCGCTTCCGGCGCGAGCCGGCCCACCGGCAGCTGGTACACCCAGGCCGCCAGATCCGGCGGCAGGTCCAGCGGCTCCCGCGCCGTGACCAGGACCAGGCTCTCGGAGCGCTCGGGCACCAGCATCCGCACCTGGGCGGCGTCCACGGCATCGTCCAGGACCACCGTCACGGGCGTGCCCTGCAAGTGCAGGTGGTACAACTCGCCCAGCCTGCGCACCTGCTGATCGGCCGAGGAGCCCTCCCGGAACAGCAGCTGCTCGCGCGGCGCACCCAGCCGGTTCATCAGGTGCAGCAGCGCCTCCCGCGTCGGCAGCGGGCTCTCGGTGGCACCACCGCCGCGCAGGTCCACCACGCAGGCGCCCCGGAACTGGTCCCGCAGCGCGTGCGCCGCGCGCAGCGCCAGCGTGGTGCGGCCCACCCCGGGCTCACCGTGCAGCACCACGACCACCGGACGGGTCTCGGTACTCGCCCGGGCGCTGCGCACCCACTGCGCGATCCGCTCCAGCTCCGCCTTGCGCCCCACGAACACCTCGTCCAGCAACGGAAGTTGCCCGAAGGACTGCTCCAGCATGCTCCGCCGGCGCGCCTCGGCGCTGCGGTTCGCCCCGATCAGCTGGGGCCGCCCGCCGTTCGCGTTCCCGTTCACCTTCTGCGCGGAGCGGGCGGCGACGGCCACCTTGCGCTGCTGCTCCAGGAACGGCCGGACCCCGCGCACTTCCAGCGCCGACAGCCACTGGAGCTTCAACTGCTCCGCCCCGCCGGGCCGCCCCAGCTCCCCGGCCCGCCGGTTCGCGGCCGGCAGGTGCAGGGCCGTCACCTTGGCCACGGTCGCCGTCGCCCCGGCCACGCCGACCACGGCGCCGGCGGTCAGCGCGGTGCCGGCCGCCACGCCGAAGGCCAGGTCGGCGCCGATGGCCGAAGCCGCCGCGACCGCCGTCACCAGCAGGGCCGTCGAGAGGTTCGCGCGCCGGAAGGCCTCGCCGAGCGATTCGTCACCGGCCGCCGCCTCGTCCAGGGCGCGCGCGTAGGCCCCGTACTCCTCGGCCGCGCTCGCCGCGAGCGAGTCCAGCGCCTCCCTGCCGCGCGCGAGCAGTGCCGCCTTGGCCTCGGGAGTCCCGGCCGCGCCACCGGCGCCCCGCCGGGCCTCGTCGTCCACGGCCCGTCCCAGCAGCCGTTCGGCCTCACCGCGATGACTGTCACGCATCGGCATCCCCTCAGAGAGCTCCGGCACCGTGCCCAAGTGTCCGTCGGGACGGTCGGGAGCGCGAGGAATCTGAGCTAGTTCAGAGGGAGTTGGAGCGCGAACGGTCACGAACGGCCCGCGGATGCCGACAGCGAGAACCCCTCCGTCCTCACACGACCCCGAGATCTACGGTGAGGGAGAAGGGCGCGGCGGCCTTCACCGTGCCGGTGAACACCTCACCGTCCCTGTACGCCTTGGTGGCGGGGTCGAGGACGTACGTGCAGACGATCGGGATGCCGGTGGCGGCATGCTCGACACGCCAGTAAAAGGGAATGCCGGCCTTGGCGTGCTGGTCCACCTTCACGATCCGGTCAGTGGTCTCCGAACCGGGCGGCACGACCTCGACGACCAGGAGCACGCGCTCGGGGCGGGTGGGCGTGAGGCCAGGAGCCGCGCCAGCCGGTCGTGCCGTGTGGAGGCGCTCGGGCTCACGACGACCATCCCGTCCACGATCTCGATGCCGGCGCACTGCTCCTCGGACCAGGAGTCGTATGGAGCTCGGCTGGCTGTCGAAGACGGACACCACCACGGAGAAGTGAGTTCCCAGCACAAGGCCAGGCCACTGGGGCCGGCGGGTGGGCCACCGGCTCCCGACGGGTACAGGGGCGCCCTCGCGAACCGCGCCGGGTGCCCGCGGGCACCCGGACACACCCGCGCGCTGTCCCGTGGCGCCTGGGCGGGGTGAAGGCGGGTGCGCAAGGATGGGGGGATGTCCAACCGACTTGCGCAGGCCACGTCCCCGTACCTCCTCCAGCACGCGGACAACCCCGTCGACTGGCGGCCCTGGGAGGCCGAGGCGTTCGAAGAAGCCCGGCGGCGCGGAGTGCCCGTGTTCCTGAGCGTCGGCTACAGCTCGTGCCACTGGTGTCATGTGATGGCTCACGAATCTTTCGAAGACGAGCTGACCGCCGCGTACATGAACGAGCACTTCGTGAACATCAAGGTGGACCGCGAGGAGCGGCCGGACGTCGACGCCGTCTACATGGAGGCGGTCCAGGCGGCGACGGGGCAAGGTGGCTGGCCCATGTCCGTTTTCATGACGGCCGAGGGGGAGCCCTTCTACTTCGGGACCTACTTCCCGCCCGAGCCCCGGCACGGCATGCCCTCCTTCACGCAGGTGCTGGAGGGCGTGCGGACCGCGTGGGTCGGGCGGCCCGAGGAGGTCGCCGAGGTCGCGCGGCGGATCGTGGGGGACCTCGCGGGACGCCAGTTGGACTACGGGAAGGCCGGCACGCCCGGGCCCGAGGAGCTCGCGCAGGCCCTGCTCGGGCTGACGCGGGACTTCGACGAGAGCCGGGGCGGATTCGGCGGGGCGCCGAAGTTCCCGCCGTCCATGGTGCTGGAGTTCCTGCTGCGTCACCATGCCCGCACCGGTTCGGAGGGGGCCCTGCAGATGGCCGCCGACACCTGCGAGGCCATGGCCCGGGGCGGGATCTACGACCAGATCGGGGGCGGGTTCGCGCGCTACTCCGTGGACCGGGAGTGGGTCGTACCGCACTTCGAGAAGATGTTGTACGACAACGCGCTGCTCTGCCGCGTGTACGCGCACCTGTGGCGGGCCACCGGATCGGAGCTCGCGCGGCGGGTGGCCGTCGAGACCGCCGACTTCATGGTCCGTGAGCTGCGCACCGGCGAGGGCGGCTTCGCCTCCGCGCTCGACGCCGACAGCGAGGACCCGGTCACTGGCGAGCACGTCGAGGGCGCCCACTACGTCTGGACCCCGCAGGAGCTCCGGCAGGTGCTGGGGGAGCGGGACGGGGAGCTCGCCGCCGCCTTGTTCGGGGTGACCGAGGAGGGGACCTTCGAGCACGGGAAGTCCGTGCTCCAACTGCCCCCGGGCGGACCCGGCCTCGACGCGCGGCAGGTCGCGGACATCAAGGCCGCGCTGCTCGCCGCCCGCGGCGGGCGGCCCGCGCCCGGCCGGGACGACAAGGTCGTCGCCGCCTGGAACGGGCTGGCCATCGCCGCCCTCGCCGAGTGCGGGGCCTACTTCGACCGGCCGGACCTGATCGAGCGGGCCACCGAGGCCGCCGATCTGCTCGTGCGCGTGCACCTGGACGGGCGGGCCCGGCTCGCGCGCACCAGCCGGGACGGGAAGGCCGGACCCCACGCCGGGGTGCTGGAGGACTACGGGGACGTCGCGGAGGGGTTCCTGACCCTGGCCGCCGTCACCGGGGAAGGGGTCTGGCTGGAGTTCGCCGGATTCCTCGTCGATCTGGTCATGGCCCGGTTCACCGCCGAGGACGGATCGCTGTACGACACCGCGCACGACGCGGAGCAGCTCATCCGCAGGCCCCAGGACCCGACCGACACCGCCGCGCCCTCCGGGTGGACGGCGGCCGCCGGCGCGCTGCTCTCGTACGCCGCGCACACCGGTTCGGAGCCCCACCGCACGGCGGCCGAGCGGGCGCTCGCCGTGGTGCACGCGCTCGGTCCGCGCGCTCCGCGCTTCATCGGGC
The DNA here is from genome assembly GCF_053609145.1 of Streptomyces sp. NPDC054961. Lineage (NCBI taxonomy): Bacteria > Bacillati > Actinomycetota > Actinomycetes > Kitasatosporales > Streptomycetaceae > Streptomyces > Streptomyces sp. NPDC054961. Next base: position 196,145 of record NZ_JBSGWY010000003.1, on the reverse strand, counting down.
ACGGGCTGGCGGTCGCCGAGGCGCTCGTCGACGGTCCGCGCGAGGTGGCGGTCGTCGGGCATCCGGAGGATCCGGCGCGGGCGGCGCTGCACCGGGTCGCCCTGCTGGGGACGGCCCCCGGGGCGGTCGTGGCGACGGGCCTGCCGAGGGCGGCGGACGGCACCGGCGGGGAGTTCCCGCTGCTGGCCGACCGGACCCTGGTGGGCGGCGTTCCGTCGGCGTACGTGTGCCGGCACTTCGTCTGTGCGCGGCCGACGTCGGATCCGGCCGACCTGGCGGAGCAGCTGGGGGCGGTCCGCCCCTGAGCGTCACGGCCGCCCCTGAGCGTCACGGCCGCCCCTGAGCGTCGCGGCCGCCCCTGAGCGTCGGGGGGGGGGGGCGGGGGGGGCGCGCGCGCCCCCCCCCGCGGCGGGGGGGGGGGGGGCGGGGGCGGGGGGGGGGGCGGAGGGGGCCGCGCGCCGCGCGGGGGGAGGGGGGGGGGGTCTG
>NZ_JBSGWY010000003.1:185066-195649 GCF_053609145.1 Streptomyces sp. NPDC054961 | reverse complement strand
TCTCCCGGCTAGTGGAGAGCCCCGGGGGGGCGTGGGCGGCGGGGGCCCGGGCGGCGCCCCGGGCCCACGGCACCCGTGCCGCTAGTGCTGGTACGCGGCGATCGAGATGCCGACGTAGTGCGCCACGAACGCGGCGAGCGTCAGCGAGTGGAAGACCTCGTGGAAGCCGAAGAAGCGCGGCGAGGGGTTCGGGCGCTTCATGCCGTAGATGACGCCGCCGACGCTGTAGAGGAGGCCGCCGACGATGACGAGCACCAGGACGGCGATCCCGCCGGTCCGCATGAAGTCGGGGAGGAAGAAGACCGCGGCCCAGCCCATGGCGATGTAGCAGGGCGTGTACAGCCAGCGCGGGGCGCCGACCCAGAAGACGCGGAAGGCGATCCCGGCCGCGGCCGCGATCCAGACCGCCCACAGCAGGGTCCGCCCGCTGGACGGCGGCAGGAGCAGCACGGTCAGCGGGGTGTAGGTGCCCGCGATGATCAGGAAGATGTTCGCGTGGTCGAGCCGCCGCAGGACGGCTTCGCCGCGCGGGCCCCACGTGCCGCGGTGGTAGACGGCGCTGACGCCGAAGAGGAGGCAGGCGGTGAGGATGTACACCCCGCACGCCACGCGGGCCCGGGTGGAGTCGGTGAAGGCCAGGAGGACGAGGCCGGCGATCACCACGGCGGGGAACATGCCGGTGTGCAGCCAGCCGCGCATGAGCGGTTTGGCCTCCGGATCTGCCGGTTCGACCACCGGAGCGGCCGCGGCAGCGGCGTCAGAAGTCATGGCGGACATGCTACCTACGGTTGCGTAGGTTTCCGTTAGTGCGCTTTACGGAAGATTGACCGGAGTGGCGATGCTCACGTGAGAAGCCCTCTGGACATATGCGCACACGCACCGGATGATCAGATGAGTGCAGTCGACACCGGATGAGCGGAGCGCGAAGCGTCCGGGTCGCGGCCCCCACGGGGCAAACACCTTTCAAACCCCTCAACAAGGAGCGATCGTGGCGCGCGACATCGCGGCTGGCACCACTTCCGACGTCCCCACCAGCCATCAGGAGCTCATCTCCTGGGTCGGTGACATCGCAGCCCTCACTCAGCCGGACCGCATCGTCTGGTGTGACGGTTCCGAGGCCGAGTACGAGGCCCTCTGCGAGGAGCTCGTCTCCAAGGGCACCTTCAAGAAGCTGGACCCGGCCAAGCGCCCGAACTCGTACTACGCGGCCTCCGACCCCTCCGACGTCGCGCGCGTCGAGGACCGGACCTTCATCTGCTCCGAGAAGGAGGAGGACGCGGGCCCGACCAACCACTGGAAGGCCCCTTCCGAGATGAAGGCCCTTTTCGCCGGTGAGGAGGGCTTCGCCGGCAAGGGCGAGGAGGGCGGGATCTTCCGCGGCTCCATGAAGGGCCGCACGATGTACGTCGTGCCCTTCTGCATGGGCCCCCTCGGCTCCGAGCTCTCCGCGATCGGCGTCGAGATCACCGACTCCGCCTACGTCGCGGTCGCCATGCGCACCATGACCCGCATGGGCAAGGCCGTCCTCGACGAGCTCGGCACCGACGGGTTCTTCGTCAAGGCCGTCCACACCCTCGGCGCTCCGCTCGCCGAGGGCGAGGCCGACGTGCCCTGGCCCTGCAACACCACCAAGTACATCTCGCACTTCCCGGAGACCCGCGAGATCTGGTCCTACGGATCGGGCTACGGCGGCAACGCCCTGCTCGGCAAGAAGTGCTACGCCCTGCGCATCGCGTCCGTCATGGCCCGCGACGAGGGCTGGCTCGCCGAGCACATGCTGATCCTCAAGCTCACCCCGCCGCAGGGCGAGGCCAAGTACATCGCCGCCGCGTTCCCGAGCGCCTGCGGCAAGACGAACCTGGCCATGCTGGAGCCCACGGTCCCCGGCTGGACGGTCGAGACGGTCGGCGACGACATCGCCTGGATGCGCTTCGGCGAGGACGGTCGCCTGTACGCGATCAACCCCGAGGCCGGCTTCTTCGGCGTCGCGCCCGGCACCGGCGAGCACACCAACGCCAACGCCATGAAGACGATGTACGCCAACACCGTCTTCACCAACGTCGCGCTCACCCCGGACGGCTCCGACGTCTGGTGGGAGGGCATGACCGAAGAGGCGCCCGCCCGCCTGATCGACTGGAAGGGCAACGCCTGGACCCCGGAGTCCGAGACCCCGGCGGCCCACCCCAACGCCCGCTTCGCCGTCCCGGCCTCCCAGTGCCCGACGATCGCCTCCGAGTGGGAGGACCCCAAGGGCGTCCCGATCTCCGCGATCCTCTTCGGCGGCCGCCGGGCTTCCGCCGTGCCGCTGGTCACCGAGTCCTTCGACTGGAACCACGGCGTCTTCATCGGCTCGAACATCGCGTCCGAGAAGACCGCCGCCGCCGAGGGCAAGGTCGGCGAGCTGCGCCGCGACCCCTTCGCCATGCTGCCGTTCTGCGGCTACAACATGGGCGACTACATGGGCCACTGGGTCGACGTGGCCAAGGACAAGGACCAGTCCAAGCTCCCGAAGATCTACTACGTGAACTGGTTCCGCAAGAACGACGCGGGCAAGTTCGTGTGGCCGGGCTTCGGCGAGAACAGCCGTGTCCTGAAGTGGATCGTCGAGCGCCTCGACGGCTCCGCCGAGGGAGTCGAGACCCCCATCGGCATCCTCCCGACCGTCGCGTCCCTGGACACCGACGGCCTGGACCTGCCCGCCGCCGACCTGGAGTTCCTGCTCACGGTCGACAAGGAGGTCTGGCGCGACGAGGCCTCGCTGGTCCCGGAGCACCTGAACACCTACGGCGACCACACTCCCAAGGAGCTGTGGGACCAGTACCACGCGCTGGTCGAGCGCCTGGGCTGAGCCCTCCGCCCGGACCGATCCGATCCGGGCACATCCGAACTCCTGCGGCCGGCTGTCCCCGGCCACAGGCTGACGCGGGATTCCCCGACCTAGGGTTCCCTACGGCCTTCCAGATAGGCCGTATGCGTCTGCTGACGGCGGGCCTCCGTTTCACGGAGGTCCGCCGTCACGCGTTCCGCCTCCTCGCGCAGCAGCTCCAGCTGCCGCTCCAGGTGGCGCTCCGGCGATTCGCCGCCCGGAGTCAGCCGCGTCCACCACCGGGTCCGGTGGTAGGTGTCCACGCACTCGGGCACGTCCGTGCGGATCGCCCGCGTCAGCGCGTGCACCGCCTCCGGATCCGTGGCCAGCACGCCCGCGACCCAGCCCGGCTCCAGCATCGCCGCGTAGAGCTCCAGCAGCCCGGCCAGCACCCCGGCCGGCTCCGCGGGCAGGTCCACCTCGGCCACGTACTCCCGCAGCCGCGCGAAGTCCTGCCGTACGAAGCTCAGCTCCTCCTCCGGCTCCGGCGGCACCGGCGGCGCCACCCGCTCGGGCGGGGCGATGAGCGCCCCCGCCGCGTACAGCCCGGCGACCACCACGGGCCAGTACGTGCCGGCCACCCCGGTCAGGGTCAGGCCCACGCCGGCCAGCCCGCAGGCGCTGCCCGCCAGGTTCTTCCTCGACTCCAGGAAGCCCAGGGCCCGCCCGCCCGCTCTACTGGTAGCCACGGATCTCCTCGAAGGCGCCGTCCAGCGAACCGTGGCCGTCGGTGGCGTCGAAGAGCCGTCCGCCGGTCAGTTCGGTGATGTGGGCGAGCTCCTTGCGGTCCGAGTCCCCGAAGAGCACCGCGAAGACCGGCGTGTGCTTCTGCGCCTCCGGCAGCCCCGCGTAGAAGGTGTCGAAGTCCTTCACCCGGTCGCCGCTCTCCCCGTCCGTCATCAGCACGATCGAGGTGAAGGCGTCCGCGTCGCCCCGCCCGAGGTGCTGGTACGCCGCCTTCAGGCTGCCGTACACGGCCGTGCCCCCGTCGGGCTGGAGCGACTTCACGTCACCGCGGATCGCCTCCAGGGCAGGGCCCGGATTGCCCGGTTCCACCACGTGGGTCAGCACCTTCTTCACCTTGTCGCCGAAGGGCAGGAGCGTCACCTCCTCGCGGTCCCGGAAACGCTGTCCGGTCCCCGAAGTCCCCGTACCCGTCAGGTCGGTGAGCGCGCTCTTGAGCCGCCCGATGCGGTTGTCCTCCTCCATCGAGCCCGAGGTGTCCAGCACGTACACCGTGCGCGAGGGCCGGCGCAGCTCGTTCTCGTAGGAGGCCAGCAGGCCGTCCGCCACCGACCGGGTGCCGGGGAAGGGCAGCTCGCGCCGCTTGTCCGCGTTCAGCCCGGCCCCCGGCGTCACCCCGGCCGCCACCGGCCGGCGGAAGGTCTTCTCGGTGATCGCCTTCTGGGCCTCGGCTCCGCTCAGGTAGTCGGTCAGCGCCCGGCCCGACGCGCGGGCCCCGGCCGGGGCCGAGGTCAGCAGGGTCAGCGGGTAGTGGGCGGTGACCACGCCGTCGACCGGCCGGATCACCGTCAGGTCCGTCTTCGCGTCCCGGTTCATGGACAGCAGCACCGACTCGTAGTTCACCAGCGCGTCCACGTCCCCGCGCTTCGCGTACGCCGTCGCCAGCCAGCCCGAGGAACCCGACGTCAGCTTCTGCCCGGTGAAGAACTCCTTCAGCTTCGGCTGCGCCGTCGCCACGTCCGCGTCGGTCAGCGCCGCCTGGGCCCCCGACAGCCCCGAGGCGACCGAGACCAGCGCGGAGAAACCGGAGTTGGAGCGCACCGGGTCGGTCATCCCGTACGTCAGCTTCCCCGCGGCCACCGCCTGATGGACGGCCGACCAGGTGACCTCCTCGGGCTTCCACCCGAGCCGGGCCAGCGCCTGCGGCTTCACGCCGATGGCGACCGGCGAGGACATCACCGGGGTCTCGCTCGACAGCTTGCCCGCCGCCTCCGGCCGCAGCCGCAGGTAGTCGTTGGAGGAGAGCCAGACCGCGTCGTACGCCCCGTCCGCCTTGCCCGAGGCGATCTGCTCGACCGCGTCCAAGGTGCCGGACATGGTCAGCTCCACGCTCACCCCGGTGGCGGCCTTCGCCGCCTTCAGCACCTCGTCCATGTCGGAGAGCTCGCTGGAGGCCAGCACCCGCAGCCTGCCCTCCTGGTACACCGACCGCTTCGGCGTGCCGGGACCGTCCGGGTGGCCGTCGGAGGTGCAGGCGGCCGTCCCGAGCAGGGTCGCGGCCAGCGCCACCGCGGCGGCGAGCCTTCTGCGCACCACGGCGCCGCGGACGCCGGCGGCGGTCATCGGGCCCCGCCTTCCAGGGCGTTCGCGGTGCGGGTGCGCGCCAGGTAGGCCGAGGCGGTCTGGAGCTCGCCGGTCAGGGACTCCACGGTGGCCGCCATGTTCTCCGTCGCCTGCACCTTGAAGGTGTCGATGGCGTCGAGGGTCTTGTAGATCTGCGCGAAGGCCGTCCGCAGGGTTTCGGCGCCCACCGCCGGATCCGCGGCGATCCGCTGGATCTCCCCGCTCTGCGTGGACAGCATCTCCGCGTTGCCCCGGATGAGGCTCTCGGTGGTGTCGCGCAGGGTGTTGACCTGCTCGGTCACCTTCTTCTGGCTGTCGAGCGCCGAAGCCAGCATCACCGCGATCCGCAGCGCGGACACCGTGGTGGTCGCGGCCCGCTCGACGCCCTTGATCAGCTCGTCGTTGTTGCGCCGGACCACGTCCATCGCCAGGTAGCCCTGCGCGCAGACGGCCAGCTGGGTCAGCAGGTCCTGGTGCTTCCGGCGGACCGGGAACAGCACGTCCACGCGCAGCGCGTCGGCCTGCCCGGGATCGGGCCGGGCCGCGATCCGCTCCTCCACGGCCGCGTCCAGGGCCTCGGTGAGCACCGCGTACTCCTGGAGCTTGCCCATGGTCTCCCACAGCCGGGCCCGCTCGGTGTGCAGGGCCGCGTTGTCGCGGCGCAGCTCGTCCTGGCCGCCGCGCAGGGCGCTGACGATCCGGTGGAGGGTCGCCTGGGAGGAGGCGTACTTGGCCACGTGGTCGCGGAGCCTGTTCCCGCCGGGCAGCTTCGCGATGAGCCTGCCGATCCCCTTGGCCGGGGAGTCGCCCGGGTCCAGGTCGCTCACGGTGCGCCGCAGTTCGACCAGCGAGTTCGCCACACGGGCCTGGGCGTCGCCGCCGTCGGCGCCGAGGGAGCGTACGGCCCGGTCCAGCATCCGGTTGGACTGCTGGGCGGCGCTGCGGATGTCGGCGGAGCCGAGGCCCGCGATCTCCCCGATGCGGTGCGCGAACTCGGGGGAGCGGCTGTCGATGCCGGCCAGCGAGCCGACGTACTCCCCGGCCCGCCGGGCCATCTCCTCGCGCACCCCGTCCTGGAGCGGTACGAGGCCGGAGGCCTGCTCCCGCTGGACGGGGGCGACGGGGTCGGGAGCGGTGAGGACGAGCGGGCCCTCTTCGGGCGGTGTCAGTGTCATGGTCTGTGTCCCCCTAGCCCTTGGCGCGCGCGGCCAGCGCCATCAGGTTCTTGACGGTCGGGGCGCCGACCTGGCGGATGCCGGTCAGCCCCGGGTTGAGGTGGGCGGTGTAGGGCGCGGTCGCGGCGGTGAACTCCGCCAGCCCTTCCTGGGGCCGGAACCCGTGGCGGATCTCCAGCGCGCGCAGGGTCGGGTCGGAGACCAGCAGGGTGCCGAGGCCCTTGGCGTTCTCGCTGATCGGCACGTAGGTGTGCGGGGAGTTGACGGTGGTGTCCGGGTAGAGGACCACCATGTCGCCCGGTGCCTGCTTCTGCAGGAGCAGGCTGGCCACCTGGGACTCGTAGGCGAGGATGAGCGGTTCGCCGCTGCCGCTGAGGAAGGCCCGGAAGGGGTCGTCGGTGGACTGCGGCATGGCGCCCTGGACGGAGATCAGCTTGCGCATCAGGGGCGCGGTGCGCTCGATCCCCGCGTCGTCGGAGACGACGGTGGAGTCGTTGGCGACGTTCGAGGTCGTGGCGAGGAAGAGCGCGCCCGAGTTGGAGGTGGCCGGATCGGTGGTCCGGATGAACACCGTGCCGTTCAGCTCGGTGTAGGCGCTGGTGCCGCCCTGGAGTTCCTGCCAGCTCTTCTGTCCGTCCACGGCCTTCAGGTAGGGGCCGAGGAGGAGCGTGCCGGTGTTCTTGCCGGTCATCTTCGCGAGCCCGTGGCCGGTGAGGACCTGGGCCGCGTTGGCGCGGGCGATGACGACGAGCGGGGAGAAGAAGGGCTTGGTGGTCTGGGCGCCCTTCAGTCCGGCCGCCGTCTCGATCTCGTTGGCGGGTTCGCTGCTGCTGGGGAAGGCGAAGTCGAACTCCTTGAGGGCGAGCTGGTCCATCGCCCAGGAGCCCGAGGTCTCCGTCTTCACGGTGTAGCCCTTGTCCTTCAGGGCCTTGACGACGTCGGGGTCGCGGAAGAACTCGGACTTCTCCGAACCGATGACGCCATGCACGGTCTTCGTTGCCGTGCCTTCCGGCTTCTTGCCTCCGAGCGCGATGACGGCTGCCACGCCGCCGATCAGGAGGACCGCCAGGGCGATTCCTAGGATGCGTCTCACGGGTGCAGCGTGCTCGCGGAAACCCACATTCCGCGTTGGGTCGGGTGAACGGGGAGTGACCAGGCGGTCCCACTTCGAAATGCTGTGTGGGCCCGTGGGTGCTGGTGGGCGGGGCGGGCGGCCGGGAGGATCGTGCCATGGGCGTGAGCGCGTTGAAGTGGCAGGGCTGGCTGGTCTCCCTGGTGTGCGTGGCAGGGCTGCTGGTGTTCGCCCCGCTGGGGCTGTACGTGTGGGCGGGGGACGCCCCGGCGCCGCGCCCGGCGTCCGCGGCGGGGGAGGACGTACGGATCACGGACTGCCGCATCGATCCGGCGAGCCGGCGGGTGACGGCCTCGGTGGAGGCGGTGAACCGCTACCCGGGCGGGGGCGCCTACGTGGTGACCGTGGAGTTCCGGGCGAAGGCGGATCCGGAGCCCGGCGACCGCGGCGCCCAGGCGCTGGTCAAGGTCCCGGGGGTGCTGCCCGGGGCCACCGAGCACGGTGAGGCGGTGGGCCCGGTGTGGCCGCCGGCCCAGGTGCCGTGGTGCGGTGTCGCGGCCGCGGAGTTCGCCCCGGCGGCGGCTTCGGCGCCGTAGCGGGGCCGCGCGGGGCAAGGGCGCCCGGTCCGGAGCCTCGGCGGCCCCGGACCGGGGCCGTCAGTGGGCGCCGACGAGCTCGAGCGCGGCGCTGTGGGCGTTCATGCGCTCGGCGGCGAGGATGGCGACGGTCGTGTCGGCGCGGGACGCGGCGACGAGCAGCGCCCGGGCGGCGAGGTCGTGGGCCTGCCGGTGCAGGGCCCGGGCGGCCTCGGCCGCGGGGCCGGGGGTACGGGGCGCGCGGGTCGGCTGCGCTCCGCGCAGCCGGGCCACCTGGGCGGCGATGCCGGCGGCGGCCGCTTCGAGGCCGAGCTCGTCGGTGACGGCGAGCAGGGCGGCGAGGTGGCCGCCGAGCTGGATGTCCAGCGCCTCGGAGCGGCTGCTGCGCGGGTAGTCGCTGCGGCGGCCGTCCATGCGGGGATCGACCGGCTTGGTCCGGATCGGCTCGTACATGAGAGGGCCTCCTGCGGGGTCAGGAGACCATCCTACATTGGATTCGTTCTAAAGTTGAGCTCAATCCTGTTCTGTGTGTCCGGCTCGAGGTTCCCTATGGCTGGCCGTAGCCCTCGAGGAAGTTCCCGATCCGGGTCACGGCGTCGCCGAGGTCCTTGGCGTTGGGCAGGGTCACGATCCGGAAGTGGTCCGGCTCGGGCCAGTTGAAGCCCGTGCCGTGGACGACCATGATCTTCTCCTCGCGCAGCAGGTCGAGGACCATCTGCCGGTCGTCCTTGATCTTGTAGACGGACGGGTCCAGCTTCGGGAAGAGGTACAGGGCGCCCTTGGGCTTCACGCAGGTGATGCCGGGGATCCGTGTGAGCAGGTCGTACGCCGTGTCGCGCTGCTCCAGCAGCCGGCCGCCCGGCAGGACCAGGTCGACGATCGACTGCCGGCCACCGAGGGCCGTCGCGATGGCGTGCTGCGAGGGCATGTTGGCGCAGAGCCGCATGTTCGCCAGGATCGTCAGGCCCTCGATGTACGAGGACGCGTTCTTCTTGGGCCCGCAGACCGCCATCCAGCCGGCCCGGAAGCCGGCGACGCGGTAGTTCTTGGAGAGCCCGTTGAAGGTGAGGGTCAGGAGGTCCGGGGCGATCGCGGCGGTGTTCGTGTGCGTGGTGCCGTCGTAGAGGATCCGGTCGTAGATCTCGTCCGAGCACACGATCAGGTTGTGGCGGCGGGCGATGTCCGTCAGCCCGCGCAGCATCTCGTCGTCGTAGACGGCGCCGGTCGGGTTGTTCGGGTTGATGATCACGATCGCGCGGGTGCGGTCGGTCACCTTGCGCTCGATGTCGGCGAGGTCCGGCATCCAGTCCGACTGCTCGTCGCAGCGGTAGTGCACGGCGGTGCCGCCGGCCAGGCTGACGGAGGCCGTCCACAGCGGGTAGTCCGGCGCCGGGACGAGCACCTCGTCGCCGTCGTCGAGCAGCGCCTGCATGGACATCTGGATCAGCTCGGAGACCCCGTTGCCGAGGTAGATGTCCTCGACGTCCAGGTCGATGCCCTTGGTCTGGTAGTGCTGCATCACCGCGCGGCGCGCGGACAGCAGCCCCTTCGCGTCCCCGTAGCCGTGGGCGTTGCCCAGGTTGCGGAGCATGTCCTCAAGGATCTCCGGCGGGCAGTCGAAGCCGAAGGCCGCGGGGTTGCCGGTGTTGAGCTTGAGGATGCGATGACCTGCCGCTTCGAGCCGCATGGCCTCTTCGAGCACGGGCCCGCGGATCTCGTAGCAGACATTGGCGAGTTTCGTTGACTGGATCACCTGCATGACGGGAGCTTACGGCGCCCGGTGCGGGCGCGCCGAGTCATTTGGACGCGGGGCACCACGCGCGATATGTACCGTTTCGCGTGAAGCGGGGGTGTGGGTGGCGCGGATCCTTGGAAACGGGTGCCGTCATGGCGCTCCGGCCTGCGGAATGAGTGGCCCCCGCCGTCGGCCCCCGGCCGGGGTGTTGTGCGCGTCACTGAGCCGTCAGGCTCCGAGGTACGTCGTGGCCCCGGAGACGAGCGTGCCGACGGCGAGGGCGCACACCGCGGCGGCGTAGCCGCCCGCCCACGCGCGGGAGGATTCCCGCGGCATGCGCGTGCGCAGCAGGGCGTCCGCCGCTTGGCCGGTGGTCAGGGGGATCAGCAGCGTCTTGATCTCGTCCAGGCCGACGTGGACGGTGCGCCCGGTCGCCAGCGCGCCGAGGCCGAAGCCGAGTACGGCCGCCACGACGACCGGCACCGACAGGGCCAGGCGGGGCCGGCGGCCCCGGGGAGCGTGCTTGCGCTCGGCCCTGGCGGCCGTGACCAGGAAGGTGGCGACGATGACGCAGGCCGCGACGAGCGCGGCGAGCCCGGCGGTCTTCCAGGTGTCAGGGGACACGGGGCCGCCCGGTCTGCGGGGAGGCGGGGCGAAGGGAGAGCTGCTCTTCCCCCGGGCCCCGGGTGACCGTGCCGGCGGCCGGGGCCGCCTGCACGGCCTCCGGCGGGTCGGCGGCGACAGCGGCCTCCGCCCCCCCGCCGGCGGGGGGGGGGTGGGGCCAGGGGGGGGCCGCGCCGCGCCGCCGCGCGGCGCCGCCCCGGGGGGGGCC
>NZ_JBSGWY010000003.1:148000-185056 GCF_053609145.1 Streptomyces sp. NPDC054961 | reverse complement strand
CCCCGGCCCCGCGGCGCCGCGGCCCGCCGCCGCGCCCCGCGGCGCCGCCCCCCGGCGGGCCGCGGCCGACCCCGCCCCCCCCCCCCCCCGGGCGCCAGGCCGGTAGGACGAGGGCGGGTCCCGTCGCTGTCGACGGGGCGGCCCTTCCGCTGTGCGGCCGGAGCCGTCCGCGGTCGCGGGGCCGGCCCGCGAAAGGGGTGTTCACATGTCTCCTTGCGGGGGCCCGTGGGCCCACGCGATGAGCCGGACGGGGTGCAGGCACCAGAAGCGGAACCTGACTTCGCGTTTACGCGCGAGGTGGAACCTAACCCGAAGGGAGACAGAGGTGAATCGGTCGATACCGATCACTCCACGATCGGAATAAGACATTCCGAATCGCGCGATGGAGTGATCCGCATCACGGTCGTACGGCGGGGACTTCAGGCCGCCGCGGTCACTTCGCCGCGGTCACTTCGCCTCGGCCTTCTGGAGCTCGGCGAGCTCCTCGTCGGACTCGCGGCCCGGGGTGGGGAGGTTCCACTTGGTGATCGCGAAGCGGAAGACGGCGTAGTACACCGCGGCGAAGCAGAGGCCGATGCCAGCCAGGCCCCACGGGTTGGACGCGATGCCGAGGTTGAGGAAGAAGTCGATGGCGCCGGCCGAGAAGCCGAAGCCGTCCTTCATCCCGAGGGCCCAGGTGAGGGCCATCGATACGCCGGTCAGGACCGCGTGGATGGCGTAGAGGACCGGGGCGATGAACATGAAGGTGAACTCGATCGGCTCCGTGATGCCCGTGACGAAGGCGGTGAGCGCGAGGGAGAACATCATGCCGCCGACGACCTTGCGGCGCTCGGGGCGGGCGCAGTGGACGATCGCGAGGCAGGCCGCCGGGAGGGCGAACATCATGATCGGGAAGAAGCCGGTCATGAACTGTCCGGCGCTCGGGTCGCCGGCGAGGAAGCGGGCGATGTCGCCGTGCTTGCCGTCGAACTCGCCCGCCTGGAACCACGGGAAGGAGTTCAGGAGGTGGTGCATGCCGACGGGGATCAGCGCGCGGTTGGCGACGCCGAAGACGCCCGCGCCCACGGAGCCGGAGTTGACCAGCCACTCGCCGAAGCCGTGGATGCCCTTGCCCAGCACCGGCCAGATCAGGCCCATGACGATGCCGATGACCAGACCCGCCAGGGAGGACAGGATCGGGACGAGGCGGCGGCCGCCGAAGAAGCCGGCCCAGTCCGGCAGTTTGGTCCGGTAGAACTTCTGGAACAGCAGGGCCACGACGATGCCCATGACGACACCGCCGAGCACGCCGGCGTTGACGGGCGCCTCGACCAGGGCCACCTGGTGGTCGACGACCTTCTCGATCTTCGGCACGCTGCCGTCGGTGAAGGTGCCCAGGACGTTGGCGAAGACCAGGTAGCCCGCCACGGCCGCGAGGCCGGTGGAGCCGTCGGCCTTCTTCGCGTAGCCGACCGCGATGCCCACGGCGAAGAGCATCGCCAGATTCGCGAAGATCGCGTCGCCGCCGGCGGCCATGTACGTGGCTATCTTGTTGCACCAGGACGGCAGGGACTCGCTGCCCAGCATGTCGCCCTGGCCGAAGCGCATCAGCAGCGCGGCGGCCGGCAGGACGGCGATGGGCAGCATCAGGCTGCGGCCCAGGCGCTGCATGACCGCCATCACGGCGGAGTTCTTCTTGGCAGACGGAGCCGTCTGCTCGGCTTTGCTCACGTTGCTCGCTCCTGGGAAAACGGGTGTGTTGCCGGGGCAGGGCAGCGCTTGTGTGGGCTGGGCAACAGCGAAGGAAAATGCGCCATTTGTAGCGCATTATTCAGTTGTAACACGGTTAAAACCCCGTAAAGGGACCCGTGGGCAAGCTGTGGACCAAGGGCCCGGAGGGTGGGGGCGGAAGACCCCCGCGGCACGTGCCTTCCGTCGTTGTCGGAGGGCTCGGCTACGGTGCGGGCGTGACCGACTTGAAGATCATCTCGGGGGACGTGACCAACCCGCACGCCAAGGGGCCGAAGATCATCGCGCACGTCTGCAACGACATCGGAGGCTGGGGGAAGGGCTTCGTCCTCGCGCTCTCGAAGCGCTGGAGCGGCCCGGAGGCCGAGTACCGCGCCTGGCACCGGGGGCGCAGCGGGAACGACTTCGGCTGGGGGCGGTCCAGCTGGTGCAGGTCCGCCAGGACATCTGGGTGGCGAACATGGTCGGCCAGCGGGGCGTACGGACCGGCAGCGCGGGTCCGCCCGTGCGCTACGAGGCGATCGGCCGGTGCCTGGCCGTCCTGGCCGGGCACGCCGCCGAGCTGGAGGCCTCGGTCCACATGCCCCGCATCGGCTGCGGACTCGCGGGCGGCACGTGGCCGCGGGTCGAGCCGCTGGTGCTGGACCGGCTGTGCGCGAAGGGCGTGCCCGTCACGGTCTACGACTTCGGGTAGCTCCGGGGTCCGCGCCGCGGCCCCGGAGCGGCGCTCAGCGCGTCCGGTACACGCGCAGCTGCGCGACCTCGTACGACAGCTCCGTGACCTCGGGCTCCGGCGCGGGGTGGTACCTGCCCGCGGAGACCGAGAGGTTGACGATGAGGTACGCGGACCAGCGGCGGCCCACGCCCCTGCCGTCGCTGAAGACGCGGGAGCCGTTGACCCACCAGACGACCGAACTCCTCCCGAACTCGACCTTCAGGTCGATCCACCCGCCGGGCCGGATCGCCGCGTCGCGGTAGTAGCGGTGCGCCTCCCGGACGTGGTTGGAGAGTTCCAGCAGGTCCGGGTTGTCGGGGTGGTACTCGAAGACGTCGATCTCCTGACCGCCGTCCCGCCAGGTCCAGATGGCCGGCCAGGCTCCCCGCTGCACCGGGAGTTTCACCCGGGCCTCCAGCACGTCGCCGGTGCGCAGCATGAAGCCCTCGTCGCTGCCCTCGGTGGTGAGCAGCCCGCTGTCCCAGTCTCCGTCGGGGCGCGGCGTCGCCCGGAAGACCCCGTCGCGGCTGTAGGCGGGATCGGTGACGAGGTGGTCGAGCTTGTTGTCGCCCGGGTTGACCGGGCCGCCGTCGGGATAGGCCCACGAGCGGCCTGCGATCCACTGGGTGGGGGAGGTGAAGTCGGCGGTGAAGACGGGAGTGCGGCGCGGGCGTACCAGGTGCCGCAGCCGTTCGAGCATGTCCGAGACCATGACTGTGATGTGCCCGCCAGGAATCGCCGCACACCCGAAATCTCACTTTTAGCGATCGCGCGACGACGCTCGGTGAGTGGATCCGGGTCAGCGCTCGATGATGACCAACGGGATCTCCCGGGGAGCGGCCGCGGCCTGCTGGTCCTCGTAGGCCGGCCAGAGGGCGGTCATGAACTCCCAGTACGTCTCGCGCTCCGCCGGCGTGGCCGTGCGGGCGCGGGCCTGTGCGGTCAGGGCTCCGACCTGGACGCGGACCTCGGGGTGGGCGGTCAGGTTGCGGTACCAGGAGGGGACGCCCCCGGCGCCTTCGGCGGCGGTCGCCAGGACGATGTGGCGGGCGCCGTCCCGGGCGTAGATCAGCGGGGTGCGGACCGCGCGGCCGGAGAGCCGGTCGAGCGTGGTCAGCAGCAGGGTCGGGACGCCGCGCCACAGATGGCCGTCGGCGCCGGAGGTGTCGACGTAGGCGCGCACGTGCGTCAGCCGCGGACCGGCCGGGGGGTCGGCCGGGTGGTCCCAGTCGACGGCCGGGCCGTCGGCGGTGGCGGAACGCGTGCGGGTGGAGCCCGTGGCGGTGGCGGGGCTCTTGGCGCCGGCGCGCGCGCCGGTCTTCGTCTGCATCGTGCGTCGTCCTTCGGGTCGGCCCCCCGCACGGCTTAACGAGCGTCCACCGGCTCTGGATGCGCACGGGCCGGGGCGCACGTCGGGGCGGGGCGGTGGCCGCTGTGCGGAGCCGGCCCCGCACCGCCCCTCCTCGGGCTGATCCGTGTCTACGGGAGGTAGCGCTCGAGGGCCTTCGCGCCCTCCTTCTCGATCAGCTTGCGCGCCTTCTCCACCCGTTCCGGAGTCGGGTCCTGGCCGCGTGCCATCACGAGGTCCTCGGGGTCGTACGCGCGCTCGGAACCCGTGTAGAGATGGGCCGGGCGCTGGGGCTGCTGGTCCGATTCACTGTCCATGGCTACCTCCTGCTGTGTCCCCCTGGCCCCATCCTCCGGCGGCGTCCCCAAGAACGCACGTCGGCACGGCGGGCCGCACGGGACGCGAGGGAACGGCCGCCACCCCCTAACGGCCCCCGTGCGGGGTGCGGCGGACCGAGCGGCCCGCCAGGACGTCCGTCCTGCGCCCGTCGCGCATCACGAAGCGTCCGTCGATCAGGACGTGCGGGATCCCGGTCGGCAGCGCGCGCGGGCGCTCGTACGTCGACCCGGCCGCGACCGTCCGCGGATCGAAGAGGACGAGGTCCGCGCGGTGGCCCACCCGGACGGTTCCCCGGTCGGGCAGGCGCAGCCGCGCCGCCGGGCGGCCCGACAGGTGCGCGACGCACTCCTCCAGCGAGAGGACGCCCAGCTCGCGCACGTAGTGCCCGAGGTAGTGCGGGAAGGTGCCGTACGCCCGGGGGTGCGGTTTCGCGCCCTGCAGGATGCCGTCCGAACCGCCCGTGTGGACGGGGTGGCGCATGATCGCCCGGACGTTCTCCTCGTGCCCCACGTGCTGCAGGATGCCCGTGCCCAGCCGGTCGCCCAGCAGGAGCCGCCGGGCCGTGTCCCAGTCCCGCAGGCGCGTGCCGACGTACGACCCGTAGGCCGGGTCCGTGGTCCCGGCGATCTCGATCGTCGACCAGTCCACCGGGACGCCGTGACAGCCGTCGGAGCCCTCCACCTCCAGCGCGTACCGGATCCGCTCGGACGCGGCGTCGTCGCGCAGCCGGGCGAGGACCGCGTCGGGACCGCCCTCGTTGGCCCAGCCGGGAAGGAGGGCGACGAGCGTGGTGCAGCCGGGGGTGTACGGGTAGCTGTCGAGGCTGATGTCGCAGCCCTCGGCCAGGGCCCCGTCGAGGAGGGCGAGCAGCTCGCCCGCCCGGCCCCGGTTCTCGCCGAAGTTCATCGTGGCGTGCGCGAGGTGCAGCGCGCAGCCGGCCTCGCGGGTCAGTTCGACCATCTCGGCGTAGGCGGCGAGCGCGCCGCGGCCGTAGGAGCGGTGGTGCGGGCAGTAGTAGCCGCCGTAGGAGGCGACGACCCGGCACAGCCCGGTCAGTTCCGCGCCGGACGCGTACATGCCGGGGGTGTAGGTGAGCCCGGAGGACAGGCCCACGGCGCCCTGCGCGAGCCCCTCCGCGACGAGCGCGCGCATCCGGTCGAGCTCGGCGGGGGTGGCGGGGCGGTCGCCCCAGCCGACGGCGAGGGCCCGGACGGTGCCCTGGGGGACCAGGTAGGCGGCGTTGACGGCGGTGCCCTGCGCGTCGAGGCGGTCCAGGTAGCCGCCCACCGTGCGCCAGTCGAAGTCGATGTCCTCGCCCGTGCCGTTCCAGCCGGCGAGCGCGGTCCGCACCTCGGCGAGGGTCCGGTCGTCGGCCGGGGCGTAGGACAGGCCGTCCTGGCCGAGGACCTCGAGGGTCACGCCCTGGGCGGCCTTCGCACTGTGGTCCGGATCGCGGAGCAGCGCGAGGTCGCTGTGGGCGTGCATGTCGACGAAGCCGGGGGCCAGCGCGAGGCCGTGGGCGTCGACCGTCTCCCGCCCGCCGCCGCGGATCCGGCCCACCTCGGCGATGTGCCCCTCGTGGACGCCGACGTCCGCGGTGTACGAGGGCCCGCCCGTGCCGTCGACGACGCGGGCCCCGCGGATGACCAGGTCCATGGGCTAGAAGAAGGTCCGGACGTAGTCGGTGACCGTGCCGTCGGCCTCCACGACCGGGATCAGCGGCCACTTCTCGAAGATCGTGCACGGGTGGGACATGCCGAGCGCCACCCAGTCACCGACGTTCAGGTCCTCGGCGCGGTCCGTCTCCAGCCAGGCGTGCTGGTCGGAGAGCTTCGTGACGCGCACGGACCCGGTGGCGGGGCGCTCGGTGCCGTCGACGGGATCGCGGACCAGCTCGACCTCGGGGAGCCCGAGGTCGTAGGCGATGTCGCGCTTGCCGGCGTTGACGAACGCCTGGGTGGGGGAGGGGCGGGAGACGACCTGCGCCCAGAGCCGGAAGGCGGGGCGCAGGCCGCCCTCCTCCGGGACCCGGTTGAAGGGGGTCAGGCGGGTGTACCAGCCGTGGTCGTGGGAGACGTACGCGCCGGAGCGCAGCAGCTTGAGGACGGGCCTCGACAGCTCCGGGAGCTCGGCGAAGACGTCGGCGACGGCGTCGAACCAGGCGGAGCCGCCGGCGCTGACGACGATCTCGTCGGGCCCGGCGCCGCCGTCCGCGCCGCCGGAGAACCGGCCGGCCCCGTCGAACTCGACGGCGAGCCCGGTGAGTCGGCGCAGGTAGGCGTGCACGGACTCCGGGTCGGCGCCGGGGACTTCGGCCTCGTACCCGGCGATGCCGACGAGACGCAGCGTCCGCGTCCGCGCCACGGCGTCGGCGACGGCCCGGCAGTCCTCGTCGCTGCGGGCCCCCGTCCGCGCGCCTTCGCCGGCGCCGAGCTCGACGACCACGTCCACGACCGCCGGCTGCCCCCGCAGCGCCCGGTCCATGAGCTCGACCCCGCGCACCGAGTCGACGTAGCAGACGAACCGGAAACCGGGGTCGGCGGCGAGTTCGGCGGCGACCCAGCGCAGGGCGGCGGCGTCGACGAGCTCGTTGGCGAGGAAGATGCGCTGGATGCCGAAGGCGCGGTAGACGCGGGCCTGATGGGGCATGGCGGCGGTGATCCCCCAGGCACCGTGGCCGAGCTGACGGTGGAACAGCTGGGGCGCCATGCAGGTCTTGCCGTGCGGGGCGAAGGCGAGGCCGTGGGCCCGCGCGTACGTCTCGAGGGCGGCGAGGTTGTGGCTCAGCGCGTCGGCGTCCAGCGTGAGGACGGGCGTGGTGAACCCGCCGGTGTAGAGGTCCCGCCGCTCGCCGGCGAGCTGCCCGACGGTGAGGCCCGCCCGTTCGGCGTCCGGCGGAAGTCCCTTGAACCGGTGGTCGACCGGTTCCTGGGCGAGGGCCTGGACGGGGTCGCTGGGCATGTGCGTGCCTCCGGGGGCGTCGCGGTGCGCGCGGTGCGCGCGCACCGCAGGCGAACTGTGTATGCGTTGCGTCCACTGCAACGGTCGTTGCGTGTACCGCTGCATGCTGTCTAACATCCCGGATGACGGCGGGTCAACGGGGCTCGCGCCGCACGAAGGGACGCCGGGTGAGCCAGTCGGTGGAACGGGCACTGCGGATCCTGCCCGCCCTGGCCAAGGGGCCGGCCGGGCTCGGCGAGGTCGCCGAAGTGCTCGCCGTGCACAAGAGCACCGCCCTGCGGCTGCTGCGCACCCTCCAGGATCACGGCTTCGTCTACCGGCAGGGCGACGGCCGCTACCGGCTCGGGGCCTCCCTCTTCGCGCTGGCCGCGGAGTCCATCGAGAACCTCGACGTCCGGGACATCGCGCACCCGCACCTCGTGGAACTCAACCGCGTCACCGGCCACACGGTGCACCTCGCCCTCCACCAGGACGACGAGGTGGTCTACATCGACAAGGTGGACAGCCGCTACCCGGTGCGGATGTACTCGCGCATCGGCCGGCCCGTGCCGCTGACCGTCGCCGCCGTGGCCAAGCTGCTGATCGCCGACCTGCCGGAGGCGGAGCGCAGCGCCCTCGCGCACCGCATCGAGTACCCGGCCTACACCCCCCGCTCCACCCCCGACGCCGCCGCGTACCTCCGCGAACTGGAGCGCGTCCGCGAACAGGGCTGGGCCACCGACCTCGGGGGCCACGAGGAGGCCCTGAACTGCCTCGCCGCGCCCGTCCGGGGCCCCGGCGGGCGGGTGGTCGCCGCGATGTCCGTCTCCGCTCCCGGCGTGGTCGTCTCCGCCGAGGAACTGCTCGAACTGCTCCCCCTCGTCCGGCAGACCGCCGACGCCATCGGCCGTGAGTACTCAGGCTCGGGCCCCGCACAGGAAGACCGGCCATGACCGAGAAGACCGCCCTCACCCCCGACACCCACACCACGCCGCCCGCGAGGTTCTCGCACGGCGTGCGCAAGGGCAACATCCTCCAGGTCGCCGGCCAGGTCGGCTTCCTCCCGCACGTGGACGGGCAGCCGCCCACCCCCGCCGGCCCCGCGCTGCGCGAGCAGACGCTCCAGACGCTGGAGAACGTCCGCTCCGTCCTGGAGGCGGGCGGCGCGAGCTGGGACGACGTGATGATGATCCGCGTCTACCTCACCGACACCGGCCACTTCGCCGAGATGAACGGCATCTACAACAGCTACTTCGAGGAGCAGGGCCTGAAGGAGGCCCCGGCCGCCCGGACCACCGTGTACGTGGGGCTCCCGGCCGGCCTGCTGATCGAGATCGACGCCCTCGCGGTCCTCGGATAGCGGCGGGGGAGCGGCGCCCGGCTCCGGGCGCCGCCTCCGGTCCCGCCGCGCCGCACGCGACGGTTCGCCCCGCACGCGACGGACTGCGCCGCAGGGGACGGACATTGGGTACCCTCGCGGTTGACTTCGGGCGTCGGCAGGAGCTGAATCGCCGCTAGCAGGGGGATGGTTCCTATGGGCACGACACCTTCGGCCGACTTCTTCCAGCCGCTCAAGGCCGATGACCCCGCCGTCGTGGGCGGCTACCGCCTGGCGGCCGTCCTGGGCGCGGGCGGCATGGGCAAGGTGTACCTCTCCTACACGCCGGGCGGACGGCCCATCGCCATCAAGGTGATCCGGGCCGAGTTCGGCGAGGACCCCGAGTTCCGGCGGCGCTTCCAGCAGGAAGTGCGGTCCGCGCAGCGGGTCCAGGGCCTCTACACGGCGCCCGTCATCGACTCGGACACCGAGGGCTCCCAGCCCTGGCTGGCCACCGCCTACGTGCCCGGCCCCTCGCTCGCGCACGCCGTGTCCCAGCACGGCGGACTGCCCACGCGCAGCGTGCTGTTGCTGATCGTCGGCGTCGCCGAGGCCCTCCACGTGATCCACGGCGCGGGCATCGTCCACCGGGACCTGAAACCCGCCAACGTCCTCCTCGCCTCGGACGGCCCGCGCGTCATCGACTTCGGCATCGCCCGCGCGGCCGACAGCACCGCCCTGACCAACACCGGCGTCAGCGTCGGCACCCCGGCGTTCATGGCGCCCGAACAGGCGTCGGCGGGCACGGTCACCCCGGCCACCGACGTCTTCGCGCTCGGCCAGATCGCGGCCTACGCCGCCATCGGGGCCTCCGTCTACGGCGACGGACCCTCGCACGCGGTGCTCTACCGGATCGTCCACGAGGACCCCGACCTCAGCGGACTGCCCGAGGAGCTGCGGCCCGTGGTGACCCGCTGCCTGAGCCGCGACCCGGCCGACCGCCCGACCCTGACCGAGATCATCGAGCTGTGCAACGAGGCCTCGGAGGAACCGCTGCGCCAGGGTGAGGACTGGCTGCCGCGGGAGGTCACCGGCTTCATCACCGAGCGGCTCCGCCTGCCCGCCCCGGCTCCCACCCCGCCGCCGCAGCCGCCCACTGTGGCACCGCCGGCCCCGGGCGCGCCTCCCGCCCCGACCGCGTTCTCCCCGCAGCCGACGGCCCCGGACACGCCCGCGGGACCCGCCGCCGGGTCCCCGTACACGCCGACCGGCGTGGCCGCCGCGCCGACGCGGGCCGCTCCGGCGCAGCCCGCTCCGGGGTCCGTGCCGCCCGGCTACGGGACGCCGCCGCCCCCGTACGCGCGGCCCGCGCACCCGCAGCCCGCGCCGTCCCCGTACCAGCAGCCCGCGCCGGCGCCGTCCCCGTACCAGCAGCCCGCGTACCAGCAGCCCTCGTACGCGCAGCCCACGTACGCGCCGGGCCACAGCACGCCGCCGGGCTTCCACGCCCCCGGGTTCGCGCAGCCGCAGCCGCAGCCGCCCCGCCGCAAGCGGACGGGGCTGATCGTCGCCGGGTCCGTCGTGGCCGCGGTCATCGGGCTCGCGGTGATCGGATCCCTCCTGCCGGACGGCAAGGACAAGGCCGGCGATTCCAAGGCGTCCGGCGGCAGTTCGGCGGGCGCGGGCGCCACGCCGCCCGGCGGCCAGAAGCCGGCCGGCCCGCAGCCGGTCACGTACCAGGGCATCGACGTGCCGCAGAACCACGAGCTGAAGCTGGCGGACAACCCGCCGCGCCCGGCCGAGGAGCCGAGCGGCGCCGGCGTGATGTACGGGCACGCGGACCTCTACTACTACCGGGACACCCTGTTCGGG
The DNA here is from genome assembly GCF_053609145.1 of Streptomyces sp. NPDC054961. Classification (NCBI taxonomy): domain Bacteria; kingdom Bacillati; phylum Actinomycetota; class Actinomycetes; order Kitasatosporales; family Streptomycetaceae; genus Streptomyces; species Streptomyces sp. NPDC054961. The sequence continues at coordinate 174,796 of NZ_JBSGWY010000003.1, read as the reverse complement.
GACGAGAAGGTCGGCAGCGCGAACGGCAAGCTGGTCCTGCTGAAGGACTCGGAGAAGGGCTCGCTGGAGACCTGCCGGGCGGTGACCCGCTTCACCGAGAAGATCGGCCTCGACCAGCTCACGGACGGATCGCAGATCTGCGTGCTGAGCAAGGCCGGCCACATCTCGGTGGCGACCTACCGCGGCAAGTCCGGTTCGAAGGAGTCGAGCACGTACATCAAGCTCGACCTCACGATCTGGCGCAATGCCGAGGACGTGAAGACGGACTAGCGGCCGAGCCGACCGGGCCGAGCCGACCGGGCCGAGCGGGGCAGGGCCGAGCGGGGCAGGGCCCGGAGGCGGCCCGGAACCGGCCCCGGAGGCGGCCCGGAACCGGCCCCGGAGGCGGCCCGGAACCGGCCCCGGTCCGGCGCGCGCGAAGGGGCGCCCCCCTGGCGGTGGGGCGCCCCGGTTCACCGGACGGCCGTTAGGCGCAGTACTGCGCTTCCTTGCCGATCGAGCGGTACATGCAGTCCGCGTTCTCCAGCAGTTGCAGCACCGCGTCCTTGTTCCGCGAGGTCTCGCGGTCGATGACCTCGTCCGGCGGGTAGAAGCCACTGCTTCCGGAGTCCGTCGGATACATCTCGAAGGTGTAGGCGAAGATCTTCTGGTCGCCCCACAGCCAGTCGTCGATCGTCCCGTCCGTGATGTACAGGTCGCTCGACTGCTCCGGCGTGTAGCCGTTGCTGGCCGCCATGCTGGTGCCGATCTTCTTGTACGCGGCCAGGTCGTCGGCGGTCAGTCCGGGAGCCGTGTCGTTGTAGGTCCAGCCGAACGGCCACAGCACCAGTTCGCTGTACGTGTGGAAGTCGATGGCGGCCTTGATCTGCTGCTTGCCGCCGACGATCCGGGTGCGCACGAAGTCCGCGACGACCTTCACCTCGGGCGCCGACTCGCCGGCCGCGCCGCGGTAGGTCTCGGAGCTCTTGCTGCTGCTGGAGCCGCCGCAGCAGCCCCACTTGTAGTTCCAGTTGCGGTTCTCGTCCGTGCCGACGTAGGAGGAGCCGGAGTTCGGCTGCCGGTTCTTGCGCCAGGAGCGGTACGAGCCGGTGGCGATGTCGTACTCGCCGCCGTCCGGGTTGAGGTCCGGGATGATCCAGAGCTCCCGCCCGTTGACCATGTCGGTGATGCGCGGGTCCGTCCCGTACTTGGAGCCCCACTCCTTGAGCAGGTAGAGGGCCATCTCGACGGTCAGGTGCTCGCGGGCGTGCTGGTGGTGGGTGAAGAGCACCTCGGGCTCGGCCTCGTCGGTCGCGACGTTGTCGCTGATCTTGATGGCGACGATGTCCCGGCCCTGGTACGACTTCCCGATGACCTGCTTGCTCATGATCGCGGGGTACTGGGCGACGCGCTGGTTGATCTCCGCGATCGCCTCGCTGTAGTTGTGGTAGTTCGAGTCCTTCGACGGGAAGTCGTTCGCCCCGGCGATGACTCCGCGTCCGTCGGACCGGTCCGGCGGGCCGGGCAGGGCGGTCAGCTTGTAGCCGAGCGCGCGCAGGCTCGAGGCCTGCATGGGGTCGGCGCTGACGACCACCGAGCGGGCGTCCACCTCGTCGATCGAGGCGCCGGTGCGGAGCAGGGCGGTGCGCTCGGCCGCCGTGGCCGGGCCCTTGATCTCGTACTGGACGATCGCCTCGTCCTGGGTGGCGGTGGACGGGCTGGGCGGGGGGGATGCCGTGGCGGTCATGCCGTAGGCGGGTGCGCCGAGCGCGAGTGCGAGAAGGGCCGCCGTGAGGGCGGCCCTTCGGCGGTGGTGGAGCCGCATGCGTTCTCCTGGGTGGGAGTGTGGGGTAGCCGTGCGGACGCGCACAGCGTGCTCTCATGGCATGTCCGGGTCAAGGATCGCGATCCGGCCACATCGGCCACCGGTCCCGTCCGGCGGCCACCCCACACACCTACCGGTTACGGCAGGCCGTGGACCTTGGGACCCACCGCATTGGACCAAGCGCTACCCGCCTTGGCGTCCCAGTTGGTCGACCAGGTCATCGCGCCGCGCAGCGAGGGGTAGGTCTTCGAGGGCTTGAAGCTGCCGCAGCCCGTGCCCTTGGTCAGGCAGTCCAGCGCGTTGTTCACGATGGTCGGCGATACGTAGCCGCTGCCCGCGCCGCTCGGGGACGCCGGGACGCCGATGCCCACCTGCGAGGGGTCGAGCCCGCCCTCGAGCTGGATGCAGGCCAGCGCGGTGAGGAAGTCCACCGAGCCCTGGGAGTAGACGTTGCCGTCGCAGCCGTTCATCGAGCCGCTGTTGTAGTACTGCATGTTGACGACGGTCAGGATGTCCTTCACGGCGAGAGCCGTCTTGAAGTAGCCGCCCTGGGTCGACTGCATGTCGATGGTCTGCGGGGCCATGGTGAGGACGAAGGAGGGGCCGGCCTTCGCCGCGAGCGAGTGCAGCGCCTGCGTCATGTAGGTCGGGTTGAGGCCGTTCTCCAGGTCGATGTCGACACCGCTGAAGCCGTACTCCTGCATCAGCGCGTACGCGGAGTTCGCGAGGTTGTTCGCGGACGCCGAGTCGCCCACCGAGATGGTGCCCTTCTCGCCGCCGATGGAGAGGATGACGGACTTGCCGGCCGCCTTCTTCGCGGCGATGTCCGCCTTGAACTGGGCGACGGTGTAGCCGCCGAGGCCGGCCGAGTCGAGGTTGAAGGCGATGGCGCCGGGCGTGGCGGTGGCATCGGCGAAGGAGACGGCGATGATGTCGTACTGCGCGGACACGTCGGAGATCTTCTGGACGGTCGCACCGTTGTTGAAGTTCTGCCAGTAGCCGGTCAGCGCGTGCCTGGGCACCGACGGGTTCGGGTTGCCGCCCCCGCCGCTGGTGGTGGTCCCGGTGACGGACGCGCCCTTGGCGCCCTCGCCCGCCGCGTTGTACGCGCTCACCTGGAAGGCGTAGGAGGTGGATGCGGCGAGCCCGGTGATCTGCGCGGAGGTGCCCGTCAGCGTTTTGACGCGGACGCCGTCCTGATACACGTAATAGCCGCTCGCTCCGCTGACCGCGTTCCACGCGAGGGTGAGCCCGCTCGCGCTCTGGCCGGAAACGGCGGTGCCGGACGGGGCGCCCGGAAGGGTCGGGGCGGGGTCGGTGCCACCGCCGCCGTCGGGACCGAAGACGCTGAACTCGTCGACGACGAAGCCCGGCTGGCCGTACCAGCCGTGGGTGTAGACGGTGACCTGGGTGGTGCTCGGACCGGTGGTGAAGGTGGTGGACAGCTTCTGGAAGCCGCCGCCGGTGCCGGGCGTCCAGGTGGAGACGTCCTGGGTGCCGGTCCCGGTCGCGCCGAGGTACACGTACGAACCGTTGACCTGCTCGCTGAGCGTGTACGTCGAATTCGGCTTGACCGTGACGGTCTGGCTGCACCGGGCGTTGTCCTGGCCCGCCGGCGTGGCCTTCAGGGCGGCGGCGCCCGCGTATACGGGGGAGGCGACCGTGGCGCCGCTGCCGGCGGTACAGGTCCAGTGGGAGAGGCCGGACTCGAAGCCCGCGTTGCGGACGACGTTGACGTCGGCGGCCTGGGCGGTGCCCGTGGCGAGGGCGGTGAGGCCGCCGGCGGCCAGGGTGACGGCGAGCGGGACGGCGAGGGAGCGGATGCGGTTCACGTGGGCTCCGGTGGGGGGAGAGGGGATGTGAGGGACGCGTCGGGGGCATGTGGGGTGCCCTGCGGACAAGTTGGTCTAGTCCAATCACCCTGTCAAGGGTGTTTGCGATATGGCTTGAACCAATCGGCTCTCCGGGCGCCGGCCGATCCCTGTTGTCCGGGTTTCCCGCCACCTGCGACACGTGCTCGTGGCACGGGAATCAGCAAGCCCCTGCCCTGCCAGGGGGGACGCGGATATGGTGCTGGGGCAAGGGGGCGAAGGGCTGATCATTTGCGGTCGCGCAGCCGGTGCGCGGTCCGTGTGCGGATGCGGGACGCCGGCTCCGGGGCGGATTTCGGGGCATTTCCGGGGTGACTTTCGGGGTGGGCGAACGCCCGCCGGGTACGGGGTGAACGGGGGGATGCGCGTGCCGACCGCCATTGCTGTCACCAGCGCCGATCTGGTGCTGCCGGCCCCGGACCGGCACACGCCGTCCGCCGCCGTGCTGCCGCCGCCCGAACAGCTCGACCTGGAGGGCGCGCTCGCCCACACGGCCGCGCTGCTGGAACAGCACGGCCACCTCGTGGTCCTCGTGCCGCCCTGGCTCCCGGCCGCGGCGGTCCGCCGGCTGCACACCGTACGGGCCGTCCTGGAGACCGACCGGATCGCCCTCCTCGACATCGATCTCCCGCCGCTGGGAACCGCCCTGCTGGTACGTCAGCTGCGCCAGCTCAGCGTCTGCGACTTCAGCCCCGGGGTCCTCGCGTCCGCCGCGCGGCTGCTCTCCCACTACGTCTACGCGGGCGCGCTCCTCGGCTCGGTGGCCAAGCTGGACCGGGTGCCGGTCGGGCTGAAGGCGCACGCCAAGTCGTGGTCCCCGAACGCCCAGTTCGCGGTCCTGGCGAACCCGGTGCCGTACCTGGTCAAGCTGGGATCCGGCTCGGGCTCGGGCGGGGCGCACGGCGGGGGTCCGCGCGGCGGGACCCATGGCGGGGCGACCCGCGGCGGCGGGGCGCGCGGCGGCGGGGCGCTGCCCGCGGGCCCCGAGTTCGCCACGCACCTCACCTTCGCCCGCGGCCAGCTCACCTCCGACTGGGTGGCCTCCGAACTGGCCCCCGCCTGGCAGGTCCAGGGCGTCATGGAGAACCCCCTTCCGGCCGACTCGGCGGCCTGGTGGGCCACGCCGAAGCTGGTCGAGTTCGCCGCCGGCATCCCGGACCTGTCGGTCCTCTACCAGCTCGTCGCCTCGGTCCGCCGCGAGGAGTGCCGCTGGTGCGGCTTCGAACTCATCGGCGACCGCTGCGGGTTCTGCTCGGCCCCGCTGACGGCTCCGGCGGCTCCGGCCGTCCCCGCCCGCGCCGCGTCCGCCGCCGGCTCCGCGCCGGCCCTCGGGCCCGGCACCACCGCGGGCGCCGTCGCCCGCTCCAGATCACGACTCCGATGACCGGCCCGAACGAACGAAGAACGGCGAGGTAGGTACGGCCATGAATTCACGCCAGCGCCGCGGCGTCATCCTGCTGCTCCTGTCGGTCCTGTGCGCCCTGGCGGCCTTCGGCGGAGTCCTCGTGGTGATCGGCGACGTCAACTCCAAGGTCGGGGCCGAGGTCGTCGCGTACCGCGTGAAGGGCGACATAGCCCCGTACAGCCAGCTGACGGCGGGCCAGTTCGAGGAGGTCTCCGTCCCCAGGCGCTGGCTGTCCGACACCGCCGTCACCGATCTGGGCCAGCTCAAGGACAAGATCGCGCTGACCACCCTGCGCAAGGGCTCGCTGCTCCAGGCGGACATGTTCGTCGACAAGCCGCAGCTCCAGCCGGGGGAGCAGGAGATCGCCATCATGATCGACGCGGCCACCGGCGTGGCCGGGAAGATCAACTCGGGGGCGAAGGTCAACATCATCGCCACCTTCAAGGGCGCCAAGGACACCGATCCGTCCCGCTCGGTGATCATCGTCGCCAACGCCCGCGTCATCAACGTCGGCAAGCTCACCCCCCTCGACAAGGACAGCGACAAGAAGGGCCCGGCCGAAGCCGTCCCGATCACCTTCGCCCTCAACACCAAGGACACCCAGCGCGTCGCCTACGCGGAGTCGTTCGCGGAGCACGTGCGCCTCGCGCTGGTGGCCCCCGGCACCGACTCGGCGCCCGGCCCGGGCGACCGCACGTACACCCTCGACGGGGACAAGTGAGGCCCGGATGAGCACCCTGAGCACCCGCATCCTCCCCGCGGTGGGCGACCCGGAAGCCGCCCGCGTCATCGCCGCCCTCCTCAGCCAGCTCCCGGGCGCCGAACCGGCCGCCCCCGTCGCCGACTCCACCTCCCTCCTCGACATGCTGGGCCGCCTCGCCGCCGAATCGATCGACGAGCTGCCCGAGGTGGTCCTCGTACACGAGCGGATCGGTCCGCTCCCCGCCCTGGACCTCATCCGCGAGGTCGCCCTGCGCTTCCCCGCGGTGGGCGTCGTCCTCGTCACCTCGGACGCCGGCCCGGCCCTCTTCTCCGCCGCCATGGACTCGGGCGCGCGCGGCCTGGTCGGGCTCCCCCTCGCCTACGAGGAACTCGCCGCCCGCGTCCAGTCCGCCGCCCAGTGGTCCGTGGGCGTACGCCGCCACCTGGGCCGCGGCCCGGAGGTGGCCGCCGGGCCGGGCGGCCGGGTCGTCACCGTCACCGGGGCCAAGGGCGGGGTCGGCGCCACCTTCACGGCCGTGCAGTTCGCCCTGGCCGCGGCGGCCGCGGGCCGGCGCACCGCCCTGGTCGACATGGACCTCCAGGCCGGCGACGTCGGCTCGTACCTCGACGTCCAGTTCCGCCGCTCCATCGCCGACCTCGCCGGCATCCAGGACATCTCCCCGCGCGTCCTGCAGGACGCGGTCTACGACGACCGGACCGGCCTGGCCCTGCTCCTCGCACCGGCCGACGGCGAACGCGGCGAGGAGGTCGACGACCGGGCCGCCCGGCACATCCTCGGCGCGCTGCGCGCCCGCTACGAGCTCGTCGTCATCGACTGCGGTACCCAGGTCACCGGCGCCAACGCGGCCGCCGTGGAGATGGCCGACACCGCCGTCCTCGTCACCACCCCGGACGTGGTCGCCGTACGGGCGGCGAAGCGCATGGTCCGGATGTGGGAACGGCTCCAGGTCCGCAAGGCGGAGGACACCTCGATGGTCGTCAACCGCTGGACCAAGCACACCGAGATCCAGCCCTCCCTGATCGAGAAGATCACGAAGACCCGCGCCGTACGGACCCCCGTGCCGGCCGCCTTCAAGGAACTCCAGGCGGTCGTGGACGCGGGACGGGTCCAGGACCTGGACAACCGCTCGACGGTGAAGCAGGCCCTGTGGGCGGTGGCGGGGGAACTGGGCCTGCTGGCCCCCCAGGACACCGAACCCGCCGCCTCCCCCGAGCAGCCGGGCGCCGCACTGGCGGTACGCGGCTCCGGGCCGGTGGCCCGGCTCCGCGGCGGCGACCGGGGCTCGCTGGGGCCGTGGCTGCGGCGCGGCCGGGAGGGCTGAGCGGTGCCCGGGCGCAGACCTGCGGGGGGACGGGGGCGCGGCCGTGCGCGCGGTGGCGACCGCGGCCAGGTGGCGGTCGAGTTCGTCGGCACGGTGCCGCTGATCCTGCTGCTCGTGGCGGCGGTCTGGGAGTGCGTGCTGATCGGCTACGCCTTCTCGCTCGCCGGGAACGCGGCGGACGAGGCGGCGCGGGCGGGAGCGGTCAAGGGGGAGGCGGAATGCCGGACGGCGGCGGGCAAGTACATCGGCGGCGGCTGGGGGATGTCCGTGGACTGCGGTGCGTCGGGGGACGTCTACAAGGCGACCGTCACCCTGCGGATCCCCGTCCTGTACCCCGGACTCGGCTTCGGCTCGATCGACGGCACGGCCGGCGCGGCGATGGAGAGGGAGGAATGACGGCATGAGACGGCGCGTTCGCTCCGACCGCGGTCAAGTGGCCCTGGAGTACATCGGCTTCATCCCCGTCCTCCTCCTCGTGGCGCTGTGCGGGATCCAGCTGGGCTGGGCCGCGTACGTGCACCAGCAGGCGCAGACGGCGGCGCGCACGGCGGCCCGCGTACAGGCCCGCACGGGCGAGGGCGGCGCCGCGGCGGGCGCGGCGGCGGTGAAGGCGGGCCTGAACCCGGACGTGTCCGTCTCCTCGACGGCCGACGCGGTCACCGCAAAGGTGACGATCAGCGTCAAGTCCCTCCTCCCCGGCCTGTCCTTCGAGCCCGCCACCGCGACCGTGACCATGCCCAACGACGACCCGAAGGGGTGACGAGACCATGAGCCTGCGTTCCCGGGTCAATACACCGGACGACCGACACGGCCCCCGCGAGGACGGCCGGCTCGTCTCCTCGTACCGTGCCAAGCTGCTCGAGGAGATCGACCTCGCCGAGATGTCCGCGCTCGCGCCCGCGGAGCGCAGGGCGCGCCTCGAACGCGTCCTCGGCCACATCATCAGCCGCGAGGGCCCCGTCCTGTCGACCGCCGAGCGCGCACAGCTCATCCGCCGCGTCGTGGACGAGGCGCTCGGCCTCGGCGTGCTCGAACCGCTCCTCGAAGACCCGACCATCTCCGAGATCATGGTCAACGGCCCCGACCAGATCTTCGTCGAGCGCGCCGGCCGCGTGGAACAGCTCCCGCTCCGCTTCGCCTCGCACGACCAGCTCATGCAGACCATCGAGCGCATCGTCTCCACCGTGAACCGGCGCGTGGACGAGGCCAACCCGATGGTCGACGCCCGCCTCCCCAGCGGCGAGCGCGTCAACGTCATCATCCCGCCGCTGTCCCTGACCGGCGCGACCCTGACGATCCGCCGCTTCCCCCGGGCCTTCACCCTGCACGAGATGGTGGGCCTCGGCTCCCTGGACGAGCAGATGCTCCTGCTCCTGTCGGGGCTGGTGGCGGCCAAGATGAACGTGATCGTCTCCGGCGCCACCGGAACCGGCAAGACCACCCTCCTCAACGCCCTCTCCGGCCTGATCCCGGAGGGCGAACGCGTCATCACCATCGAGGACTCCGCCGAACTCCAGCTCCAGCAGGCACACGTCATCCGCCTCGAATCCCGTCCGGCGAACGTCGAGGGCAAGGGCCGGATCACCATCCGCGACCTGGTCCGCAACTCCCTGCGCATGCGGCCCGACCGCATCATCGTCGGCGAGGTCCGCGGCGGCGAGACGCTCGACATGCTCCAGGCGATGTCCACGGGCCACGACGGTTCCCTCGCCACCGTCCACGCCAACAGCTCCGAGGACGCGCTGACCCGCCTCCAGACCCTCGCCTCCATGTCGGAGGTCGAGATCCCCTTCGAGGCGCTCCAGGACCAGATCAACAGCGCGGTCAACGTCGTCGTCCAGCTCACCCGCTTCGGCGACGGCACGCGCCGCATCACCGAGATCTCCATCCTCGACTCGCACGGCCGCGAACCCTTCCGCATCGTCCCGGTCTGCCGCTTCGTCCCGCAGCCCATGGGCGCGGACAGCCGGGTCCAGGGCTACTTCACGTACCACCCCCTCCCGCGCCGCATCGCGGACCGCCTCTACATGAACAACCAGCCCGTCCCGCAGGCCTTCGGCGTGGCCCTGCCGGGCGACGCACTCACCTCGCGCACGATCGGCGGGCCTGCCCTGTGAACCCCTACGTCTCCTTCACCCTGGGCGCCACCCTGCTGGCCTGCCTCTTCGTGGTCTGGGGCGTCCACGCCTACGCCAAGGGCCACGCCCAGCGCGCCGCCCTCATCGACCGCCTCTCAGCGAGCGGAGCACCCGAACCGCTGGGCCGCGTACGGCGCTTCCGCTCCCTCGACCGCCGGCTGCGCACGACGCGGCTCGGGCGCCGCATCGAGCTGAAGCTGGCGGCCACCGGCCTGGACCTCACCCCGGGCGAGTTCTTCGCGTACATGCTCATGTCGGTGGCGGGCGTCTGGCTGACGGCCGCCTCCTTCCTGGCCCCGTTCTTCGGCCCGGTCGCGGGCGCCATCGGCCTCTGGGCGGCCAATGCCTTCCTCAACTGGCAACGCACCCGCCGCACGGAGCGCTTCATCAACCAGCTCCCCGACCTGGCCCGCATCCTGGCCAACGCCACCCAGGCCGGCCTGGCCCTGCGCACGGCCATCGGCATCGCGGCGGAGGAACTCGAGGCTCCGGCGGGCGAGGAACTGGCCCGGGTCGCGGACCGCCTCGCGATCGGCCACTCCATCGAGGAGTCCCTGAACGAGCTCACGGACCGCCTTCCGTCGCGCGAACTGGTCGTCCTGGTCTCCACCCTCGTCCTGTCGGCCCGCGCGGGCGGCGCGATCGTGGGCAGCCTGCGGAACCTGACGGTGACGCTGGAGCAGCGCAAGGAGACACGGCGCGAGATCCGGACGCAGCTGTCGCAGGTGACGGTCACGGCGTACCTGGTGCCGGCCATCGGGCTGGGCTCGCTGCTGCTGGTGAACACGATGCTGCCGGGCGCGCTGGACCGGATGACGGGCGCCTTCCTCGGCCAGACGGCGGTGCTGGTGTCCCTCGGCCTCTTCACCCTGGGCTTCGTCCTCATCCGCCGTATGTCGAAGATCGACGTGTGAGGGGACCGTCATGATCGCTCTGCTCCTGGCCCTGGCCGCGGCCCTGTCCCTCCTCGGCGTCTTCCACGGCATCCGGCTGTACCGCGCCGACGCCAAACTGCCCACCGACCTGGCCCTGGCGCTGGAAGTGGGCGCCACGCGCACGACGGCGGTCGGCTCGGCGATCGACAGGATGGGCATCCGCTACGCGCCCATGGTCCTGCGCCTGATGGGGCCCGCCCTGGTGGCGCGCAAGCGCGCCCAGATCGATGCGGCGGGCAACCCGGCGGGCCTCACCATCGACCGCTACGCGGCGCGGCGCGCGGTGTACGGCTTCCTCGGCGGTCTGGGCGCCGTCGCCATGCTGCTCAACGGCCAGCTGGTCCCGGCCCTGCTGATGGTCGCCTTCGGGCTCTTCTGGATCGAGGTCGGCCTGTGGTCGGCGATCCGGATCCGGCGCGACCACATCGAGCGGACCCTGCCGGACTTCCTGGACGTCCTCGCGGTGGTCGTCAGCGCGGGCCTCGGCTTCCGGCAGGCGCTGGGGCGGGTGGCCGGGCAGTACGAGGGCCCGTGGGCCGACGAGATCCGCATCACCCTGCAGCAGATGGACATGGGCGTCAGCCGCAGGCAGGCTTTCGACGCCCTGCGCAGGCGCAACGACTCCGAACAGGTCGCGCAGTTCGTCACCGCGCTCCAGCAGGGCGAGGAGCTCGGCTCCCCCATCGTGGAGACGCTGATCGCGATCGCCGAGGACATGCGGCGCACCGACGCGCAGAACGCCCGGCGCAGGGCGGCGCGGGCCGTTCCGAAGGCCACGTTCGCGGTGACCACGTTCATGCTGCCCGGCACACTGATCCTGCTCGTGTGCGGGTTCGTCTACGGCGCGGACATCGACTTCGGCGCCATGTTCGGGGGCGGGTGACGCCGTGGCGACCCTCGACCTCGCGATCCCCGTCCGCGCGGCTCCGACGCCCTCCCCGACCCTCCGGTCGAACGCACTCCGGGCCCTGTGCCGCCAGGTCTTCGCGTTCCGGCTCGTGATGATCGGACTGGGCGCTCCGCTGGCGCTGGGACGGACGGCGCCCGGGGGACCGACATACCTCGTGGCCGGCGCGATCCTGCTCACCTTCATGCTGTCCTACGTCCTCTTCCGCGACTGGGAACGCTTCGGACCGCTGCTGCTGCGCCACCGCTGGCTGCTGGCGGTGGACATGGGATTCAGCGCCCTCCTCCTGGTCACGGCGACCCCCGAGTCCCCGCTGGGCCTCGTCTCGCTCTGCACCCCGCTGCTGGCCGGGCTGGTCTACGGCTGGCGCGGTGCGGCGCTCTACGCGGCGGCGCAGGCGGGCGCCGTGGCGGCCCTGGCGGGAACGCTGGTTCTGCCCGCTCTGTGCCTGGTCGCGGGCGCGGCGGGATCCTCCCTGCGTGACCTCCTCTTCCGCTTCGGCGCGGCGAGCCAGGCCCTGACGGAAACCCGGTCCCGCCTGGCGGTGACCGAGGCGGTACGGGCGGAACGGGAACACCTGGCCCGGGAGATGCACGACTCGGTGTCGAAGACCCTGCACGGCCTGGCCCTGACGGCGGACGCCCTGTCCCGGACGGCGGATCCGTCGGAGATCCGACGCCAGGCCGAGCTGTTGTCCGTGGCGGCCCGACGCGCGGCGGCGGAGTCCCGGGCGCTGCTGACGGACCTGCGGCGTGACCTGGACCCGCCCGGCGTATCACTGCTGGGTGAGCTCCGTGCCCTGACGACCGGTACGGAGCTGCGTGCGACCGGGGTGCTGCCGGTGGTCCCGGCCGCGGTGGCCCGTCACCTGCTGGCGGTGGCGTCGGAGGCGCTGGAGAACGCCCGCCGGCACGCGGGGGCCTCACGCGTCACGGTCTCGGTGGCCGTGGACGACGGCCACCTCACCCTGTCCGTTGAGGACGACGGCCGCGGCCTCGCCGGTGACGTGGACCTTGCCGCCCTCTCGAAGAACGGCCGTTTCGGGCTCCTCGGCATGACGGAGCGCGCGAAGGCGATCGGCGCCGCCGTGTCGATCGGTCCCCGCTCGTCCGGGCCGGGCACGCAGGTGTGTCTGGAACTCCCGCTCGCGTCCCTGGAGGGAGCGCGGTGACACCCGTTCGCGTACTGATCGCCGACGACAACCCGGTCGTCCGGGCCGGCCTCTCCGCGCTCCTGGCCACGGCCGCGGACGTCGAGGTCGTGGCCGAGGCTTCGGACGGCCGGGAGGCGCTGGGCCTGACGCGGTCGCACATGCCGGACGTCATCCTGCTGGACGTCCGCATGCCGGGAGTGGACGGCATCTCGGCCCTTCCCCACCTCGTGCGCCTGGCCTCGGTGCTGATGCTGACCTACAGCCGGGATCCGGACATTGTCCGGGAGGCACTGCTGTTGGGGGCGGGGGGCTACCTGGTCCACGGGGAGTTCACCGCCGATGACCTGATCCGTGCGGTCCGAGACGGGCGGGAGGGCCTGCCCCATTTCACGCCATCGGCGGCGGGCGCACTGCTCGCGGAGCTCCGCACCTCTTCGCAGCCGCAACGAAGTGTGACACCCTCTTCGGAGCGTCTGCACAACTCTGTTGTCTTCGGGCTGAGTTCGAGGGAGGTGGAGGTGATGGATCTGATCGCTTCGGGGATGAACAACCAGCAGATCGCCGCTGCTTGCTTCATCAGTGAGAAGACGGTCAAGAACCACATCAACCGCATTTTCGCCAAGTTGCAGAGCACTACCCGTAGCGAGGCGATAGCACGCTGGCTGGGAACGGCCCGTCCAGGGGTGAGTGGCCGTGGGTAGACAGAGTGCGCAGTGGGTCCGTAATTGGGCCCCGGGACCCTTGGCTATTGGTGGTGTCCGGCCGTACCGTCCGCAAATCGACAGCGGCACCCGACCGGGAGGGAACCCCCATGTCACACAACGCGCTGCTGAAGGCGACCGTCAAGGCGAGGATCCGCATGCAGGCGCGGATGGACAGGGACCGAGGGCAGACGGCCTTCGAGTACCTGGGCATCATCCTGGTGGTCGTAGTGATCATCGGCGCGATCATCGGCACCGGAATCGGGCAGGCCATCACGACCAAAATCACGACCGCCGTCGCGAACATCACCGCGGGCAAGTGAGATGGCTCAGACTGCCAGGTGATCGAGGGCAGGCCTTCCCCGCCTACATCGTGGTGGTGGCGGGCCTGCTCTTTGCCATGCTCGCCTTCTTTGTCGTCGGGATGGCCGGGGCTACGCGCAGTGATGCTCAGGGTGCCGCCGACGCGGCGGCGCTGGCTGCGGCCAGAGAAGCCCGAGACGGTGTCTTCTCGAGGCTCAACTTGGCAGATCTCAAGCCGACGGACTGGGAGAGGATCCTCGCGGGCAAGGGCTTCGACGCGAGGGGGGCGTGCGGGCAAGCCGAGAACTTCGCCGAGCGGAACGGTGCAACGGCGGAGTGCAGCTCGGCTCTCCCGAAGTTCACCGTCACGGTGACGACCGAGGGCACGGTCGGGAAGTCCGTCATTCCAGGAACCGACGGAGTTCACGGTAAGGCCAAGGCCACGGCTGTGATCAAGCCGCGTTGTTCTCTGGGGCCAGCGCCCACGCCCACGTCCACGCCCTCACCCTCCCCTTCGCCCTCTGGTGGTGAGGCACCCAAGCCCAATCCGGTCAACATCAACTGCGACGGCGGCACATCCATCAAGCTGGACCCCTTGAATCCGGGCCAGTTGTCGGAGCTGGCGAGAGATCTGTTCAGCGTGCGACTGGTCAACTGACGGCTAACGAGAGACAAGGGAGCGGGATAGATGAGCATTCGGCACACGGTGAAGGTCCGCAGAGGAGCGGTCGTAGCAGCTACGACAGTCCTAGCCTTTGCACTGGCCGGGTGTGGCGGCGGTGACGACGACAAGCCGACGGCGCCGCAGACGTCGTCTCCGGTCAATCCGCAGGGGAGCGCGCCGCAGACGCCCGCGACCGGTGATGCTGCGAGCCCGACACCGACACAGATCCTGGCCACGGTGAACGGGGAAGGCGGCATGATTCTGACCATTGGCAAGGCGGCTCGCGACGCCGGTGGATTCCTGACGATCGAAGGTCAGTTGAAGAACACCGGCACGACTCCGTACGCGAATACCGCACCGTGGCGAGGGAACGAACTCAATGCGAGTGGCGTGTCGGTTGCGGGTGTGACACTGGTCGACAAGGTCGGCAAGAAGCGGTATTACGTGCTTCGCGACACCGACGGAAGATGTCTCTGCACGACAGGGCTGAACATCATCGAAGCCGGTCAGACGATGCCGTTCTTCGCCCAGTTCCCGGCGCCTCCCGCGAGCACCACTGACGTCGATTTCAGCCTCCCCACCTTCGCCACGGCCACCGTCAAACTCTCCGGGTGACCCCATGACAAAAAGCCACCGCACAGCCGCCTCCGTAGCCGTCTTCGGACTCGTCATCGCCGGCGCCCACCTCATCGGCGCGACGAGCGCCCACGCGGACGATGTCAAGCCGTCCGTACCCCCCGGAACAGAGCCGTCCGCAGCCGCACCCGTAGCCATCGACTCCAACGCCCCCGGGCTGAAGATCCCCCAGGGCGGGACCCTCGCGCCGATCAAGGTGCTGGACATCGCCGAAGTGGTCGAAGACCTCGGGGGTGAGCAGCGGCGTCAGGAGACGAACCAGACCGTCATGATGGCGCTGCAGTCCGAGGTGATGTTCCCGGAGAACAGTGCGGTCTTCAACGCCCAGGCCGCCGCGCGGATACAAGCCATCGCGCAGGAGATCAACACGCAGAAGGCCACCCGCGTCCGCGTCTTCGGATTCACCGACGACCAGGGCAGCTACGAGCACGGCCAGGAACTCTCCAAGCAGCGCGCCGATGCCGTCCAGGCCGAGCTGTCGAAGACCGTGACCAACCCCAGCGTCGTCTTCGACGTGCGCGGCTACAGCGAGGACTACCCGATCGCCGACAACAGCACCGAGGAAGGCCGTAAGAAGAACCGCCGCGTCGAGATCACCTTCCCGCGCGGCACCGGCCAGTAGGCCGCCAGTTCAGCAGTCGCAGACGTCGCCGCCCGGCCCTTCGTGGCCGGGCGGCGTGCTGCCCCGGTCAGTCCGCCAGGAGGTGGTCGGCCTTGCCGGCCTTGATGTCGCGGATCAGCTGCCGGAGTGCTTCGCGGGTATCGGTGAGGTAGGTGTCCTCCTGACCGGAGAGCGCGACGTAGCTGTTGCCGGCCCCGTCCACGCCTATCCGGTAGCAGTTGTTTCCCTCGCCGCAGAAGGCGTCTTCCCAGCTGATGTCGGACATCTGTGGCTCCTCAGAGTTGGCGGGCGACTGCGCGGATGAAGTCGCGGGACGCGGCGGCGGACAACGCGTGCTCGTCCATCCAGCCGAGGTGAGACCGGTACTTCGCGAGCTGCCCCTCGGCGTGGGTGAACTCTGGGCCGTGGGCCGAGTCGAGCTGCACGGTGTCCAGTTGGGCCACCGCTCCCTCGGCGTAGAGCGTCGCGTGCCCGGCACCGGGGAACGCTCCCGTCTCAACGGTCAGCACGCGGAGTGCGAGGTTGTCCCGCTGCGAGATCTCGCAGAGGTGAAGCAACTGTTCCCGCGTGGCCCGGCGGCCGCCGAACTGCATGCGCAGCGCGGCCTCGTGCACATAGGCCTCGTAGGGCAGGGCGTGGTCCCCCTCGAGCACCTGCTGACGCTGGAGGCGGTGTGCCACGCGCATCTCGACCTCGGACGCCGGCAGTGCGGGAAGCACCGAACCGAATACGGCGCGGGCGTAGGCGCTTTGGTGGAGAAGTCCCGGAAGGTGGACCGTCTGCACCGAACGGAGACGGGTCGCGTGCCATTCCAGTTCGGAGATGTCGAGCAGTCCCGGCGGGATCGCGCCGCGGTACGCCTCCCACCAACCCCGCTCGGGTGGCTGAGCCAGTACGGCCAGTTTGTCGACGTACGCCTCGTCCGTCACGCCGCAGTGCGCCGCCAGGGTGCGCAAACGGTCCTCACTGACCGCTCGAAGTCCTTGTTCGATCGAGGACAGTTGGGAGCGGCTGACGTTCAGTACGACGGTGGCCGACTCGGCGGAGACATCTGCCGTCACGCGCATCCTGCGCAACTCGGCGCCCACACGCCGCTGGCGCTGCGTCGGGGAGGTCCTGGCTGTCATGCGTGCAGTCTGCCGGTTCGTGGCAGCTTCTGACGACAGAGGGGCAATTATTCAAAGCGGGGGCGCAATTGCGCCCCGGATCCGCTACATTCGGTAATGCACCGCTCACGCAAGGGAGTTGAAGAGCATCGCTGCGGCATGTGCTGCTGCGGCGACGAGCCACCATGCCCACCGTCGAGCCCTCGTGCGCGTCGAGCTCACCGAAGTCACGTCATCCGCGTCACGACACAGGGAGTCCGTCATGCTCAGCCCCTTCTCGCCCGCCGACCCCGGTGGCCTCCGCCCCGGCCGCTTCCTGCCCTGTCCGCCCACCCCGGCCTCGCCCGATGCCGGCGAGCCGCCGTCCCCCGACGGGCTGGCGTGCAGTCTGACCGTGCCCGGGGAGCCGTACAGCGCCCAGATCGCGCGCGGCACCGTACGGTCCGCCCTGCACGCCCACCGGCTCGACCCGGTCGCGCCCGCCGCCGTGCAGGTCGCGGGGGAACTCGTGGCCGCCTCCTGGTACGTGAACCCCGGGCGGAGCCTGTACCTCTCCCTCCGGCACCGCGAGGGAGCCCTCCGCATCGCCGTCTACGACGGCCACGCCCCGCACGCCCACCCCCGCCTCGCCGCGCACTGCGAGGCCCGCCGCCGGGCGGCCCTGCGGGTGATGTCCGCCGTGGTCCGGGACTGTGGCGGGTCGTGGGGCTTCGGGGAGTCCCGCGAACCGGGTGGCGGGACGCGGACCTGGGTGAGCCTGCCGGTGGCGGGGGCCGTCGGGTACCTGGCCTCTTGACGGAAGCCGGGTGGAGTGGCTGGAGCGGGGTGGCCGGAGCGGTGGCTGGATGCGGTGGTGGGCGCGGAAGCGGCTTCGGTGCGCGCCGGGCTCGGGGGCCGCGGTGCGCACCGAAGGTGTGAGGGCCGACCCGGTCGGTCCGGTCCGGCAGGCAAGCGTTTTTCCTCCGCGAGGGAAGGCGGCTGAACCGGTATGCGACCGCAGGGTGCGACCCGCGGGTGGATGCAGGGATATAAGTCCCAAAGTCAGTTAAACGGCAACGCCGCGACCCGGCCGGTCGCGACGCGGCATCCGGTCACTCGGCAGCCGTGTGAATCCCGCCCTGCGCGCGCACCAGGACGTACGCCGCCTCGCGCGCCCGCGTCGCCGCCGCCGGGCCGGGCTCCAGGGCCGCCACCACCGTCGCGCCCTCGACGAGTAGCAGCAGCTGCTCCGCCAGGCCTTCCCGGCCGGGACCGGCGATCTCGGCCAGCAGCGTCCGTAGCTCCGCCTTGTGGCGGCGTACGACGTCCAGCACTCCGGCGGGGCCCGCGCCCAGCTCCCCGTAGGCGTTCAGGAACGCGCAGCCGCGGAAGTCCGGCTGCGAGAACCAGCGGCCGAGCCAGTCGAAGACCGCCCCGACGGGGTCGGCGCTGCCGGTGGCCGCCGCGCGCAGGCCGGCCGTCCAGCGGCGGTCGCGACGGTCGAGGTAGGCGGTGACCAGGGATTCCTTGGCCGGGTAGAGGCGGTAGAGCCGCTTGAGCGGGACGCCCGACTCCGCGCGGATGCGGTCCATGCCGACGGACTGGATGCCCTCGGCGTAGAAGAGCGCCTCCGCGGCGTCCAGCAGGCGGGTGCGGGCCTCTTCGTCGTTCATCGGCGCGGTGGGCATGAGCTCAGCGTAGAACAGATTCCCTTGCGGGGAGAACGGTCGTTCTCTAAGGTGAGAACGACCGTTCTCCCTGCCGTGTCGAGAGGCCCCCGCCATGACCAACGCCGTGCCCGCCGAGCCCGCCGTGCCCGCTGGGCCTGTGCCGCCGGACACCCCCGCCGCCTCCGGTGCTCCCGCCGCGGTGCGGCCGCCCCTGCCGCCCTTCACCGAGGAGTCCGCCCGCGCCAAGGTGCAGGCCGCCGAGGACGCCTGGAACAGCCGCGACCCCGAACGCGTCGCCCTCGCCTACACAGAGGACTCCGCCTGGCGAAACCGCGACCGCTTCCTGACCGGCCGCGCCGAGATCCGCGCCTTCCTCGCCGACAAGTGGGAGCGCGAGCTGGAGTACCGGCTGCGCAAGGAGCTGTGGGCGTACACCGACAACCGCATCTCGGTGCGCTTCGAATACGAGTGGCACGACGCGAGCGGCCAGTGGTGGCGCAGCCACGGCAACGAGCAGTGGGAGTTCGACGCCGCGGGCCTGATGCGCCGCCGGGAAGCCAGCATCAACGACATCCCGATCAAGCAGTCGGACCGCCGCCTCTGAGGCCGGAATCAGGCCGGAGTTATGCTGGCGGGAACCCTTGGGAGGCAACGTGACCGAGCGCAAACCGCCTGGTGTCAGCTTCGAATCCTTCGTGGACCGCCAGATCAGACAGGCCGGTGAGCGCGGGGAGTTCGAGGAACTGCCCGGCTTCGGCAAGCCGCTGGCCTCGCTCGACGCCCCGTACGACGAGCTGTGGTGGATCAAGGGCAAACTGCACCGCGAGGGCTTCGCGGTCCTCCCGCCGGCGCTCGCGCTGCGCAAGGAGGCGGAGGACGCCCGGGAGGCGCTCAAGTCCGCCCGCACCGAACGCCAGGTCCGCGATCTCCTCACGGAGATCAACGACAAGATCCGCGCGGCCCTGCGCAGGCCCCCGCCCGGCCCCCCGCTGAACGTCAGGGAGTTCGACGTGGAAGCCGAACTCGCGCAGTGGCGAGAGGCCCGCGGCACCCGCTGACGCGGGGGAACGGAGCGGGTGCCGCGGGGGTCGGTCGGGCCGGTCGGCCGGCTCAGACGAGGGAGCGCAGTGCCTCGGCGACGGGCAGGTCGCCGGAGGTGACCTCCAGCACGCGGTCGTAGGTCGCGGGGGCCTCCAGGCATTCGACGGCCACCGCCGCGAGGTCGGTGCGGCTGAGGGAGCCGTCCGGGAGCCGGTCGCCGACCGATACCGTGCCCGCGCCCGCTCCGTCCGAGAGCCACGGCGGACGGATCACGGTCCATGTCATCCCCGCGCCCGCGAGGTGGGTGTCCGCGGCGTGCTTGGCCTGCCCGGTGGCACGCAGGTAGACGGGCACCCGGCCGCTGTCCCCGCTGCCCATCATGGACACCTGGACCCAGCGCTTCACGCCGAGCGTGGCGGCGGCTTCGATGGCGGCGATGACGCCCGCCCGGTCGACCAGGTCCGCCTGCCTCTTCATCATGCTGCTCGTGGCGGCGGCGTTGATGACGGCGTCGGTCCCGACGAAGAGCTCGGCGTAGTCCTCGGGGGTGGCGGAGGTCAGATCGAATTCGACCAGGCCGGTGCCGAGCGACGAGGCCTTCTTCGGCTTGCGGACGGCGGCGCGCACGGAGTGCTGCCGTGCCAGCAGCTGCGCCACCACGAGGCGGCCGGTGCCGCCGGTGGCGCCGAGGACGGTGATGTTCATGGTTGCTGTTTCCTGCTTTCGCCTGGCGTCGGAGGGGGCGCGGTCAGAGGTTGACGATGGCCATGCGGGGAGGGTCGTAGCGCTCGCCCGCGACGGCCCCGGCGGGGATCGAGTCCTCGATCAGCGCCATCTGGTCGTCGGTGAGCCGCAGGTCGGCCGCGGACACGTTCTCGTCCAGGTACGCGCGTCGCTTCGTCCCGGGGATGGGGACGACGTCCCCGGCCCGGTTGAGGAGCCAGGCGAGGGCGAGCTGCGCCGCGGTGACGCCGAGCATCGCGGCCAGCGCGCGCAGCCGCTCGACCAGTGGCAGGTTGGTGGTGAGGCTGCTCTCCTGGAAGCGCGGGGCGAAGCGGCGTACGTCGTCGGCGGGGAACTGGTCCGGGCGGCCGGTCACGGTGCCGGTGAGCAGGCCGCGCCCCATGGGGGCGTACGCGACGAGCCCGATGCCCAGCTCGCGCAGGGTGGGCAGCAGTTCGGCCTCGATGTCCCGGGTGAAGAGCGAGTACTCGTACTGGCCCGCCGTGATCGGGTGCACGGCGTGGGCCCGGCGCACGGTGGCGGGGGCCGCCTCGGAGATCCCCAGGTGCCGGACCTTGCCGGCGGCCACCAGCCCGGCCATCGCGCCCCAGGTCTCCTCGATGGGGACGGTCGGGTCGACGCGGTGCTGGTAGTACAGGTCGATGTGGTCCACGCCCAGGCGCCGCAGCGAGTCCTCGCAGGCCGTACGGACGTACTCCGGGCGGCCGTTGATGCCCTTCACCGTGCCGTCGGGCAGCCGCTCGATGCCGAACTTGGTGGCCAGGACGACCTCGTCGCGGCGGGCGGCGATCGCCTGCCCGACGAGGCGTTCGTTGGAGAACGGTCCGTACATGTCCGCCGTGTCCAGCAGGGTGACGCCCCGGTCGAGCGCGCGGTGGATCGTGGCGGTCGACTCGGTGTCGTCCCCCGGGCCGTAGTGGTCGCTCATGCCCATGCAGCCGAGGCCGAGGGCCGAGACGTCGAGGTGGCCGGCTAGCCGGCGCTGCTTCATGGTGCGGGGGCTCCGTTCGGTGGTGGTGGTAGCGGTGGTGGCTTCGGGCTCAGGCGAGGCGGACCACGGCGCGGGCCATGCCGAGGACCTTCTGGTCCCGGTTCGTCGCCGTGATGTCGACCCGGACGGTGCGGGCCGCGTCGTCGAGCTTCTGCGCGGCCGTGGCCCGTACGTCCAAGGCCGCGCCGGTGCCGTCGTCGGGGACGGGGACCGGCTTCGTGAAGCGCACCGTGTAGGACAGGAGGCTGCCGGGATCACCGGTCCAGTCGGTGACGATGCGTACCGCCCCGGCCATGGTGAGCATCCCGTGCGCGATGACGCCGGGCAGGCCCACCCCGGCGGCGAAGCGGTCGTTCCAGTGGATGGGGTTGAAGTCGCCGGAGGCGCCCGCGTACCGGACGAGGGTCTCGCGCTCGATGGTGAAGGTCCGGCCGGGCAGTTCGGTGCCGGGCTCGACGTCCACGTAGCGGATCTTGGCTCCCATGGCCTATCCCTCCTCGCTGGTCGCGCCGGCCGCGCGGGAGACGAGCTTCGTCCAGGCGGTCACCACGTGCTCGCCCGCCGCGTCGTGGACGTCGCCGCGGATCTCCACGACGTCGTTGCCCGCCAGGGCCCCGACCGATTCGACGGTCGAGGTGACGGCCAGGGAGTCCCCGGCCCGCACGGGCCGGGTGTACTCGAACCGCTGGCTGCTGTGCACCACCCGGCTGTAGTCGAAGCCGAGCCGCGGGTCGTCGACGATCTGCCGCACGGCCTTGAAGGTGAGGACGAACGCGAAGGTCGGCGGCGCGATGACGTCACCGTGGCCGAGGGCCCGCGCCGCCTCCCTGTCGGTGTACGCGGGATGGGGATCGCCCACTGCCTCGGCGAACTCGCGGATCTTCTCCCGGCCGACCTCGTAACGCGCGGTGGGCGAGTGGACCTGTCCCTCGAAGGTCTGGTCGAGTGCCATCAGAAGCGGCGCAGGGCGAAGCCGTCGCGGGTCTGCGCCCCGCCGCTGCCGAAGAGGATGTGCACGTTGCTGCTGAGCACGTACGCACCCGAGGGGGTGAGGGTGACGGTCGTCGGGGCGGCCTCGGGGGAGACCGTCTTGCTGACGATCCCGGCGCTGCGCCAGCCGTCGGAGGAGCGGAGCTTGAACAGGCCGTCGATGCCGTTGGAGCGGATGGTGTTCGTGGCGGCGTACAGGGTGCCGTCCGATCCGAGCGCGATGCCGTCGGCGCCGGGGATGCGCTCGGTGAGGCTGATCTCGCGGAAGTTCGACGGGTTGTCGAGGGGGATCCGGAAGAGGGCGCCGGAGTCGTAACGGACGACTATGAGCGCGCCCGAGGGGTGGTACAGGATGCCGTTGACGCCGACGTTGGGCAGACCGTCCTGGTAACCGGCGTCCAGGGCAGGGTCCTTGAGGAGGACCGAGGCGGTACCGGCCGGGGTCACCTTGAAGATCGTGCCGGTGAACGAATCGGTGGCGTAGGCGTTGCCCTGCGGGTCGAGGGCCAGGTCGTTGGCGAGGTGCAGGCCGGGGGACTGGCTGAGCTCCACGCGCTTCTCCAGCGCGCCGGTGGTGAGGTTGAAGATGGCGACACCGCCGTAGCGGCCGCGGGTCTCCGGGGTGGAGCCGTCGCTGAGCAGCGCGTTCGGGCCGGCGTAGACGTCGCCGTACGTGGCTAGGAGGCGGTTGCGGGTCGCGTCGACGCGGATGCCGCCCGTGGCGATGAGGCTGGGGTCGCTGACGAGGGTGTGGGGTATGCCGTCGGCGCCCACCACGGAGATCGTGCCGTGGCGCAGGGACCCGATCAGGAAGGCCCTGCGGGTCGGGTCCCAGGTGAAGCCCTCGGGGTGGATGGCCTCGCCCGGGCCCTGGATCAGGGCGGGCAGGGCGGCGGTGGCCGAGGCGGCGGGCGTGCTCTGGCGCTCGGCGGCGGCGGTGGTCGCGATGGGCGCGAGCAGGGCGGCGGCGGTGACGAGGGCGAGCAGGCCCGGGGCGGCGGCCTTGCGGAAGCGGCGGCTGGACATGGTTCTCCTGGGATCGAGTGGTAAAGGAAGGGGGCTTGGGGGTGGTGGGGCGGAGCCCCGGGCCCTTTCGGTGTTCGGGCGGAGCCCGGGGGTCTTTCAGCCCGTCCGGCGTTCACGTGCAGGCCGGCGCAGGCCATATCCAGCCCCTCCGGCGTTTGAGGAGCGGGGTCTGGGGCGGAGTCCCAGGGGCTTCAGCCGTCCGGCGTCTGAGGACCGGGGTCTGGGGCGGAGCCCCAGGAGGGGTCCGGGCGGAGCCCGGGGAACGGGCGAAGGGCGGGTAGGGGACTTCGCCCCGCGCAGCGGGACGCGTCGGGCGCAGCCCGGGGCCGGGGGGGGGGGGGGCCCCCCCCGCCCGCCGCGCAGGGGGTGCGAGAGTGTTTTTGTGAATGTGGGCGGCCCCGGGTGTGTGAGAGACGCACACAGGGCGGGAGGCCGCGCGCCCGCGGCGCGCCCCCCCCCCCGCGCGCGCCGCCCCCCCCCCCCCCCCCACGCCCGGTCAGGGACGTCAGTCCTTGATTTCGCAGATGGCTGCGCCCGAGGTGAGTGACGCTCCGACCTCTGCCGCGAGGCCCACGATCGTGCCTGAGCGGTGTGCGTTGAGGGGCTGTTCCATCTTCATGGCTTCGAGGACGACGATGAGGTCGCCTTCGTTGACCTGCTGGCCCTCTTCGACGGCGACCTTGACGATCGTGCCCTGCATGGGCGAGGCGAGCGTGTCGCCGGAGGCGGCGGGGCCGGACTTCTTGGCCGCGCGGCGCTTGGGCTTCGCGCCGCCCGCGGCTGCGGTGCGGGCCAGGGTCATGCCCAGGGAAGACGGGAGGGAGACTTCCAGGCGCTTGCCGCCGACCTCGACGACCACGGTCTCGCGGCCGGGCTCGTCCTCGGAGTCCTCTGCGGACGGAACCACGAATGCGGGGATCTCGTTGACGAACTCGGTCTCGATCCAGCGGGTGTGGATCGTGAACGGGGCAGCCGTGAACGCGGGATCGACGACCACCGCGCGGTGGAAGGGGATGGCGGTGGCCATGCCTTCGACCTCGAACTCGGCCAGCGCACGCGCCGCCCGCTGCAGGGCCTGCTCACGCGTGGCACCCGTAACGATGAGCTTGGCAAGCAGCGAGTCCCAGGCGGGTCCGATGACCGAGCCGGACTCGACGCCCGCGTCCAGGCGGACGCCCGGGCCGGTGGGCGGGGCGAACTTGGTGACGGTGCCCGGGGCGGGGAGGAAGCCGCGGCCGGGGTCTTCGCCGTTGATGCGGAACTCGAAGGAGTGGCCGCGCAGGACCGGGTCCCCGTAGCCGAGCTCCTCGCCATCGGCGATGCGGAACATTTCGCGGACCAGGTCGATGCCGGTGACCTCTTCGGTGACCGGGTGCTCGACCTGCAGGCGGGTGTTGACCTCCAGGAAGGAGATCAGCCCATCAGCGGAGACGAGGAACTCGACGGTGCCGGCGCCGACGTAGCCGGCCTGCTTCAGGATGGCCTTCGACGCGGCGTAGAGCTCGGCGTTCTGGGCGTCCGTCAGGAACGGTGCGGGAGCTTCTTCCACCAGTTTCTGGTGGCGGCGCTGCAGCGAGCAGTCGCGGGTGGAGACGACGACCACGTTGCCGTGGGAGTCGGCCAGGCACTGGGTCTCCACGTGCCGCGGCTTGTCGAGGTACTGCTCGACGAAGCACTCCCCACGCCCGAACGCGGCCACAGCCTCACGCACGGCGGAGTCGTAGAGCTCCGGGATCTCTTCGAGGTTGCGGGCGACTTTGAGACCGCGGCCGCCGCCACCGAAGGCGGCCTTGATCGCGATCGGCAGCCCGTGTTCCTTGGCGAACGCGACGACCTCATCCGATCCGGAAACCGGGTCCGCCGTGCCGGCGACCAGCGGCGCATCGGCGCGGAGCGCGATGTGGCGGGCGGCGACTTTGTCGCCGAGGTCGCGGATGGCCTGCGGGGGCGGGCCGATCCAGATCAGGCCCGCGTCGGTGACGGCTTGGGCGAACTCGGCGTTCTCGGAGAGGAAGCCGTATCCGGGATGGATGGCGTCCGCTCCGGAGTCGGCTGCGGCCTGCAGGATTTTGGAGATGTCCAGGTAGCTGGCGGCCGGGGTGTCACCGCCCAACGCGAAAGCTTCGTCGGCCGCTCGGACGTGCAGAGCGTCCCGGTCCGGGTCGGCGTAGACGGCTACGCTCGCGATCCCGGCATCCCGGCAGGCCCGAGCGACGCGGACTGCGATTTCGCCACGGTTGGCGATGAGCACCTTGCGCACGATTGTTCCTTCAACTGGCTTGGGGCAGGCGGGGGAATACGGCCGACGGGGAATTCTGCGCCCCGTTCCTTATGAGGCTGAGGGTTTCGCCGTCGGCCCCCGAGAGAATGGCGCGCTGCATTTGCTGGAGGGCGCGGGAAGGGTCGAGTCCGAGTTCCTCCTGCAGGATTCCCCGCAGTTCTTGGTAGGCGCGCAGGGCATCTCCTCTGCGTCCGCTCCGGTACAGCGCGGTGATGAGCTGTCCGTGCAGCCATTCGTTGAGGGGATGCCGGGTGACGAGGCTCTTCAGTTCTGCGGCGAGAAGGCCGTGGTGGCCGAGCTGCATTTCCGCCCCGATGCGCTGCTGGAGCACCCGCATGTGCACCTCTTCGAGGTGCTGCACGTGCTGGGTCAGCACCGGTCCGCACGTGACGTCCGTCAGAACGCCTCCGCTCCACAGGTCCAGTGCGCGGGAGAGTACCTGCGCCCCCTCCTGCAGGTCACCGGCGTTGAGGAGCTTCTCCCCCTCGCGGGCGAGCCTGCGGAAGGCCTCCGCGTCCACCTGTTCGGGTTCCACCCGCAGTACGTAGCCGGCGGACCAGGTGTGGAGGAGTTCCGGCAGAACAGCGCTGCCGCTCGCCTCCTTGAGCATCTTCCGCAGGTGGTAGACGTGGGTGCGGAGCGTCGGGAGGGCCGTCTTGGGTGGTTCCTTGCTCCAGAGTTCGTCGACCAGGGATCCGTGGGAGACGATCGCGCCGGATTGCAGGACCAGAAGGGAGAGGAGCTGTCGGACCTTCGGGCCGCGGGGTACGGGTATCTCCCGGCCGTCGCGTTTTATCGCGAGTGGTCCGAGGACGTTGAATTGAAGCATCGATCCCCCAGGTGAACGGAATTATCCTCCGGATGCTTGAAGAAGACTTTCATCCCGCGTGAGGGGGTGGCAAGAAACTGACCCTAAGGTTGATTCCGGTCCGATCGAACGATGTGTATCCGGGGGTAAGTCGTCGGGTGGGGATGGAACGTTTTATTCCGGTTTCGGGGTCTTGGTCACCGCGGCCGTGGTCAGGACGTAATTGCCCGGCAGTAGCTGAAACCAGCCCCCGATCCGCTGGTCCTCGGGCAGGAGTCCCGGGGCGACGCGGACGTCCAGTCGGGAGTCGTCGAGGCGGATCTCCACGTCGTGGAAGACGGGTGTCCGGGGGGTGAGCCCGTCCAGGGCCTTGTAGATGGCCTCCTTGGCCGAGAACAGGACGGACAGGCGGCTCTCGGGGCGGCGCGCCCGGGCGATCCACAGTCGTTCGCGCGCCGTGCAGACGAGCCGGTCCGCGCCGCGGCCGAGCCGGTCGGTGCGCTCCAGGTCGATGCCGACGGTGACGACGTCCGGGTTGGTGCTGGCGATGGACGCCCCGATGGGGCCGGTGGCGTGGCTGATGGAGCCCCGCGTGCCCGCCGGGAAGAGCGGACGCCTGCCGTCGCGGAGTACGGGGCCGTCGACGCCGAGGAGGCCCAGGGCGCGGCCCGCCGCCGCGCGGCCGGCGGTGAAGGTCGGGTGCTGCGCGGGCGGGAGCCGGTGCAGGAGCCGGGTCTCCGCTTCGTGCAGCGCCGGCGCCGCGCCCGGCGTGTGGGGGAACAGCGCGATCGCGGTACCGGGCAGGGGGAGTTGGGCGACGGCGGTGACGAGGCACCGCTGCGGGGTGCGCTGCATGTCTTCTCCTGGGAGGGGTCCGGTCCGGCTGGCCGGACCGAGCGGAGGGGGGCGCGGGGGTGGGGGGGGGAGCACCGGGGTGTGAAAAGATCCGAGAGGTCGGAGGCGACGGGGGAGGTGA
>NZ_JBSGWY010000003.1:143941-147990 GCF_053609145.1 Streptomyces sp. NPDC054961 | reverse complement strand
CCCCGGCCGCGCGCGGGGGGGGTGGTGTGTTCGCGCGCTCGCGGGGCGGCGCCCGCCCGCGCCGCGGGCGCCGCGCGGCCGCGGCGCGCGGCGCCCCCCCCCCCCCCCGATCCGGGGGCGTCACCGGCTGCGGGAGGGCCGGGTCAGACCGAGGCCTGTTCCGGTGTGCGCGCGGGGGCCTGCTCGTCGGCGTCGGCCGGAGCGTCGTCGGCCGGTCGGTCGGTGAGGATCAGGTGCAGGACGACCGCGCTGACGAGGCAGATCGCCACGGTGGCCCACAGGACGACCTGGAGGCCTCCGGTGTAGCCCTGGCCGAGGAAGTCGGTGAAGGAGTCGCGGGACGCGGCCGGCACCTGGGCGACCGGGCCGTTCAGGTTTCCGCTGGTGACGCTGTCCGTGACGGCGCGGGCGTCGAGGTCCGTACCCTGCGCGAACCGGTCCAGGCCGTCGCCGATGCGCGACTGCACGAGGGAGACGAGGGCGGCGACCATGCCGGCCACGGCGACCGCTTCGGAGGCGAGGCGGATGGTGTTGAACATGCCGCTCGCCATGCCGACCTTGGCGGGCGGGACGGTGCTGACGGCGGCGCCGTCCATCAGTCCGTAGATGAGGCCGATGCCGATGCCGATCAGGAGCAGCGGCCCGGTGAGGCCCAGGAGGCTGATGCCCGGGTGGACCAGGGTCAGCCATGCCAGTCCGGCGGCGACCAGGGCGAGGCTGCCGCTGAGGATGGGCCGGATCGAGACGCCGGCCTGGACCAGCCGCCCGGCCACCAGGGGGAACGCCAGCACGGGGGCGGTGAGCAGCAGCATGGTCAGGCCGGCCGCACCGCTGCTGAGGCCGTTGGCGCCGACGAGGTAGGAGGGCAGGAGCACCATCAGGCCGACGAAGCCGAAGGAGACGGCGGTGGCCAGCAGGTTGACGGCCATGAACCGGGGTTCGGCGAAGAGCGAGAGGTCGAACATGGGGTGCTTCTGGCGGCGTTCGATGAAGGCGAAGGCGATCAGCAGCAGGACGCACGCGACGAGGAGGCCGACGACGGAGGTGCTGCCCCAGCCCCACTGGGGGCCTTCGATGATGGCGAGGGTGAAGCAGAACAGGGCGAGGGTGAAGGTGACCGTCCCGGCCCAGTCGACGCTGTTGGCGTCGGGATCCTTGGATTCCTGGATGAGGCGCAGGCCGACCATGGAAGCCGCGGCGATGGCGAACTGCACCCAGAAGATGGAGCGCCAGCCCAGACCGGAGACGAGGAGCCCCGAGGTGGTCGGGCCCAGTGCGAGCCCGGCTCCGATGGTGACGCCGACGAAGGCGAAGGCCTTGCCGCGGGCGGCGCCGTGGAACATGTTGGCCATGACGGACACGCCGGCGGTCATCATGGCGGCCGCCGCGACACCGGCGACGGCGCGGGCGATGTCGAGCATCAGGATGTTCGTCGCGAGCGCGCCCATCAGTGCGGAGACCCCGTAGAGGCCCACGCCGAAGGCGAACACCTTCTTGCGGCCGATCCGGTCGGCGATCGAGCCGGCCGCCATCATGAAGCTGGCCGCCGCCACGTTGTAGGCGTTGACGACCCACTGGAGCGGCACGACCCCGGCGTTGAGGTCTTCACCGATCGCGGGGAGCGCGACCGGTGCGCTGCTCAGGCCGTACGGGACGATGAACACGGCCAGGCACAGGGCGAGGATGGTGAGGCCCGCGCGCGGCGGTGCCTCCGGGGTCGGGGTGGCGAGGGCGGCCATCGGAGCTCTCCTTGGTCACGGTGGTCTGGAAGGGGCGGCAGGGGTAGCGGGGGTCGGCCCCCTGCCGCCCCGATCTGGGGCGGGGCGCCTGATCAGGCGGCGCGCCGCGGCAGCTCCCGGAGGAACTGCGAGAGGGTCTGCAGGAAGCGGTTGTCCTCCCACCGGGCGTACACGACGTCCTGGTGGGTGAGGTCGCTGTCGGCGTGCAGGGACATCTCGGGGATGCGGCTGTTCGCGGCGACGGTCGCGGCGGCCTGGCCGGTGGTGCCGTTGGTCAGGCCGGACTGGAAGGCGTACAGCGGTACGTCGATGGCCTGGCCGTGCGGCAGGCGCAGGCCGAGCATGCGGGTGACGTCGGTCTCGGCGAAGTCGATCGCGGCGACGAGGTCGAGCATGACCCGGTTGAGGGTGTACCAGACCCAGGCGCCGGGGCGCGGGCCCGCGAAGGCCTCGGCGACGGTCTCCAGGTTCGTGCGGCCGCCGTCGGTCCAGCTGCCGGTGTCCTCGAGCCGGCCGGCGTGCACCGAGTACGAGGGGTGCACGTGCTGGGCGTCGACGAGCCAGCCGAGCAGCCCGGCGTTGGTCAGCTTGCGGTCGGTACGGACGCCCTCAGGCAGCCGGTCGGCGAGGACGGCCGGGGCGTGGGGGTCGGCGATCGCGTGCTGGGCGGCGAGCTGGAACCAGAGGGCGGCCGCTTCGGGCCGGTCGCCGAAGCCGAGGGTGGTGCTGGTGAAGTTCTCGAACACGGCGCCGCCCTCGATCGCGCCGAGCCAGCCCTTCGCGGCGTCGAGGGGAAGGGCGAACTCCATGCCCGCGCCGGAGTAGGCGTTGTGCACCCCGCCGTCGACGATGGCCAGGCCGGCCAGGTCGCGGTAGCCGGGTGCGCCGTCGAAGTCCCAGGCCGCGTAGATGAGGGCGGCGCTGGCGCCGACCGACACGCCGCCGAGCACGACGTCCCGGCGTCCGCCGTCTGAGGCGGCCAGCACCACTCGGCGTACGTCCTCCAGCAGGACCTCGAGGCCCCACTGCGCGGCGAAGAGCGAGTCGGCCGGGTCCTGCACCTGGTAGTGGCCGCCCAGGTAGTACTCGGTGGCCTGCGCGGGGTTGCCGCTGAAGGCGGAGAGGTCGGCGAAGTTCTGCTCGCGGGGGTCGACCGCCCACACCTGGAGGTCGTCCGCGGCCCGGGCGAGGCTGCGTGCCGTGTGCCGGAAGACGCCCGCGGCACCTTCGCGGCCGCCGAGCAGAACCAGAACGCGGCGGGCGTCGGCGGGGCCGGTCTTCAGGACGCCGACCTTCTGCAGGTGGGCCGGTCCGGAGGCCTGGATGCCTTCGACGAACTCGTACGTCTCGATCCAGTTCTGCGACTGCTCGGACATGTCATCCACTCCTCGGTAGTTGCGTGTTCGCGTCGACTCGCGACTTAAAAGTAGCAAGAAACTCGCTAGATGCAACACTCGTGATGCAGATTCTCTATGTTCCGCCACTTGGGTGTCACATAGACTGAGTGAGAAGACGCATCCGGAGACGGCAGAAGACGACCGAGAGGCTGTTCAGAGATGACGGAGACAACGAGCGGGCGCCCGCTGCGAGCGGACGCCGAACGCACCGTGCGCACGATCCTGGAAGTGGCCGAGCGGGTCCTCAGCGAGGACCCGGCCGCGAGCCTCGGGCAGATCGCGGCCGCCGCCGGCGTCGCGCGCACCACGGTCCACCGGCGCTTCGCCTCCCGCGAAGCGCTCATCGACGCCATGGCGGCGCACGCCTTCCGCCAGGTCGAGGAGGCCATCGACATCGGCCGCCCGGAGACCGCCCCACCGCTGGTGGCACTGCACCAGATCACCGCGAACGTCATCCAGATCAAGAGCGGCTGGCGCTACACCGTCGGACAGCCGCAGCTGCGCGACCCGGTGGCCATCGCCGCTCACGACCGCATCTTCAGCAAGGGCGACCTGCTCATGCGGCGGGTGCAGCAGGCGGGCCTGCTGCGCCCGGACGCCGATCTGAGCTGGGCGCGCCGGGTCTACCACGCACTGATCGAGCAGGCGATCCTCGAACAGGCGGAGAACCCCACCACCGACCCGGACACCCTCGCGGCCGCGGTCGTGGACGCACTGCTCCACGGACTGGGCCCGAAGGGTTCGAAGGGCTCGCACGGGAACTGACCCGGGGCGATCCGGCCCGGACAGCACGAAGGGGGGGGGGGGGCGCCCCCCGCGGGGGGGGGCCCCCCCCCGGGGGGGGGGGGCGGGGCCCCCGCCGGGGGGGGGGGGGCCCCCCCCGCGCGGGGGGGGCCCCCCCGGCCCCCCCCCC
>NZ_JBSGWY010000003.1:125795-143931 GCF_053609145.1 Streptomyces sp. NPDC054961 | reverse complement strand
GTGCGCCTCCCCCCCCCCGGCCGCGCGCGTCGGGGGGCGCTGGCCCCCCCCGCTCCCCCTCCCGGGGGTCCCGCCCCGCCCCCCCCCCGCGGGGGGGCCCCCCCCCCCGCGGCGGGCCCCCCCCCCCTTCACGTGTTCGCCGGTCAGGCCGCCGGCGCGGGCTTGGGAGCCCCCTTCAGCGGCTTGGTCCAGGCACCGATCTGCCGGAAGAGCTCCAGGTCGTCACGGACCGCCCAGTGCTCCGCCACCTTGCCGTCGGCTATGCGGTACACGTGCAGGTGCTGCACGCGCACCTCCTTGCCCGTCGCGGCCACGCCCATGAAGTCGGTGACGTGCCGGCCGGTGAAGACGAGGCGCAGCAGCGCCTTGTCCCCCTTGGCGAAGGAGTCGACGATCTCCCAGCGGGCGTTCTCCCACACGCTGCGCATCCAGCGCGCGGTGTTCGCGTACGCCTCGGGGCCGCGGGGGGAGCCCTCCGGGGCCTCGTGGTCGATGAAGTCCTCGGCCACCAGGCGGCGGGCGACGTCGTCGTCACCGTCGTTGAAGATCTTGCCCATGTCCACGGCGATCTGCAGTACTTCTTCGTCCGTCATGACGGACTCCTCTCGGGTAGGGAAAACAGGGGAAACGGGGGGAAGGGGGGAAGCCGGGGCGGGGGCGGGGCTCACTGGCCCATGCCGATGCCGCCGCCGATCGGGATGGCCGCGCCGGTGACGTAGCCCGCACCGTCGCTCGCGAGGAACTTGACGACCTCGGCGACTTCCTGGGGGGTGCCCGTGCGGCGCAGCGGAGTCTGGGAGAGCAGCTGCGCCCGGCGCTTGTCGGTGACCTTCTCGATCATCTCGGTCTCGATGAGGCCGGGGGTCACCATGTTGACGGTGATGTTGCGCGAACCCAGTTCCCAGGCGAGCGAACGGGTCAGGCCGAGCATCCCGGACTTGGAGGCCGCGTAGTTGGACTGGCCCGGCGAGCCGAGGAAGCCCATGATCGAGGAGATGAAGACGATCCGGCCCCGCTTGGCGCTGATCATGGAGCGGGACACCAGGCGGGCCATGCGGAACGAGCCCACGAGGTTGGTCTGGATGACGTCCTCGAAGTCCTCGTCCTTCATCATCGGGGCGAGGCCGTCCCGGGTGATTCCGGCGTTGGAGACCAGTACGGCGATGTCCCCGAACTGAGCCTCCACCTCGGCCACGGCGCGGCGCGCGGACTCGGGGTCCGTGACCTCGCAGCGGACGCCGAACAGGCCGTCGGGGGCCTCGCCGCTGCGGGAGGTGACGGCGACCTTGTCGCCGTTCTCGGCGAATGCGCGGGCGATGCTGAGCCCGATCCCCCGGTTGCCACCAGTGATCAGAACGGTGCGTGACATGTGCTCTCCTGTTTCAGGTGGTCGCAGGACCGGCGGTGGTCCGCGGCGCCAAGCGGTGGGCGAGTTGCTCCGCCGCCGCTTCGGCGCCGGTGAAGTGGATGGCCTGCCAGCCCGCGGCCCGGGCTCCGGCGCAGTTGCGCTCGATGTCGTCGACCAGCAGGCACTCCCCGGGTTCGACCCCGGCGAGCCCGGCGGCCACTTCGAAGATCCGCGGGTCCGGCTTGCGCGCCCCGATCTCGAAGGACAGCGCCAGCCCGTCGAACAGGGTCTCCGTCCCGTCGGGGCAGATCATCTGCCGCCACAGGGGGTCCCAGGCGGGCGGCATGTTCGACAGCAGTCCTACGTAGACACCGGTCGCGCGCAGTTCCTCCAGATGCGCGCGCCACGGCTCGTTGGTCTCGCGGCCCTCGAACCAGCGCTTGCCGAAGCCGGTCAGGTCGGTCTCGATGCCCCGCTCGCGCAGCTCGGCGTTCATCCGCGCTGCCCACTCGTCCTCGCTGAGCAGCGGGGTGTCCAGCGGGGCCATCAGGTCGTTGCCGAAGGGCGCGGCCACCGCGGTCATGGCCGCACGCATGGCATCGGCGGGGATCTCCGTACGGAGACAGAAGGTCTCCAGGTCCTGGTCGATCGGTGGGGTCAGGACCCCGCCGAAGTCGGTCCACACCGCGCGGACGGGAAGCAGCCGGTCGTCGCTCACAGCGCCTCCGTCGTGGTGGTCGGGAAGGCGAAGGTCAGAGAGGTGCGTGCCACCACGGCGTCCTCCTGGTGGAACTCCACGGCGCACTCCGTGGGGTGGCCCGTTCCGGGCGCGGCCGGAGCCGGCGTCGCGGTGGCCACGATGGGGGAGTCGAGCTCGGCGAAGCGCGTGAACTCGGCGGCGCAGCGGACGACCGCGGCGCCGGTCGGCACTCCCGCCAGGTGGGACAGCTGCCGGGCGCCTTCGGTGAGGACCATCGCGGGGATGTGGTCGTAGGTGTGATCGAAGAGGCTGGCGTTCTCGAACCTCGGCTCCACCAGCGCCGACACGGCGGAGCCGGTGCCACCCGTGCGGACCGGCTCGCCCAGTACGACGTTGAGCGCGCTACGGCGCCCCACGGCCGCGGTGTCGGCGGCCCGGGGCCGCGGCACCACGCCGAGGTCGGCGGTGACGGGAGCCTCCGACCGGCGCTGCAGGAAGCGGAGTTTGCCGTAGTCGGAGCTCTTGGACGCTCCGACGTCGATCCGGGTCCGGCCCACGGGCCGGCCGCCGATGGACAGGGCGACCGAGGAACCGACCCCGCGCAGGCGGCCGTTGCGGCCCGCCGAGGGGGTGACGGTCCCGGCCAGCTCCAGTTCGCCGGGCCGGCTCCCCGGGGCGAGGGCGTCCAGGTCGTCGAGTTCGATCGACCAGTTGTGGACGAGGAAGGCGGTCTCGGCGGAGACGCCCAACTGCCGGTGCGCCGCCGCGACCCCGGCCTGGCGGGCGGCCTCCAGCAGCAGCAGGAAGTCGTAGGACACCGGGTCCCGCAGGTGGTCCCCGAAGTAGGCGTGCCCCAGCGGCAGCTGCGCTCCGGCGGCGAACGTCTCGTCGCCGGTCGCCACCAGGTCCGTGACGAGCACCTCCGAGACCGCCGCCCTGTGCACCAGCGAACGGTCGATGGTGCTCAGGTAGGTCAGCGCGCGGGGCGGTGGCGACGGAACCGCGTCGAGCAGCGTTGTCATGCGGAGAACTCCTCAGTCCGATGGGCTGAGGTCATCATTCACCCGGGATATGGAAGCTCCATTGGATCCGCATCAAACGGCCCGGAACCTCATTCTTTTAGTCAACTTCCATGACGGCCGCACATTCTGTGTCCGACGGGAACATCGAGAAATGGGAGTGTTTTTCAATGACCGCTTTGGATGATCGCCCGCTCGCCACGGCCCCGGTGATATCGCCGCCGGAGCGGCCCGGCATGGAGGAGCGGACGGCCGAGTTGCTGCGCCTGCGCCAGGCGGTGCGCAGCGGTCCCGGGGCGCAGGCCACCGAGGCGCAGCACGCCCGCGGCAAGCTGACCGTCCACGAACGGCTGGAGCTCCTCTTCGACGAGGGGACGTTCGTGGAGATCGAGGGGCTGAGGAGGCACCGGGCGTCCGGCTTCGGGCTGGAGGGCCGCCGCCCGCACACCGATGGCGTCGTCATCGGCTGGGGGCGCATCCACGGCCGTACGGTCTTCGCGTTCGGGCACGACTTCCGGATCTTCGGCGGCTCGCTGGGCGAGTCCCACGCCGAGAAGATCCACAAGATCATGGACATGGCCGAGGCCGCGGGCGCTCCGCTGGTCAGCCTCAACGACGGAGCCGGGGCCCGCATCCAGGAGGGCGTCTCCGCGCTGGCCGGCTACGGCGGCATCTTCCGCCGCAACGTGCGGGCCTCGGGTGTGATCCCGCAGATCAGCGTGATGCTGGGGCCCTGCGCCGGCGGCGCCACCTACTCGCCCGCGCTGACCGACTTCGTGTTCATGGTGCGCGGCATCTCGCAGATGTTCATCACCGGACCCGACGTGGTGGAGGCCGTCACCGGCGAGCGGGTCACCCAGGAGGAACTGGGCGGCGCGGACCTGCACGCGGCCGTCTCGGGCGCGGCGGCCTTCGCCTACGACGACGAGGCCTCGTGCATCGAGGACGTGCGGTACCTGGTCTCCCTGCTGCCCGCCAACAACCGCGAGCTGCCCCCGACGGCCGAGCCCGCGGCGGACCTGGACTCCCCGGACGAGGAACTGCTGCGACTGGTGCCGGCCGACCCCAACCAGCCCTACGACATGCGCGAGGTGATCGCGCGCCTGGTCGACGACGGGGAACTCCTGGAGGTCCACGAACGGTGGGCTCCGAACCTGCTGTGCGTACTGGCCCGCATCGACGGCAAAACCGTCGGGATCGTCGCCAATCAGCCCCGGCACCTGGCGGGCGTACTGGACATCGAGGCCTCGCAGAAGGGCGCCTCCTTCATCCAGACCTGCGACGCCTTCAACATCCCGCTGGTGACCCTGGTGGACGTCCCCGGCTTCCTGCCCGGCACGGACCAGGAGAGCGGCGGCATCATCCGGCACGGTGCGAAAATGCTCTATGCGTACTGCAACGCGACCGTCCCCCGGGTCCAGGTCATCCTGCGCAAGGCGTACGGCGGCGCGTACATCGTCATGGACTCCCGCTCGATCGGCTGCGACCTCTCCTTCGCCTGGCCGACGAACGAGATCGCGGTGATGGGCGCGGAGGGCGCCGTCAACGTCATCCACCGCCGCAGGGTCGCCGCGGCCGAGGACCCGGAGAGGGCCCGGCGCGAGCTGACCGAGGAGTACAAGGAGGCGCTGATGCACCCGTACTACGCGGCGGAGCGCGGCCTGGTCGACGACGTGATCGACCCGCGCACCACCCGGGCCGTGCTCGCGGAGTCCCTGCGGGTCCTGCGCACCAAGCAGGAACAGCTCGTCCCGCGCAAGCACGGCAACCCTCCGATGTGACGGGAAGACTGAGATGAGCAAGAGAAGAACGGCCCTGCCCGTCCCGCACCTGTGCGTGGTCAAGGGCGAGCCCACCCCCGAGGAGATGGCCGCCGTGACCGCCGTACTGCTGCGCCTCGCGGCGACGGTTCCCAGCGGACCGGCCGCACGCCCGGACGCGCTGGCGGCGCTCGCGCCCGAACCCGCGCCCGGCTGGCAGCGCACCGGTCCGCACCGGCCGGCGGGGGCCTGGCGCACCTATCCGCTGTAGTGCGGACGCGTGCAGTGCGGACGCGCCACCCGGCCAGGGGGCCTGGGGCCGTTCCGAACCCGACCGGGTTCCGGAACGGCCCCAGGCCCCTTCCGCGTCCGCGGTGTCAGCCGGACGCGGCGGGGGCCTCGACCACGGCGCAGGACCAGGTGAAGCCCGCGCCGGCATTGAGCAGCAGTCCGAACTCACCGGGGCCCAGCGCGCAGCGGCTCACCACCTCGTGGAGGCCCGCCACCAGGTCGCCCGTACCGAGGTGGCCGGTCTCGCGGCCCCAGTCCACGGCGGGCGCGTCCACGAGTTCCCCCAGCACCGGGATCCACGCGTCGTCCAGGGTCTTGCGGGCCAGCCGCGGCAGCACCGCGAACCGGATCCGGGGATCGTCGGCGGCGAGCCCGGCGTCGCGCAGGGCGCCCGTCACGACGTACCGGATCATCTCCCGGTTGGTCTTCTTGAACGGCTCGACGCCGTGCTCGCGCAGGTACACCCGCTTGGTGCGGCGCATGTCGACCACGGGGTTCTCCCGGGGCAGCCGCCCGAACGGGTCCGCGCCCCGGTGCATCAGCTCCAGATGCGGTGCGGCGCCCGTGTGCAGGGCGCGCAGTACGAGGTCACCGGGGGCGGCCGGGCTGCGCAGCAGCACCGCCGTGGCGGCGTCCCCGTAGGCGGCGCCGTAGTCGCTGCGCCACCGGTCGAAGCCGGGCAGGGCGAACCGGTCGGCCGTCGTGACCAGGGAGTACCGGGGGGCCGGCCCCTCCTCCTCTCCGGCCGTCAGCCGGGCGGCGGCCAGTTCGAGCGCGGCCGCGCCGCCGTTGCAGATCTGCTGGATCCCGATGGGAACGGCCGCGTGCGCGCCCAGCTGGTGGGCGATGTAGTGCGGCGGCGACCACAGGTCGTGGCCCTGGTAGTACATCCAGGCGTGCAGCAGCAGCGACACCTCGGCTGCCGGCACCCCGGCGCCGTGCAGGGCCTCCCGGGCGGCGAGCACGGCCATCTCCGGGGGCGAGATGTCGCCCGCGACGGGCAGCCGCGGGCTCCCCAGCTCCTTGGCCGTGCGCGCCTCGACCCGGCGCTCGGCCACGGCGTTCTCTGCGGTGTCCTGGTGCCCGGGCAGCCACAGGGCCACCGAGGCGATGCCTACCGGCACGGGCAATCTCATGCGAGGAGCTCCCTCTGGTTTCGGCAGCGGGACGGTCCCGTCCCCGACGCGTTGATTCTTTACAGTCGAAATCGAATGCGCGTAGAAACGTCCTGGAAGTTGAATGCGAATCGGCCGGACGGTCTTCTCTCCACCGCTCGGGCTGTGGCAGCATCAATTTCCGAAGGCGCCAGCCGAGAAATCCGATCGGCCGAGAATTCAAAGAGCAAAGGAATTTCACATGTCCGGCAACCTTGCCGTGGAACTTGCCCCGGAGCTTCGCGACCGCGTCCGCGAGATCATCGCGGACGTCCTGGAGGTCGAGCCCGAGGAGATCCGGGAGGAGCACAGCTTCGCCGAGGACTTCGAGGCCGACTCCCTGCTCGTCATCGAGATGTTCTCCCGCTTCGAGCGGCAGCTGCGCCTGGAGATCCCGCAGGAGGAGCTCGTCGACCTGGACGACCTCGCCACGGCCTACGCCCTGATCGCGCGTCACGTGACCGCGCCGTCGGGTGTCTGACACGCAGCTGCGTCGCGTCGCGGTCACCGGCCTCGGAGCGGTGAGCAGCCTGGGCATGGGAGCCGGGGCGTTCACCGAGGCCATACGCGAGGGACGCAGCGGAATCTCGCAGATCAGGTCGTTCGACAGCACCGGGTTCAACCACACCCAGGCCGGTGAGGTCCACGACTTCCGCCCCGAGGAGTACCTGAAGGTGCTCCGGCCCGAACAGTGGGGCCGCAGCAGCCAGTTCGCGGCCGCCGCCGCCCGGCTCGCCGCGCAGGACGCGGGCTGGGCGCCCGACGCCCTGTCCGCCGCGCGGGCGGGCAGCGCGATGGGCACCACCAACGGAGAGGCCCAGGTCTTCCAGGAGCTGACCGAGCAGTGGCTGGAACACGGGCTCGACCAGCTCGACGTGGACCTCGTCACCCGGGCCACCGCCGACCGCATCGCCTCGGCCGTCAACACGGAGCTGGGGCTGCACGGTGAGGCCCAGACCTTCGGCACGGCCTGCTCCGCGAGCAACTACGCGATCGGCTACGGCTTTGACGTCATCCGCAGCGGTGCGGCGGACGTGATGGTGGTCGGCGGCGCCGACGCGGTGAACCGCGCCACGCACGCCGGCTTCCACCGCCTGGGCGCCATCGCCGCGGACCTCTGCCGCCCGTTCGACGAGCACCGCGGCGGCATCATGACGGCGGAGGGGGGCGCCGCACTGGTCCTGGAGTCCTGGGACGGCGCGGTCGCCCGCGGCGCCCGGATCTACGCCGAGGTGCTGGGCTACGGCATCACCTGCGATGCCAAGCACCCGACGCAGCCCGACCGCGACGGGATCGCCGAGTGCATCCGGCGCGCCCACCGGGACGCCGGGGTGAAGCCGGAGGAGGTCGACTACGTGTGCGCCCACGGCACCGGGACCTCCGCCAACGACACCACCGAAGTCGCCGCCGTGCGCGAGGTGTTCGGCGACCACCTGCCCCCGGTCAGCTCCATCAAGTCGATGCTCGGCCACACCATGGGCGCGGCCAGCGGTTTCGGCGCGCTGGCCTGCTGCATGGCCCTGTACGAGGGCTTCCTGCCGCCGACTTCGACGGTCCGGACGGTGGACCCGGCCCTCGGCCCCGACCTGGACTGCGTGCCCGGACGGGCCCGCCCCGCCCAGCCGAGGATCGTGGAGAACCACGGGTTCGCGTTCGGCGGGAACAACGCCATCGTGATGCTGGGGAGGCCCGAATGAACGCGACCGCCGCGCCTGCGGTGAGGATCACCGGCTACGGAGTCCTGAGCGCCGCCGGAATCGGCGGCAAGGCGCTCTACGAGGCCGTCCGGTCCGGGGAGTTGCCCCCCGGCGACGCGGACGCGGCCGAGGTGCTGGCCGGTCAGCCCGTACCGCCGGTGCCCCTGCTTCCCGTACCGGACTTCAATCCCCGGGAGCACCTGGGCCGCAAGGGGCTCAGCGCCCTGAGCCGGACCAGCACCCTGGGCATGACCGCCTCCGAGATGGCCCTCGACACCCTCGCGGCGCTGGTCGAGGAGTCGGAGCGCGGGGACACCGGCGTCGTACTCGGCAGCAGCACCGGCAGTGCGCGGGCGTTCGCCGAGTTCTTCCGGGACACATACGAGCTGGAGCGGCCCTACCTGGTCAGTCCGGCGCTCTTCCCCGGTCTGCTGCTCAACCACTGCGCCAGCCAGGTGGCCATGCGCCACTCCTTCACCGGCCTCAACGCCTCGCTGGCCGGCGGACACGTCTCCGGTCTGTCCGCACTCCGCTACGCCCGCAACGCCCTGGTCACCGGCCGTGCCACCCGGCTGCTGACCGGCGCCGTGGAGGAGCTCAGCGCCCAGTCGGCCTGGGCCTGGCACCGCGGCGGTGACCTTCCCGAAGGTGTGGCGGTGGGTGAGGGCAGTGCGGTGTTCGTCCTCGAGGGCGCCACGGGAACCTCGGCCCACCTGGCCGAACTCGCCTCCTGCGAGGTGGCCTTCAGCCCGCTGGGCGAGGGACCCCTGGCCGTTTCGGCGGCTCTCGCGCGCTGCGTGGAGGACGCCCTGACCGCGAGCGGATGCACGCCCGCCGACATCGGCGTCGTGTCCTGCGGATCGAGCAGCCGGCCCGGCTGGGCCGCGGTGGAAGCCCGGGGCCGGAACCGGGCCCTGGCCGGCCACGCCCCGCCGGTCCTGCGCGTACAGGACGTGCTGGGCGAGACCCACAGTGCGAGCGGCGCACTCCAGCTGGCCGCACTGCTCGGCTACTGGGAGGCCGACGGGGCTGCCGGACCGGGCGACGGGCCGGGTACCTCCGGCAGCTGCGGCCTGATCACCTCCGTCGGGCACGACGGTGCGGTCGCGGCGGCCGTGGTCAGGCGAGCGGCATCCTCGGTCTGACCACGACCGAACGCCGGAACGCCGGGGCGCGCAGCGGTCACGGGGACGTACTCCTTCGGGGGTAGGGGCCCCAATGGCCGCTGCGCGCCGCCGTCGGCAGGGTCGGCGAAGGAATCAGGCCCGCCTGCACCGCCTTGTTCACCGCGTCGAGCCGGGAGACGGCCCCCAGCTTCCGGAAGACGCTGTTCAGGTGCCGCTTGACCGTTCCCTCGGTGATGTGGAGGCCGTCGGCGATCTGACGGTTGCTCATTGCCGCCGCCACACCGACCAGTGCCTGGCGCTCCCGCGAGGACAGGGTGTCCCGGCCCGGGGCCGTGGCGGCCGGAGCACGGGGCACGAGGACCGTGGTGTGCGCCGCCTGCGCGAGGGTCCGCTCGATCGCCATGAGGAGCTCCTCCCGGTCGATCCCCTTGTGCAGGACGCCGCGGGCACCGGCGGCCAGTACTTCATTGACCAGGCCCGGCTCCGCATAGGCCGACAGGCACAGCACCCGGGTGCGCGGGGACACGCCGAGGATGTCGCTGACCGTGCCGGCGCCCCGGCTGTGCGGCATCTGGAAGTCCAGGAACAGCAGGTCGGGATGGACGGCGGCGGCACAGCGCACGGCTGCCGGCCCGTCGGCGGCATGTCCCACCACGGTCAGCGAGGGCTGCGCCTCGAGCAGGTCGCCGAGCGTCTCCCGGAACAGGTTGTGGTCATCGGCGAGGACGATGCGGGTCGGCGCCGCGACGGGGGTCCCCGTCACGGCCGGACGCTGAGCGGCAGGTGGATCTCCACGCACGTGCCCTCGCCCGGGTCGCTTCCCACGCGGAGCCGGCCACCGAGGTCCTCGGTGCGTCCCCGCATCGCCCGCAGCCCGTGCCCGGTGCCCGTCTCCGCCACGGCGTCCTCGAGGGTGAAGCCAACCCCGTCGTCCTGGACGCGTGCGTACAGCCAGCGCCGGGTGGTGCGTACGGTGACCTCGATCCGCTTGGCCCCGGCGTGTGCGAGGCAGTTGCGCAGTGCTTCGCGCAGGACGAGGAACAGCTCGTGGCGGCAGTGCTCGGAGGCCAGCGTCTCGTCGCCCGTCACCCGGAAGGTCACCCGGGCCCCCGACCCCATGTCGGACAGCCACTGCTGGAGGGCGTCGCGGACCGGCGGCGTGGAGGAGCTCCGGCGCAGGGCGCCGAGCAGGTTCCGGTTCTCCTGGGCGGCCTCGCCCAAGGCCCTTTTGGCGACGGCGAGATGGGGGGCGGCCCGGTCGGGGTCGTCCTCGCCCAGTTCGATCCGGTGCAGCGCCACGGCCAGCGCGTTGCCGAGTTCGTCGTGGAGCCAGCGGGAGAGCCGACGGCTCTCGCTCCAACCGTCCTCGCCCTGGCGCAGGGCGAACTCCGCGGTCCGTATCGCTTCACCGAGCATCCGGACGACGGCGACGCCGCGGGCCATCGCGGCGCCGTCGTCGGCGGTGCCCCTCTGGGTCGCCTGGAGCAGGGCGCATTCGAGCAGCAGGGTGCCGGCGGCGGCCAGATGCCGCGGTACCGAACCGCCCGCCACCGGCTCGGCGGGGCCGGGCGCCGGGAGTACGGCGTCCCCGGTGTCCTTGGTGTACCCGGCGTCCTCGGGGGAGGGGTTGCAGGCCGCCCCGGCGCGCTGCAGGACGCGGCGGGCGTAGGCCACACAGGAGTCGTGGAGCTGGGACGCGTCCGGCCGTTCCGGGAGCCGGAGCGAGGGGAGCGCGAGGGTGAACCGCTGGAGGATCGCCTCGGCGTCGGTCCCCAGCAGGCCGGCCGCTGGTGTCACTCGGGCCTGAACGGGCCGTTCGGCAAGGGCCGTTGGCGTCCGGGGTCTGGGCAGGAGCCGCGTCGCCGGTGACGCGGCCGGGCTGCGGGTCGCGCGTACGAGCCCCTCGTACAGAGCTTCCGCGAACACGGGGGCGGACGAGCTGTCCATCGAACTCCTCAACGTCACTCAGCGCCCTCGGGGGCTCCACTAAGGGCTTCGACAGTAAACAAACAGACTTGTCTGGTTGTCAAAGTTCTCCGCGCTGCCCCAACGGGGCATCTGCGCCCGCTAATCGGGATAAATTGCGTCAATCAGGATCGAGATCGCGAAGGGTTCGCCGCGCTGTGTTCCAAGAGGCAGACAGACTTGTCTGTTCTGGCTGTGGGGTGGTTGACTGACCGCACTGGGCCAAGACCGGGAAGGGGTAGCGCCGGATGCAGGAGCGCGCCAAGCGGACGCGTGAGGCGCTCATTCGCGCAACCGCCGAACTCATCGGCAACGAAGGCCTGAACGCTGCCGGGTTGGTCAACGTCTGCCGCACGGCGGGGGTCAGCAGGGGGGCCCTGTACCACCACTTCGACACGATGGAGGCGCTGGTCGCCGCCGTCCGGCTGCAGGCGCGCGAGGAGCTCGGCGTCCTGATCGAGGACGCCTTCGAGACCCCCTCCTACGCGGGGGCCGCCCGCTTCAGTACGTCACTGGGCCGGGCTCTGGGCGAGGACGTGACCCTGCGGGCCGGCCTGCAGCTGGGCCCGAGCGGATCCGGTGGGAGCCCTCGATTGTTCGACGAGGCGCTCGGCCTGGTACGGCGCAGGGTGAGCGAGTGCGAGGCGGACGACCTCGCCGACCTGGTCATGGTCGTCACGGCGGGACTGGAATCCCTCGGCCGCCGGGACGCCGTCTGGTGGGACCCGGGGACCGCGGAACGCGTCTGGTTGCTGCTCGAGCCCCTGCTCAGCTCTCCTCGGCCGGGGTCGTCCGCAGACGGTTGATCATGGCGGGGGTGGCGAAGCCGGGCAGCAGCAGCCGCCACATCGACGACACGCGTCCGAGAAGGTCTTCCCGCCCGGTGTAGACCTGGGACATCAACTGGACGCCGGTGAAGGCCCCGACGATGAACTTGGTCAGCTCGTCGAGGTCCGTGCCCGGCAGGATCTCCCCCTGCGCCTCGGCCTCCGCCAGGAGACCGGCGATCGCCTCGTACGACCACTGGTACGGAGTGCGCTTCGGGTAGGTGAACGAGGTCTGCTCGACGGTGAGCCGCACACTGGCGCGCAGCACCGGATCGCACTGCAGCCGTCGGGCGAACTCCATGGTCAAGTCGATGGCGGCCTGCACCTTCATGCTGTGGGGCGGAGCCACGAGGGCTTCCGTCTGCGCCTCCACCAGCGCGATCGCGATGGCCTCCTTGGAGGGGAAGTGGTGGTACAGGGCCCCTCGTGTCAGCCCGGTGCGGGCGAGGATGTCGGTCGTGCTCGCCCCCTCGTAGCCCCGCTCGTCGAAGACCTGCGCCGCCGCCTCCAGAATCGAGCGTCTGGACCGCGTTCCCCGCTCCTGCCGCACCACCGGCTTCTCCTCGCTTTGATCTATATCACTTTGAAAACCAAACATACTTGTCTGTATCTTAAGGGCTCCGGATGATCGTTAGCCAATCTGCGGGCTGCCCGAACCGTTGGTCAGTCCGCTGGCGAAGAGACAGGGCACTTTGGATGCAGACCAGCAGGACAAATCTCGCAACCCTGAGCAGGCCGACTGTCTACGCCCATCGCAGCATCGCAGACGGTACCGGGGCGGCCGTGTCGCCCCTTCCGCTCACCACCATCGTCCCGCGTGAGTACGTACACCGCGCCTCCGTCTCCGAGGTCTTCCTCACCCACTGGGAAACAAACAGCCCCGACAGTTTTACGGTGAAGGCGCAGTGGCCGCGCGGGCACGCGCTCTTCGTACCCTCCGGCGGCTACCAGGACCCCCTGCTGCTCGTCGAGTCGGTGCGCCAGGCCGGCGCGCTCCTGTCCCACGCGGAGTACGGGGTCCCCTTCGGGTACCAGTTTCTGATGAGCGACATGGCGTACTCCGCACAGGCGGGCGCCCTCGCAGTGGGGCCGGTCCCCACCGAGGTCGAACTCCTCGTCGACTGCTATGACATCGTCCGCCGGGGCACCCGGCTGGCCGGCCTGCGCTACCGGGTCACCGTGATGAGGGACGGACTGCCCCTCGCCGTGGCCGAAGCGGCCTTCACCTGCGCCAGCCCCTCCGTCTACGAGCGGCTTCGTGGGGAACGGGGAACCGTCGCAGCCGCGCCGTCAGCGCCCATCGCACCCGCTCTGGTCGGCCGTGTCTCCCCCCGCGACGTGGTCCTGTCCGCGGGCGACTCCGCGTGGCAGCTGCGGTTCGACACCACGCACCCCATCTTCTTCGACCACCCCGTCGACCACGTCCCCGGCATGGTCCTCATAGAGGCGGCGCGACAGGCCGCCCACGCCGGCGCCGGCCTGCCCCACGCCCTTCCCGTCCACCTCACCAGCGCCTTCGAG
Source organism: Streptomyces sp. NPDC054961 (assembly GCF_053609145.1). NCBI lineage: Bacteria > Bacillati > Actinomycetota > Actinomycetes > Kitasatosporales > Streptomycetaceae > Streptomyces > Streptomyces sp. NPDC054961. Next base: position 130,522 of record NZ_JBSGWY010000003.1, on the reverse strand, counting down.
AGGTACGTGGAGTTCGACGCCCCCTGCTGGATCGAAGCGGAGGCCGGCGCACCGGCCCCCGACGGCCGCGTCACCGTCGAGGTCCGGGGAAGCCAGAACGGCCGCACGGCCTTCACCGCCGCAGTCACCCTCCAGCCGCACCACTGACACCGATCGAATGGGGGAAACCGTGCCACAGATCGTGATCACCGGAGGTTCCGGCTTCATCGGGAGCCACGTCACCCGTCACGCCGAGAGCCTCCACCTGCCACTGCGCCTCATGTCCCACCACACCCGGGTCCCGGCCACCGCTCCCGGCACCGACATCGTCCGGGGCGACCTGCGCGATCCCCGGAGCCTGCGCGGACTGTGCGAGGGCGCGGAGGTACTGATCCACTGCGCCTCGCAGATAGGCGGCCCGCGCGAACTCTGCGAAGCCGTCAACGCCCGCGGCACCGAGGCGCTGGTGGAGGAAGCCCAGCGTGCCGGCGTCTCGCGCATCGTCTACCTCAGCACCGTCGCCGTCTACGGCCGCGGCAGCTACCGCGAGACCCGTGTCGAAGACCTCGTGCGCGACCCCCTGTCCGACACCTCGCGCACCCGGGCCGCCGCCGAGGACGCCGTCCTTGCCGCCGGAGGCATCGTCCTGCGCCCCCACCTGGTGTACGGCGCCGAGGACACCAAGGTGGTCCCCGCCCTGGCCCGCCTGCTCCTGACCATGCCCGGCTCCGTGGAGGGCTGGGCCCGGCGGACCTCGGCCATCGCGGCCGAGGACCTCGCCCGGGTCCTGGTCGCCACCGCCCTGGCACCCGCCGGACGGCTCACCGAGTCCGTCTACCACGCCAACCACCCTGAGCCGGTGCTGTGGAGCGACCTGCTCCGGGCCGTCTCCACGGCCCTGTCCCTGCCCCGGCCGGACGCCGACCTCACCGTCCCGGAGGCCAGGGCCTTCCTGGCGGCGAGGGGCATCCCCTCCCACGACCTGGACATGCTGACCACCGACCACTGGTTCGACAGCAGTCCCATCTGGACCGCCACCGGCTGCGTCCCCGGCCCCGGCTTCACCCACCGCTTCCCCGGCTATGCCGCCTGGTACCAGGACTCGCTCTCCGGACGACCGACCGCGGCGTGAACCGGCGCAGCTCCCGTCGGGGGCCGGCCCTGCCGTGACCGGCTGCCGTCAGCGGGTGTTTCTGCTCGCCCCCAGTGCGGCCAGGGCCTCGGTGACGCGGTCCGCCTGGTGGGTGGCGCCGTGGAGGTTCGGGTGGAGGACGGTGCAGGCCTCGCCCCGGGCCGGGATGGAGCGGCAGGGCTCGGAGGGCGGATCGCTCTGCTCACCGGGCCCGGTCAGGCTGTCCTTGATCCCGTACATCCAGCGCTGGTCGGCGGCCGCGCACACCCCGTGCCCGGTGCTGGAGGTGTAGGTATCCACATACACCGCGCCGCCGCCCCGGGCCTGCTCCCGCAGGAGGGCGTTGACCCGCCGCTCCAGGCCGTCGAGCCAGGGCATGTCGCCCTTGGTGACCGTTCCGAGCTGGTGCCAGGACCCCCAGCCGCAGCCCGCGGACTGGTCCACGACGGCCGGATACCCGACGACCGCCACCCCGGCGCGCGGGGCGCGCGTGCGGATCTCCTTCAGCAGGGCCGCGAAGTCGGCCTCCAGTGCGGTGAACCGGGCGTCGAGCGCGGCGGCGCCCCCGCCCCGCGCGTAGTGATCGGTGCACGGTGTCCCCGTACCGAAAGAGGCCAGGCCGCGCTTCACGCAGGTCTCCACGATCTCGGAGAAACCCACCGAGTTGCCGCCGGCGCCGACCGTGACGAGATCGGCGGCGGCCGTAACGGCCCTGATCTGCGCCGGTTTGGCGGCCCATCCGCCCGGTGGGGGCACGGACGGTGGCCCCTTCAGCTCGGACTGCGGACCCAGCAGCCCCGCTCTGACCTCCGCGGCGGAGCAGGTGACATCGGTGAGCCTCAACTTCAGCCGCCGCGCGGCCTGGTGGGGATAGTCCTGCTCGGAGCGGCCGCATCCGTCGGTGTTCCACGGGCGCACGAAGGAGGCGGCGCTGTAGGAGTCCCCGAGTGCCACGTAGGAGAGAGGGCCGGCCGCGGCCGGCGCCTGCGGCGCGGGAGCGGTGGCGAAGACGGCTGCCGCAGCGGCGGTGGTGACGGAGAGGGCGAGACGCATCATGACGGCGGACCTTTGGCTCGGGCGGCACCGCGGCCCTTCCGCAGCGCACATCACCAAAAGTAGCCGAATTGACTACGGAGAGTAATAATCTGGGGTTTTGTTCGTTCGATCGAGTGAACGAGGGGCGGCTACGCCTGCCCGTGGGCCTGGGTGATCAGGTCCGTGGCGACCTCCAGGGCCGCCTGGCGGGTCTCCTCGGGGTCGCCCTCCACGTGCTGGAGGAACATCATTCCCGCGTGCAGGGTGAAGAGGGCGCTCACGCAGCGGACCTGGTCGACCAGCGGGGCGCCCTCCTGGCCCGTCCGCAGGAGGTCCACCAGGGCGAAGAGGCGCTTCTTCACGGTCTCGCCGATGCTCAGCTCCCGCAGCGACGCCTGGTTCTCCTGCATGAAGCGGTAGAGCGAGGCGCCGCCCGCCATCGCCTCGCTGTAACGGCGCAGGACCTCCTGCTTCGTCTCCAGCGTGCGCGGCTGCTCCTCCGCCCAGCGGATCAGCTCGTCGATGGGCCGGGTCAGGTCCTCGAACAGGCTGATGATGATGTCTTCCTTGGTCTTGAAGTGGTAGTAGAGCGCCGCCTTCGTGACCTCCAGCCGCTCCGCGATCTCGCGCAGCGACGTCTTCTCGTACCCCTGCTCGGCGAAGAGCTCCAGTGCGACGTCCTGGATGCGCTGACGCGTATCGCCGCGGCGTTGCTGTGGACGGCTGCTGGACATTGGCTCCCCAAACTACTTACTTGACGCCCGGCTAGTTACGGGTCTACCTTCCCCAGTGTAGTGAACTAGCCGGGCGGCAAGTAAGTGCCGGGGACCGGTGCACGTGCGCCAGGGGAGTGGGACATGGTCGAGAACACGAAGAAGGCGGACACCTCGGAGGGGGTGAAGCCGCGCAGCGTACGGGTCGTCCTGATGGCCCTCATGATCGCGATGCTGCTGGCCATGCTCGACAACATGATCATCGGTACCGCGATGCCCACCATCGTCGGCGAGCTCGGCGGCCTGGAGCACCTTTCCTGGGTGGTCACCGCCTACACGCTGGCCACCGCGGCCTCCACCCCCATCTGGGGCAAGATCGGCGACATGTACGGGCGGAAGGGTTCCTTCCTCACCTCGATCGTCATCTTCCTGATCGGCTCGGCGCTCAGCGGCATGGCCCAGGACATGGGCCAGCTCATCGGCTTCCGCGCGATCCAGGGCCTCGGTGCCGGTGGTCTGATGGTCGGCGTCATGGCGATCATCGGCGACCTGATCCCGCCCCGTGAGCGCGGCAAGTACCAGGGCATGATGGCCGGCGTGATGGCCCTCGCCATGATCGGCGGACCGCTGGTCGGCGGCACCATCACCGACCACATGGGCTGGCGCTGGTCCTTCTACATCAACCTCCCGCTCGGCGCCGTGGCCCTCGCCATGGTGACCGCGGTCCTGCACCTTCCCAAGAAGAAGGACCAGGGGAACCGTCCGAGGATCGACTACCTCGGCGCGGCGCTGCTGACCATCGCGATCACCTCCACCGTCCTGGTCACCACTTGGGGCGGCACGGAGTACGCCTGGAGTTCCGTCGAGATCATCGGCCTCATCGCCGTCGGCATCGTCTCCATCGCGGCCTTCATCTACGCCGAGACCAAGGCCGCGGAGCCGGTCATGCCGCTGCACATCTTCCGCAGCCGCAACTTCACCCTGATGGCCGTCATCGGCTTCCTCGTCGGTTTCGCGATGTTCGGCGGCGTGCTCTACCTGCCGCTGTTCCAGCAGTCCGTCCAGGGCGCCTCGGCCACCAACTCCGGCCTGCTGCTCCTGCCGATGCTGCTCTCGATGATGGTCGTCTCGCTGATCGCGGGCCGCGTCACCACGAACACCGGCAAGTACAAGATCTTCCCGATCGTCGGCGGCGGGCTCATGGTCGCCGGGCTCTTCCTCCTCGCGACGATGGACACCGGCACCAGCCGCCTGATGTCGGGCGTGTACATGGCCGTCCTCGGCGCCGGTCTCGGCTTCCTGATGCAGATCACGATGCTGGTCGCGCAGAACAGCGTCGAGATGAAGGACATGGGCGTCGCGTCCTCCTCGGCGACCCTCTTCCGGACGCTCGGCGGCTCCTTCGGCGTGGCCCTCATGGGTTCGCTCTTCACCAGCCAGGTCACCGACACCATGACCGAGCGCCTCGGCCCCGAGGCCGCCGCCAAGGCCGGCTCGGCCCAACTGGACGCGGCGAGCCTGGCGAAGCTCCCCGGCGTCGTCCGCGAGGCCTACCAGCACGCGGTGGCCGCCGGCACCCACTCGGCGTTCCTGCTCGGCGCGGGCATCGCCCTCCTGGGCTTCGCGGCCGCCTGGTTCGTCAAGGAGGTCCCGCTCCGGGGCGCGGGCCCGGCCGGCGCCTCTGGTGGCGGCGCGGAGCAGGAAGCGAAGGCCGCACAGGCGGCGTCGATCGCCCACTGATTCACCCCCCCCAGCGCGCACGAGGCCCGGGCCCGCGCCGGGGGAAACAACCCCCCGCGGCGGCCCGGTGTTGGGGGGCGCCCCCCCGGGCCGCCGGCGGGCGGCGCGGGCGGGGGGGGGGGGCCCCC
>NZ_JBSGWY010000003.1:110922-125785 GCF_053609145.1 Streptomyces sp. NPDC054961 | reverse complement strand
GGGGGCTACTCTCCCGACACCCCCACCCCCCCCCCCGCCGCGCCCGCCCCCGGCGCGCGCCACCGCCCGGCACGCGGGCCCCCCGGGCCCGTTTTCGCGTACCCGGCGCCGGGCCCACCGGCGGCGCGAGCAGGGCGAGGAGCGGGACCCCGGGGGCGATTGCCCTGCGCGCGGATGGCGAACTTCCGCGCCGCACGGCGGACTTCGGGCGGAACGCGCCGCGGCCGGCCGGTCGGGGCGCCCGGTTCTCGGCCGGGACGAGTTCCTGACGATCAAGTACCAAAATTGTGCAACACGGAATTTATGGGCCATTCGGCTGGAACTTCTCATCCGTGGGGGACGTCCTGACCAGTGCGAGCTCGCACGGCGGACGTCTAATAGGGAGTTGAGACAACACATGGGGTTCATGGCGCGCACACGCACGCAGACGCAGGGCATACGGGCCCGAATAGCCGTCGGCGCGGCGGCCGTGGCGGTGGCGGGAACGGTGTGGGCCGTGACGGCCCTCGCCGAACCGGGCCACGACGGTGACCGGGGGAACGCCTCCCGGCAGACGGACGATCCCGCGAACGGCGCCGGCGCCACCGACCCGCAGGCGCCCGGGAATCCGAGGCAGGTCCCCGACGGCATAGCCCACGCGTCGGAGAGCGGCGGCAACGCGGTCAACATCACCATCGACGACGGCCCGGACCCCATGTGGACCCCGAAGGTGCTCGACGTGCTGAAGAGGTACGACGTGAAGGCGACCTTCTGCATGACCGGCCCGCAGGCCAAGGCCCATCCCGATCTCGTCAAGAGGGTCGTGGCGGAGGGCAACCGCCTCTGCGACCACGCCATGGACCACGACACGGGCATGGCCGAGAAGCCCCTCGCCTACCAGGAGCAGCAGATCCTCGAAGCGAAGAAGCTGATCGAGGAGGCCGCGGGCGGCGGGACCAAGGTGGAGTACTACCGGGCCCCCGGCGGCGCGTTCACCCCCGAGAGCCGCGCCCTGGCCGCCGCCCACGGCATGCGGCCGCTCGGCTGGAACATCGACAGCAAGGACTTCAGCAAGCCCGGGGCCGCCGCGATCTTCCACACCGTCAAGTCGGAGATCGGCAACGGTCCGACCATCCTCTTCCACGACGGCGGCGGCAACCGCTCCCAGACCGTCGACGCCCTCGACCGGGTCCTGGCCTGGCTGAAGGAACAGGGCCGGCCCACCGGCTTCCCGGTGATCACCGGCCCCAGCGCCTGACACGCCGTCGGCCGTCGGGCCGAGATGCGGCCCGCGCTCCCGGTCCGGCCGTACGGTGGTGCCGCGCCCGGCCCGTCCGCGCACGCGCCCCGTACGACCGCCCCAGGAGGCCCCGGTGATCGCCCCCGACCAGCTGTCCGACTCCGCCGTCCGTGCCTTCGTCCGGGCCGTCAACGCGGGGGACCGGAACGCCTTCGCCGCCGCCCTGGCCGGGGGCGCGACCATGTCCGACGACGGGTCGGACCGGGACCTCGACTCCTGGGCCGACAAGGAGATCTTCTCCGTCAACGGCCACATGGACGTCGTGTCCGAGTCCGAGGGAGGGCGCGCCCTCGTCGTCGACTACCGCAACGACACCTGGGGTTCGATGCGCACCGCCTGGCGCTTCACCGTCGCCGGCGGCGGACGGATCGGCCGGTTCGAGACCGGTCAGGCGTAGCCGCCCGGAGGCGGCCGAAGCCGGTCGGGATCGGCCGCACCGACCGGACCAGCCCGACCGGCCGCCCCGGACCGCGAGCTGACGGCCCGCCCGACGCATCCCCGCCCGGCCGCCCCCGTCCGGTCAATCCCGGCCGACCCCGCCCGGCTCGCCCGGCTCGCCCGGCCCGGCGTTCGCCGCCGCCTTCATCACCGCCGCCGTCAGGGCCGCGTTCTCGTACGCCAGGCCGCCCGGGAAGCCGAAGCGACGGCGGGTGTAGCCGTACGCGACGCCCGTCGCCGGATCGGCGAAGCCCTGGCCGCCCGCGGCGCCCGAGTGGCCGAAGGCCGCCGGGCCGGCCGCGGGCTGCTGCTCGAAACCCAGGGCGAAGTGGTCGGTCTCGGCCGTCACCCGGTCCGGGCCCAGCTCCGCCCCGTGCGGCCGGGCCACCTCGGCGGCCGTGCGCGGGCTCAGCAGCGCGGGCCGGCCGTCGAGGACGCCGATCGCGGCCGCGTACAGGGCGGCGACGCCCCGCGCGGAGCCGGTCCCGCCCGCCGAGGCGGGGCCGAGGGCCCGCACCCGCGGGTGGTTGGCGAAGGCGACCAGGTCCATCGGAGGGTTCCGGTGCCAGTTGAACGCCACCGGCAGCAGCTCCGGCGCGTGCGCCGCGCCCGCCGCGCGCAACGCGGCCTGGGCCGGCGTCAGCACGGTGTCCAGGACCGGCTTCCAGCGGTCCCCGAGCGCCTCGGGGAGCCCCATGTACAGGTCGAGGCCGAACGGCGCGCGGATCCGCTCCTCGTAGACCTCCTGGAGCGAGCGCCCGGTGGCCCGCCGCACGACCTCGCCGGTCAGCGCGCCGATCACGAAGGCGTGGTAGCCGTACGCGGTCCCCGGCTCCCAGTACGGCTTCTGGCCGGCCAGCCGCGCCGCGATCAGCGCGTCGTCCGCGATCTCCTCGTAGTCGAAGCCCGCTCCGGTGTTGATCAGCCCGGCCTGGTGCGCGACCAGCTGCCGCACCGTCAGCCGTTCCTTGCCCTCCCCGGTGAACTCCGGCCAGTACGCCGACACCGGCCGGTCCAGCTCCAGTACGCCGTCCTGCGCGAGCAGGGCGACGACGAGGTGGGCCGCGCCCTTGGTGATCGAGAAGACCCCGCTCAGGGTGTCCGCACCGGTGTCCTCGGCCGCCCACAGGTCGACGACCCGCCGGCCGCGGTGGTACACCGCCAACTGCGCCTCCGGCGAGACCGGCTCGGCCGCCACGAAGGCCTCGAACTCCTCGCGCACCGGCTCCCAGCCCGCCGCCACCGTGCCGTTGACATCCACCCTCATGCGTTCCCCCTGGTGTGCGCGGACGTGGTCCGTCGATCCGCTTCCGGACACGCCAACACGCCCACGAGCACGGGGTATTCCGGACCTCGTACGGGTGAAAGGCCACCCCGCGTCGTTCCGGCCCGCCGGAGGGCCCCGTTGGACCGGGCATGAAGCCCACCCGCATCGCCGCCCTCGCCCTCGCCACCGCCGCCGCGGCCCTCGCCCCGGTCCTCGGTCAGGGCGCCGCCACCGCCGCGGACGGCGCGTCGTACCTCCAGGACCCGAGCGGAGGGGAGAAGGCGATGAAGTCGATGTGGACCAAGGACGACATGCACAAGGTGGAGGCGCAGTTCCGCTTCCAGCCCGGCATCCGGTACAAGACGGTCACCCGCCCCGGCCCCAAGGGCGCCGAATCCTACGCGCGCAAGGTCCCCGACCCGAAGACCCTCGCCTGGGAGCCGGGGTACGAGTTCGCGTGGTCGGTGGCGGACTCGCAGGGGGTCAAGAAGGTCCTGACGACCAAGGACGGCAAGCACCCGATCGTCGTGCACGCGGTGCTGCGCGACGCGCGCCGCGCCAAGGCCGCCGAGGTCCACCAGGAGCTGACCGGCCGGCCCGCGACGGGCCGTACGAAGGTCCCGGGCGGCCAGCGCATCGCGTGCGACACGGGCACCTACACGGTGGAGTGGTCGCTCACGCGCACCGGCTACGGCACCCTCACCGGCTCCCTCCCCTGGGACTCCAGCTGCGAGCAGTACCGCACGGCCTTCACCCCCGAGAACCAGGGCGCGAGCTAGTCATGGACGAAGGCGCCCGGCCGGCGCGGCGCCTCGTGGGCGCGCGGCGGGCAGGCGGGCGGGCCGACGGCCTCGGGTCGAGGGCCGGACGGCCGGGGCGCCGCGCGAGGTGGGGCGCGGCAGGGCACAGCAGGGGGCGGAGGGGCCGGGGCGGGGCCCGTCAGTGGTTCTTGGAGTCCTCGCGGGCCTTCAGGGCGATCTCCTCCAGGACGGCCTTCGGGTCGCCGCCCGGGTCCACGGCCCGCCCGATGTTGCGCTTGACGGTGTCGCTGACCGTCACCCAGGACGGGTCGTTGACCGGGTAGAGCTGGGCGACGCGCAGGGCGCTCAGGAACTGCTCGTCGTTCTTGTCCAGGCCTCCGCCGGCCAGCGCGCGCGAGGCGGTGGTGGTGGACGGCAGCAGGTGGTAGCGGCCGGCGAAGTCCGACAGGGTCTTGTCCTGGTAGATGAAGCTGAGGAACCTGCCGATCTCCTCGCGGTGGCCGTTCTGCTTGAACGCCATCATCCAGTCGGCCACGCCCACCGTCGGCGGGGTCTCCCCGGAGCCCAGGCCGTCCGAGACGGGCATCGCGACGGCGGCGACCCCGATGCCCTTGGCGCGCGCCTCGTGGGCGAGCGAGGGGTAGCCGTTGAGCATGCCGACCTCGCCGCGCGTGAACGCGGCGAAGGCGTCGGCCCGGTTGAGCTGGGACGGCCGGGTGGGGCCGAGCAGCCCGGGGGCGACCAGGTTCTCCTTGATCCACTTGAAGGTGTGGATGTTCTGCTCGGAGGCCAGGCTGTAGTTCCCGCTGTTGTCGGCGTACCCGCCGCCGTTGCTGAGCTCCCAGATCATCGCCTCGGCGTGCGCCTCCTCCGGGCCCAGGGGCATCGCGTACGGGTACTTCACGCCCTTGTCCTTGAGCGCCTTGGCGGCGGCCTTGAGGTCCCCCCACGTCTTGGGGGCGCTCTTGATGCCCGCCTGCGCGAACAGGGCCTCGTTGTAGAAGAGGAGGCGGCTGCTCGCCACGAAGGGCAGGCCGTAGAGGGTGTTGTGGACGGAGCCGGCCTCGGCGAGCGGCTGGAGGAAGTTCGCCTCGGCGGTGATCGAGAAGAGCTCGCTCGCGGAATACAGCTTGCCCTGTGCGGCGAAGTCCGAATAAGCCCCCATGAGGGCCATGTCCGGCGCCTTGCCGGCCTTGACCATACGAGAGACTTCGCGGTCGATGTCGGCCCACGGCAGCAGCTTCACCTCGACCTTGATGCCGGGGTTGGCGGCGGTGAAATCGGCGGTCGCCTTGTCCCAGAACGCTTTGGAACTGTTGGCCGGGCCGTCACCGTATTCGGCGGCGACGAGGTGCAGCGTACCGCTGTCATCTGCACCGCTTCCCCCGGAACCGCATCCGGCGAGCGGTATCAGCAGGCCGAGCACGACCGCGGTGGCGGCCGTGCCGAAGATTCTTCTTCGCACGGGCGTATTCCCCTGAATTTCTTTTGAGTTCTGTTGTTACTTATGAGTTGCTCCGGGCTGTCGTGTCCCACAGTGGCCCGTTGGCCGGAATTCTCTCCTGTGGAAGGGTGATTGGTTCCATTGGGTCGGCACTTGTGGTCAATGCTCCAACTGCGGCTTTTCCGGCTGGTGTTTTCCGATATGTGATCGGTAAAGCGGACGCGCGTAGACATGCCGAAACGCCCGTTTCCGGCCGGGGGAGGGCCGCGGAACGGGTCGGGTGCGCCGGGGGCGGTGCGCGGGGCGTGGGGCGGAGTGCGGGGCGCGGGGCGGCGGAGCGCGGAGCGCGTCAGTCCGCGAAGTCGCCCGCGTACGGATCGGGCTCGCCCGTCTCGGGGTTGCGGCCCTCCTGCCAGCGGCGCTGGGCCTTCTGCCAGTGCACGAAGCTGAGGTGGCCGCCGTCCCAGAAGGTGATGCCGACGGGGCTCACGTCGAACTCGTCGGAGCATAGGCGGTAGAGGAACTCGGCCATGCCGTACGGGTACACCGCGAAGGGGTCGGCGGTGTGCTGGCCGACCACCAGGACGGGCCAGCGGTCCGGGTCCGGGTCGGCCGTGAGCCAGCACAGGATGTCGGAGCCGCCCGTGACGCCCCAGGCGAGGATCGACCCGGGGTCCACGTCGAGGGCGGCGCGGCCGCCCTCCGCCTCCCAGGCCTGGCGGGCGTTGGCGGTCTCCTCAGCCATCTGCGCCGGGGCCCACTGGAGGCCGGGCTTGGGCAGCGGCAGCAGCACGCTCGCCTCGCCGTTGATCGAGCCCGCGCCGAAGCGGCCCATGAAGGCGACGAAATCGGAGGGGAAGGCGTGGCCCCAGACGGTTTCGGCCGCCTGCCAGTCGATGTCCTCGTCGGCTCCGTGGGTCGCCGGCATGATCTGCTCCAGCGCTTTGACGCGCGCGTTCTCGGTCATACCGCTCCCCTGCCACCCCAGCTCAACCGCCCCAACCTACCGCCGGCGGGGGACCGCGCCTAGCGCGAGTCGGGCCGGAGCCGCAGGACGGACCCCACGCGCAGCCCCCAGGAGGCCATGGCGCCCGCCTCGGCCTCCAGGACGTGCCGGGCGCGCGGGCGCGGGAGGCCCAGCCGGCCGGGGGCCATGGTGGTCAGCGCGATGACCTCGAGGTGCCGGTCCAGGTAGGCCACGTCGATGGCGAAGCGCATCCGGAAGGTGTGGACGCTCGCGGCCGGGGTGAGCAGCATGGCCCCTTCGATGCCGTCCCGTCCGAGCAGCCCGCGCGTCCGGGCCCTGTACGAGGCCGCGACCTCCACGGGCACCTCGGCCGGGGGCCCCGCCGTCCCCGCGGCCGTCCCCGCAGCCGCATCCCGGGCCGTCCCCGCCGCCGGGCCGCCCGCCGGGGCGACGTCCAGCGTCGCCCCGCCGTCGCGCCAGTGCCCCCTGATCCCCATGCCGGCCAGAGTAGGGCGTCGGGCGTCAAGGCGGCGCGCGTCCGGGGGTCCCTCCTGGGGGGTACGGCGGAGGGTGGCCCCCGGACGTGCGGCGCCGGTGGTCCGTACGGGCCCCGGCCCAGTCCCCGCAAGGGCTCCGGGGCTGTTGGGGGACCGCTTCGAGGGCGCCGAGGGCTCAGCGCAGTGCGGCCGGATGAATTCGGAGCGTAGTCATTTCGCCGCAATGCACGCAGCAGGCTTTACGAAGGGTTATGGTGGAACCCCCCCCTCGGGCCGGTCCGTATCCCCCCCACGGACCGGCCCGTTTTTTGTTCTCCGGGGGCCGGAGGCAAAGCCGCAGGTCAGCCTTGCTGGGCCCAGATGTTGGCGCCGGGGGTGGATACCGCGAAGGAGTCGATCTCCTTCAGCTCCTGATCCGAGAGCGGCCCTCCGGACAGGGAAGCCACGTTCTCCTCGAGCTGCTTCACGCTCGACGCGCCGATCAGCGCCGAGGTCATCCGCTCGTCCCGCAGCACCCAGTTCAGCGCGAGCTGCGCCAGGCTCTGCCCGCGCCGTGCCGCGACCTCGTTCAGGCCCTTCAGCCGGCGCAGGACCTCGTCCGAGAGCAGGTCCGGGTTCAGGGACTTGCCCTGCGTGGCCCGCGAGCCCTCCGGAATGCCCTGGAGGTACTTGCCGGTCAGCAGTCCCTGGGCGAGCGGCACGAAGGAGATGCAGCCCATGCCGGCCTCCTCCAGGGTGTCCAGCAGGCCGTCCTCCTCCGTCCAGCGGTTGATCATGGAGTAGGAGGGCTGGTGGATGAGCGGGCGGACGCCCATCTCGCGCAGGATCCGCGCCGCCTCGGCGGTCTGCTCCGCCGTGTAGGAGGACACGCCCACGTACAGCGCCTTGCCCTGCTGCACCGCGGACGCCAGCGCGCCCATGGTCTCCTCCAGCGGGGTGTCCGGGTCGAAGCGGTGCGAGTAGAAGATGTCGACGTAGTCGACGCCCATCCGCTTCAGCGAGGCGTCCAGCGACCCGAGCAGGTACTTGCGGCTGCCCCACTCGCCGTACGGACCGTCGTGCATCAGGTAGCCGGCCTTGGTGGAGAGCACCAGCTCCTCGCGGTGGGACGCGAAGTCCTGCGCGAAGATCTTGCCGAAGTTGAGCTCGGCCGAGCCGGGGGGCGGGCCGTAGTTGTTGGCCAGGTCGAAGTGGGTGACGCCGAGGTCGAAGGCACGGCGCAGGATCGCCCGCTGGGACTCCAGGGACTTGTCGTCGCCGAAGTTGTGCCAGAGGCCCAGCGAGATCGCGGGGAGCTTGAGGCCGCTGCGGCCGGTGCGCCGGTACTCCATGGAGTCGTAGCGCGAGGGCTCTGCCCGATAGGGATTGTTTTCAGTCACGATGTCCTCCCTATCACGGACTTGTGACACGACCGAGTTGGAAGCCGGATCCCGCCGCGCAGTAATGTGGCGGATTCGGGGGACCGCATTTCGCACGGGGGCATTGCTCGGAGGGGCTGGAAGATCGTGAAGCTGCGCGACCTGGTGTACAGGCTCTACGCACGCCGGGTGGAAGGCCGCCTCGACCATGACGCGGCGCCCAAGCACATCGGCGTCATTCTGGACGGGAACCGCCGCTGGGCGAAGGCGTCCGGAGGTACCACGGAACAGGGCCACCAGGCCGGGGCCGACAAGATCTCCGAGATGCTGGGCTGGTGCACCGAGACGGACGTCGAGGTCGTCACCCTGTGGATGCTCTCCACGGACAACCTGGACCGGCCCGAGGTCGAGCTCCGCCCGCTGCTCAACATCATCGAGAACACCGTACGGGGCCTCGCCGCCGACGGCCGCTGGCGCGTCCACCACGTCGGCAACCTCGACATCCTGCCCGCCGGGACGCAGAACGTCCTGAAGGAGGCCGAGGAAGCCACCCACGGCGTCGACGGGATACTCGTCAACGTCGCGGTCGGCTACGGCGGCCGTCAGGAGATCGCCGACGCCGTCCGCTCCCTCCTGCTGGAGCACGCGTCGAAGGGCACCTCCTTCGAGGAGCTCGCCGAGATCCTCGACATCGACCACATCGCGGAGCACCTCTACACCCGCGGCCAGCCCGACCCGGACCTCGTGATCCGCACCAGCGGCGAGCAGCGGCTGTCCGGATTCATGCTCTGGCAGAGCGCGCACTCCGAGTACTACTTCTGCGACGTCTTCTGGCCCGCCTTCCGCAAGGTCGACTTCCTGCGCGCCCTGCGCGACTACGCCGCCCGCCACCGGCGCTACGGCACCTGACCCACCCGCCGACCCCTCCCGGACAGCGCCGCACGGCATCTGACCTGCGGCTTCCCGGAGCACCCCGGCATCCCTCCGGAGTCCCCCCGCGCCGCTCCCGCGCCCGGACCACGCCCCGGCACGCGCCGTCGGCCCGCCCCCGCACGCCCCTCCCCGCCCCCCGGGACCCCCGGCGCGAGGCCTTCACCAGGGATTCACCGAGCGTCCGTCATATGCCATGGCATGGCTGGACCCATACGGGGAATACCCCTTGCAGGTCGATGCCCGATCCACGGGTATCGAGTCTCAGCGGACGGCATGGGGTCGTCCGCCCGGGAGGCCCTTTGCACCAGGACGCACGTGCGGTTCGCACGGACGCAGTGGAGGGCCGGGAGTCGGCCCGCGCATGGGTGCCGATGACCGGTCCGGTCTTCATGGCCCGACCTCTTCCGAGGGGGTACGTCCTTCCGTGGTGACCAGCACTAAGAGCCGCCTGCCCGACAGGCGGACCTACGTCCTCGACACCAGCGTTCTGCTGGCAGACCCCAACGCGATCTCCCGCTTCGACGAGCACGAGGTCGTGCTCCCGATCGTGGTGATCACCGAGCTGGAGGCAAAGAGGCACCATCCCGAACTCGGCTACTTCGCCCGTCAGGCCCTCCGCCTGCTCGACGAGTTCCGGGTCCGCCACGGTCGCCTCGACGCACCCATCCCGCTGGGCGATCTGGGCGGCACCCTGCGCGTCGAGCTCAATCACTCCGACACGAGCGTCCTGCCCGCGGGCTTCCGGCTGGGGGACAACGATTCGCGGATCCTCGCGGTCGCGCGCAACCTGCAGGCCGAGGGATACGACGTCACGGTCGTCTCGAAGGACCTTCCGCTGCGCATCAAGGCCTCCTCCGTGGGGCTGATGGCGGAGGAGTACCGCGCCGAGCTCGCGATCACGGACGCCGGCTGGACCGGCATGAGCGAGATCGCCCTCTCCGGAGAGCAGGTGGACCTCCTCTACTCGGAGGAGCGCCTGTACGTGGCGGAGGCCGCCGAACTGCCCGTGCACACGGGACTCGTCCTGCAGTCCGAGCGCGGCAAGGCGCTCGGCCGGGTCACGGCCGACGGCAACGTCAAGCTCGTACGGGGCGACCGCGAGGCCTTCGGGCTGCACGGCCGCAGCGCCGAGCAGCGCATCGCGCTCGACCTCCTCCTCGACCCCGAGATCGGGATCATCTCGATGGGCGGCCGGGCCGGCACCGGAAAGTCGGCGCTGGCGCTGTGCGCGGGCCTGGAGGCCGTGCTGGAGCGGAGGCAGCACCAGAAGGTCATGGTCTTCCGGCCGCTGTACGCGGTCGGCGGTCAGGACCTGGGCTACCTCCCCGGGGACGCCTCCGAGAAGATGAGCCCCTGGGCGCAGGCGGTCTTCGACACCCTCTCGGCGGTCGCCGGGCGCGAGGTCATCGAGGAGGTGCTGACCCGGGGGATGCTGGAGGTCCTGCCGCTCACGCACATCCGCGGCCGTTCACTGCACGACGCCTTCGTGATCGTGGACGAGGCGCAGTCGCTGGAGCGCAACGTCCTGCTGACCGTTCTGTCCCGGATCGGGGCCAATTCGCGGGTGGTCCTCACCCACGACGTGGCCCAGCGGGACAACCTGCGCGTCGGCCGGTACGACGGAGTCGTCGCCGTGGTCGAGAAGCTGAAGGGCCATCCGCTCTTCGCGCACATCACGCTGACCCGATCCGAGCGCTCCCCGATCGCCGCGCTGGTCACCGAAATGCTGGAGAACCTGTAGTCGCGAAGGGGGTAAAAGCCCCATAGCGGGAAGGCGAGTTGGCGCCGCCCGGCAAAGGCTCAAGAGCCTAGCCGGGCGGCGTCGTCGTGCACAGGGCTTTGGCGCAAACAGCGGCGACCTCCCAGGTGTGACCTTTCCCACGCAGTGGATAATTGCCCTGCGGCGCCGAGGTCCGGCAGAGTCTGTTTTCCGTCAGGCCCCGCATACGGCACACCTGTATCTCCCGTGAGATGCGCGCAGCACCACTAACTCCACAATCGATCGCCGTATGCCGCCCGGAGCATCACGAGCCACTCCCGCAAGGGAGTTGCCCACGGGCCCGCGTCTCCAGTGACCGCACCACCACGGAGGCCAGTGTCGAGGGCACTATTGCGCCCGCGCGGTCACTGCGGACGCTGCTGGAAGGACACCGTGTGAGCCGGATCTCGGTTCGGGGATTCGCAGTGGCTTCGGCCACGGCGGTCACCACCGTCGGCGCAGTCGTGGGCGTTGCCACTGGCGACCCCACCTCGAACGATCTCGAGACGACCGCGTCCGGGACGACTCTCCTCACTGACATTCCGGTCGGCGAGCAGGCACAGGTCCAGAACGCGTCCCTGACGCAGCAGGCCGACGCCATCGCCCACGCCGCCGACGTCGACGCCAAGCGCTCGGCGGAGGAGTCCGCCCGCGTACAGGCCGCCCAGGACGCCAAGTCCAAGAAGGCCGACGCCCAGAAGGCCGCGGACGACAAGGCGAAGAAGGAGCGCGAGGAGAAGGAGCAGGCTGCCAGCCGTTCCGCCTCCCGCGACGGATCCGACTTCGCGCTCCAGGGCTCGTACACGGTCGCCCAGGTGAAGGCCATCGCCCAGCAGATGGTCCCGGCGGGGCAGTTCCAGTGCTTCTCCAACATCATCAACCAGGAATCCACCTGGAACTACCAGGCCGTGAACAAGTCCTCCGGGGCGTACGGTCTCGTCCAGGCGCTGCCCGGTTCGAAGATGTCCTCGGCCGGTGCCGACTGGCGCACCAACCCCGCCACCCAGATCGAGTGGGGTCTGAACTACATGAACGGCCGCTACGGCAGCCCGTGCGGAGCCTGGAGCTTCCACCAGAACAACGGCTGGTACTAGCCACAGCCCGAGGAACGCACCCGCGCACCTCAACCTCTAGGAGCCCCGCACCGTCCTACGGTGCGGGGCTCCTCGCGTGTACGGTCATATTCGCGGTGTGTCCGGGCAGGAGGTCGGGGCGGGGGCGGGGGAAGGGAACGACATGGTGAAATCGACAGGCTGGCTCGGCAGACTCGGTCACAAGCTGAGCAGCATGGAGGCGAAGCTCGACGAGCGGCGGGCCGAGGTCGAGGCGGAGGCCTCCGGCGGCCTGCCTCCCGTGCGCCCGGCGCCGCCCGAGGCCGTGCCCACCGCGACGCCCGGCGGCGAAGGTGCCGCGCACCACGCGCACCCCGGAGTCCCCGTGCGCCCCGACCCGGTCGCCGTCATCCCGTGGGGCCTGCGCGTCGCCGCCGAGGCGAGCTGGCGGCTGCTGCTCCTCGCCGGGATGGTCTGGATCCTGATGAGGGTGATCAGCGAAGTCCGCCTGGTCATCCTCGCCTTCGCCGCCGCCCTCCTCGTCACGGCCCTGCTCCAGCCGTTCGTGGTCCGCCTGCGCCGCCTCGGCATGCCGCGGGGACTGGCCACGGCGGTCACCGCGATCCTCGGCTTCGTGGTCATCGGACTGGTCGGCTGGTTCGTGGTCTGGCAGGTCATGGAGAACCTGGACGATCTCTCCGACCGGCTCCGCGACGGCATCAACGAGCTCAAACTCGCGGCACTGGACAGCCCGTTCCACGTGACCGAGAAGCAGATCAACGACATCGCGAAGAACCTCAGCGAGACCATCGGCACCAACACCGAGCAGATCACCTCCGCCGGACTGCAGGGCGTGACGGTCCTCGTCGAGGTGCTGACGGGCATGCTGCTCGCGATGTTCTCCACGCTCTTCCTGCTCTACGACGGCAAGCGCATCTGGACCTGGACGCTGGGCCTGCTCCCGGCGGCCGCCCGCCCCGGCGTCGCGGGTGCCGGTCCGCGCGCCTGGCGCACCCTGACGGCGTACGTGCGGGGCACGGTCCTCGTCGCGCTCATCGACGCCATCTTCATCGGTCTCGGGCTGTACTTCCTCGACGTGACGATGGCCGTGCCACTGGCCGTCTTCATCTTCCTGTTCGCCTTCATCCCGCTCGTGGGCGCCGTGATCTCCGGCGCCCTCGCCGTGGTCGTGGCGCTGGTGACCCAGGGGCCGTTCATCGGGCTGATGGTGCTGCTGGTGGTCCTGGCGGTCCAGCAGATCGAGGGGCACGTGCTCCAACCGTTCATCCTGGGCCGGGCGGTACGCGTGCACCCGCTCGCGGTGGTGCTGTCGGTGGCGGCCGGCGGCATGGTCGCCGGCATCGGCGGGGCGGTCGTCGCCGTTCCGCTGGTCGCCGTCACCAACACCGTGGTCGGCTACCTGCGGGCCTACTCCCGCGAGCAGTTCCACCACGGGCGCCCCCCGGTCGGCCCCGGGCCGCACGGGGCGACGGCCCTGGGACAGGCACTTCACGAGGCGGGGGAGACGCGCAAGGGTGATAACGGAGCCTGAGTTCGACGGAATCCGGTCCGGCCCCCGGGAGAGCCCGTGGGCGGACCCGCGGCGCGCGGACCCGGGCGGGCCGCCGGATCCGCCGGCAGGATCGGCAGCGCCGGCGGGGCCGCCCGCGCCCGCGGAGGCCCGCAGGCCCTGGCGCTGGGCACTGGGCGGGGCGCTGGCCGCCTCCGCGCTCTGGGCGGGCGCGGGGTGGGCGTTGGTCCCGCAGGACGACCGGCCGCCGCTGCGGTACGCGGTGCCGGTGAGCCTGTGCGTCGACGCGAAGCTGCCCGTACTGGCCCGGCTGGGCGAGGTCCGCGGATGGGAGTTCACCCCGAGCCGGTGGGAACACCCGGGCGTGGACCAGGCGCTCTGCATGCTGCGCACACCACCGCTCGGCTCGAAGGATCCCGCGGCGGCGCCCGCGCTCTCGTACGAGGTCCAGGTCTCGGTGGCCCTGCACAAACTCACCGATCCCGCGCCGGAGTTCGGAGCGGATCCCGGGGCCGCGGGCTGGCTGGGCGAGGGCAGCTCGTCCCCGCGCGCGGTGCCGGGGCTCGGGGAGCGGGCGCTGATCACGGAGTCGGACTACGGGAAGTGGTGGCGGCTGACCGTGCTCGACGGGGGCGCGGTGTTCACCCTGCACGTGACGGCGTGGGCGGACGGCGCCGCGGAGCCGGCCGACGGCGGGGCGGCGGCGGGCACCGGACCCCGGGCGGCTCCCCCCGAGCCCGATGCCGACGCGATCCAGGCTGCCATGATCGACGACATGCACACCCTGATGAAGGCCTTGCACGGGTAGTCGGGGGAGGAACGGGGCGGAACGGGGGTACGGAGTGATCGGCGAGCCCGAGATGGACGGGGACTGGGACGTGGCCGGGCCGGCGGGGGAGGCCGGGGAGCCCGGGGAGGCGCGGCCGGACGCGGTGGGCGGGCGCGCACGCGTACGGGGCCCGCGCGCGCCGTGGCTGTGGGCGCTGGGCGGGATGGCGGTGGCCTCGGCCGCGTGGGCGGGCGCGCTCGCCGTGCAGGACCGTCTGACCGGCACCCCGCGCATCGACTACCGGCACTCCGCCGACCTGTGCAGGGAGGCCGGGTTCACCACCCTCGGCCAGGCCGTCGGCCGGCCCTTCGAGGGCTCCGAGACCAGCCAGGGCGTGGACCGCGCGCAGGACTGGGCGTACTGCCGCAGCGGCATGCGGTACGAGAAGGGCTCCGTCCTGTACGGGGCCCGGATGCTGGTCGAACTCCACAAGGAGCGGGACCCCGCGGCCGAGTTCGCCTCGGGCCCCGGGTCCGACGCGGGGATCCGGCTGGACCTCGGGGAGCGCCGCGAGGTGCCCGGCCTCGGCGACCGGGCGCTGCTCGACCGGTACTACGGGAGGAGCGGTGAGCGGCTCATGGTGCTCGACGGAGGAGCGGTCCTCACGCTGACGGTGGAGTGGTACCAGCCGGGGACGGACGACGCCGTGGGGGGGGGGGGGGGGGCGCGCCCGGCGCGGGGGGCGCGCGCGGCGCGGGCGGGCTCGGTGGGTGCGCGGGGCGGCGGGGGGGTGGCGGGGCGCGCGGGG
>NZ_JBSGWY010000003.1:97305-110912 GCF_053609145.1 Streptomyces sp. NPDC054961 | reverse complement strand
GCTCTGGGTGTCCGCGGTTTTTGGGGTCCTCAGGTTGTGGGTGGTGTGGTACCTGCGGGGGACGGCCGCCGCCGCCGCCGGCGCCGCCGCCGCCGGCGGCGCCGGCGACGCGATCGAGGCGGCGATGATCGAGGACATGCGGTCGCTGATGGCGAAACTGCGGCGCTAGGGGGTTCGGCCAGGGCGTGGCGTCGGGGGTGGTGGTGAGGCGGCCACCGGCTTCCAGCAGGGCGGCGGCATCGAGGGTGACCTTGGCGCCGATGGAGTCGGGCAGGGTGAGCCGCTGGCCGGCGGCGTAGAGGGTGTGCTGGTCGTAGCCCTCCCCGACGGGGTCGGTGAGGAGGTGGACGCGCACGTTCTTGCGGTCGACGATGACGTAGACGGGGATCCCGGCCTGGGCATAGGCGCGGACCTTGGTCTTGAGATCGTTGCTGTGGTGGCTGCTGGTGACTTCCATGATCCGGTTCGCGGTCATGAGCAGCGCGTACGAGTCGCCGTCATAGGGGTGCTCGACTGCCGCGGCAGACATGGCGCCTCCCGGTGGTGGATGTCGAGGCCATCGTCGTAGGGCGGTACCGCACCGGTGTCCCGCAAGCGGCATGTGCCACTCGTACGCGCGAAAGGCCCCCCGCGGCCGGGAGCGGCTGCGGGGGGCCCTGGTGCGCGTGCGGGAACTACTCGCCCGCGAGGGCGGCCTCGGCGTCGAGGGTGACGCCGACGGCCTGGATCACCGAGGCGATCTTGAAGGCTTCCTGGACCGTCTCGCGGTCGACCCCGGCCTTGCGCAGGACCTGCTCGTGCGAGTCCAGGCACTGGCCGCAGCCGTTGATCGCGGAGACGGCGAGCGACCACAGCTCGAAGTCGACCTTCTCCACGCCCGGGTTGCCGATGACGTTCATCCGCAGGCCGGCGCGCAGGCTGCCGTACTCCGGGTCGGTCAGCAGGTGACGGGTGCGGTAGAAGACGTTGTTCATCGCCATGATCGCGGCGGCCGACTTGGCGGCGGTGTACGCCTCCGGCGACAGGGCCGCCTTCGCCTCCGGCTCCAGCTCGCGCAGGACGCGCGGGGAGCGGGCGGCGATCGCGCAGGACAGGACGGTGCCCCACAGCTGCTGCTGCGTCAGGGTGTCCTGGTTGCCGATGACCGAGCCGAGGTTCAGCTTCAGGTCCTTGGCGAAGTCCGGTATGGCGGACTTGAGGGAGTCGAGGGACATCCGTCACTCACCGGCCAGCAGCGCGCCGGCGTCGATGGTGCTCTCGCCCTTGGTCCAATTGCAGGGGCACAGCTCGTCGGTCTGCAGGGCGTCGAGGACCCGCAGGACCTCCTTGGGGTTACGGCCGACGGAACCGGCGGTCACCATGGAGAACTGGATCTCGTTGTTCGGGTCCACGATGAAGACCGCGCGCATGGGCAGGCCGTCCTGGCCGAGGATGCCCAGGTCCGTGGAGAGCTCGCGCTTGATGTCGGACATCATCGGGAAGGGCAGGTCACGCAGGTCGGCGTGGTCCTTGCGCCAGGCGTGGTGCACGTACTCGGAGTCGAGCGAGAAGCCGAGGATCTGCGCGTCGCGGTCGGCGAACTCCTCGTTCAGCTTGCCGAAGGCGGCGATCTCCGTCGGGCACACGAAGGTGAAGTCGAGCGGCCACGCGAAGACGACCTTCCACTTGCCCTCGTAGGTCTTGTGGTCGATCTGCGTGAATTCGCTGCCGGCCTCGAGCGAGACGCAGGCGGTCAGGTCGTAGGTGGGGAACTGGTCGCCGACAGTGAGCACGTGCTCTCCTTGCGGGAGGGAAAGTACCCCTTTTGGGGGCTTTCCGTGAGGGTTGGACGGATCTCACATGCTGACACAGCTGCATTGATTGTGGAAATAGCTACTCTAGTGACCGGTGATCGGAGGTGCCTATCAGTGGCTATGGGTAACAGGGGAACGAAGCAGCCGACGCTCGCGCAGCTGCGGGCCTTCGCGGCCGTCGCCGAGCACCTGCACTTCCGGGACGCGGCCGGCGCCATCGGGATGAGCCAGCCCGCGCTCTCTGGGTCCGTGTCCGCGCTCGAGGAGGCGCTGGGGGTGCGGCTGCTGGAGCGGACCACGCGCAAGGTGCTGCTGTCCCCGGCCGGGGAGCGCATCGCGGTCCGCGCGCGGGCCGTGCTCGAGGCGATGGGCGGGCTGCTGGAGGAGGCCGAGGCGGTGCGCGCCCCCTTCACCGGGGTGCTGAGGCTCGGGGTGATCCCCACCGTGGCCCCGTACCTGCTGCCGACCGTGCTCGGACTCTTCCACCGGCGCTACCCCCGCATGGACCTCCAGGTCCACGAGGAGCAGACGGCCTCGCTGCTGGAGGGGCTGGCCGGCGGGCGGCTCGACCTGCTGCTGCTCGCCGTGCCGCTCGCGGTCCCCGGCGTCACCGAACTCCCGCTCTTCGACGAGGACTTCGTGCTCCTCCTGCCCCGCGATCACCCCCTCGCCGGGCGCCAGGACATCCCGCCCGAGGAGCTGCGCGGACTGCAGCTGCTCCTCCTCGATGAAGGGCACTGCCTGCGCGACCAGGCCCTGGACATCTGCCGGGACGCGGGACGCACCACCGGGGCCGACGTCACCACGACCGCCGCCGGGCTCTCCACCCTCGTACAGCTGGTCGCCGGGGGACTGGGCGTCACCCTGTTGCCGCGCACCGCGCTGCGCCTGGAGACCGCCCGCAACGAGCAGCTGGCCACCGGGTACTTCGCCGAGCCCGCGCCCTCCCGGCGCATCGCGCTGGCCATGCGTACGGGAACGGCCCGGCAGGAGGAGTTCCGGGCGGTCGCCGACGCGCTGCGCGAAGCCGTACGCCCGCTCCCCGTCTGGCTGACCGACTGAGGCGCGGGCGT
The DNA here is from genome assembly GCF_053609145.1 of Streptomyces sp. NPDC054961. Lineage (NCBI taxonomy): Bacteria > Bacillati > Actinomycetota > Actinomycetes > Kitasatosporales > Streptomycetaceae > Streptomyces > Streptomyces sp. NPDC054961. Next base: position 108,046 of record NZ_JBSGWY010000003.1, on the reverse strand, counting down.
ACGGGCCGAGCGGCGCGGATCAGGCGGAGGGCTTCGGCGGCCGGCCGCGGGGCGGGATGGGGCCCGCCCCGCCGGGCAGCCGGCCGGCCTCGGCCAGGGCGCGGCGGAGCAGGAACTCGATCTGCGCGTTGGCGCTGCGCAGTTCCTCGCCCGCCCACCGCGCGAGCGCGTCGTGCACCTGCGGATCGAGCCGCAGCAGCACTTGCTTGCGGGCCTGCCGGGCGGGCTTCGCCCCGGCCGCGGGCGCGGGCTCCGCGCCGCTGTCGGGGCTCACTGGTAGAGGGTGCCCGTGTTGACGACCGGCTGAGCCGCGCGGTCACCGCACAGGACCACCATCAGGTTGGACACCATCGCGGCCTTCCGTTCGGGGTCGAGGTCCACTATGTCCTGCTCCGCGAGGCGGGTCAGGGCGAGCTCGACCATACCCACCGCGCCCTCGACGATCTGCGTGCGCGCCGCGACGACGGCCCCCGCCTGCTGGCGCTGGAGCATCGCGGAGGCGATCTCCGGGGCGTACGCGAGGTGCGTGAAGCGGGACTCGATGATCTGGACGCCGGCGGCCTCGACCCGTGCGGACAGTTCGGCGGCGAGCTTCTCGGTGATCTCCTCGGAGTTGCCGCGCAGCGACAGGCCGCCGTCCTCGTGGGCGTCGTAGGGGTACTCGATCGCGATGTGCCGGACGGCCGCCTCGGTCTGGGTCTCGACGAACTCGGTGAAGTCGTCGACCTCGAAGACGGCTCGGGCGGTGTCCTCGACCCGCCACACCACGACGGCCGCGAGTTCGATCGGGTTGCCGTAGGCGTCGTTGACCTTCATGACGGGGGTCTCGTGGTTGCGCACCCGGGTGGAGAGGGGCCGGCGGGCGGTCAGCGGGTTGACCCAGCGCAGTCCGTCGGTGCGGATCGTGCCCCGGTAGCGGCCGAACAGCTGGACCACGCGGGCCTCGCCCGGCGCGACCGTGTTCAGCCCGCTCATGGCGATGAGGGAGGCGATGATCAGCGCGACCCCCGCCGCGATCAGGCCCCCCTTGGCGGCGGCGGCCCCGGCCACCGAGCCGACGGCGATCAGGCCCGCGCCGCCGGCCACCCCGGCCAGCCCGAGCAGCAGCGCGAGCCCGCCGCCCACGCTGTGCGCGGGGAATTCCCGTACGCCGGTCCCCGCCGGGTGGATCCCGGTCGCGGCCGTGGTCGCGGTCCCGGCCTCGGTCGTCGAGCCCGTCTTGTTCGTCATGGTCTGCCCCGTTCGATCTGCGGCAGCCGGTCGGACTGCCTAGCAAAGTGATATCACTTTTTGGGGTTCACCGACAGCCGGCGGCAACCTCGGGGGCTTTGTGCGCGTCGGTTCCCTTGGGGTGGGTGCTGATTCTCACGTCCGAATTGACCGGTATTGGCATTGGTTCACCAGCCTTTGTCACAACCTGTGGTGTTAGCTTTCTGAGCTGACGTCGGGGGTTATCGAGCGGAGCGGGAGCGATGGGCCGAGCAGAAGCGCGAAAGGCGCAGCAGCAGCGCGGTGCGCGACGAACGCCGCGCGGGCGCGTCAAGGGCAAGGGCGGGAAGGCCGGCAAGCCGACCGGCATACGTCGCTTCTTCACCTGGCGGAAGATCCTCGGGACCTTCTTCGGGATGATCCTGCTCGGCATGGCCGCCCTGGTCGGCCTCTACGTCTACGTCGACCCGCCGGACCCGAACAAGAACGCGCTCACCGAGAACAACGTCTACAAGCTGGCCGACGGCACGGTCCTCGCGCAGGTGGGCGAGACCAACCGCCAGATCGTCCCGATCGACAAGATCCCGACGGACGTGCAGAACGCCTTCATCGCCATCGAGAACAAGTCCTTCTACCAGGACCGCGGCGTCGACCTCAAGGGCGTGGCCCGAGGCCTGTTCAACACGGCCACGGGCAAGGGCAAGGCGGGCGGCTCGACGATCACCCAGCAGTACGTCAAGAACTTCTACCTGACCCAGGACCAGACCGCGACGCGCAAGCTGAAGGAACTGGTCATCTCCCTCAAGGTCGACCAGAAGATGAAGAAGCCCCAGATCCTCGCGGGCTACCTCAACACCAACTTCTACGGCCGCAACGCGTACGGGATCCAGGCCGCGGCCCAGGCCTACTACGGGGTCGACGCCGACAAGCTGACGCTCGAACAGGGCGCCTACCTCGCCGCCCTCCTCCAGGCCCCCAACCAGTACGACTGGGCGACCGCCGGACCGAACGGCAAGCGCCTCGTGATGGTCCGCTTCAACGGCGTCCTCGACAACATGGTCGACATGGGCAAGCTGGACGAGGCCAAGCGCAAGACCATGCAGTTCCAGGAGCCGATCAAGCCCAAGCCCGCCCCCGGCATGGAGGGCCAGAAGGGCTACCTGGTGCAGGCCGCGGACGAAGAGCTCAAGCGGCAGACCGGCATGACGGACGCCGAGCTCAAGACCGGCGGCTGGGAGATCACCCTCACGGTCGACCCGAAGAAGCAGGCCGCCCTGGAGGCGGCCGTGCAGGATGAGCTGGAATCCAAGCTCGACCGCAAGGGCCGCCCCGTCGACGCCGCCGTGCAGGCGGGCGCCACCTCCGTGGACCCCAAGACCGGCGCGATCGTCGCGATGTACGGCGGCACCGGGCTCAGCGAGCAGTGGACGAGCAACGCCCTGCGCAAGGACTTCCAGCCGGGCTCCACCTTCAAGCCGGTCGTGCTCGCCTCCGCCATGGAGAACAAGTCGACCACGCAGGACGGCAAGCCGATCACCCCGAACAGCCTCTACGACGGCACCAGCAAGCGCCCGGTCGTGGGCAGCAAGTTCCCGTTCAACCCGCAGAACCAGGACGACAAGGACTACGGCAACCCGATGATGACGGTGCAGTCCGCCACCAACTCGTCGGTCAACTCCGTCTACGCCCAGATGATCGTGGACGTGAAGCCGGAGAACGCGAAGAAGACGGCCCTCGCCCTCGGCATGAAGGACCGCGACGGCTGGCCCGCGGACAAGCCGGCCATGTCCCTCGGCACCATGAGCGCCGACACCGCCGAAATGGCCGGGGTCTACGCCACCTTCGACAACCACGGCAAGAAGGTCACGCCGAGCATCATCAAGTCGGCCAGGCACGCGGAGCGCGAGTTCAAGCCGGTCGTCGCCATCGGTGACCAGGCCATCAGCCGCAAGACCGCCGACACCGTCACCAAGGTGCTCACCGGCGTGGTCGACGACGGCTCCGGCAGGGCCGTGAAGAGCTCGGCCTACGAGGCCGCGGGCAAGACCGGTACCACCGAGAAGAACGTGGCCGCCTGGTTCACCGGCTTCACCCCCGACCTGGTCACCGTCGTCGCGATGTTCGGCGACGAGCCCGGTACCCACACCCAGACCTCCCTGACGGGTACGGCGGGCGGCGGCCGCGCGGGCGGCTCCAGCTTCCCGGCCGCGATCTGGAAGAACTACACCCTCGAGGCCCTCAAGGGCGCGAAGAACTCCTCGTTCGACCTCGACGAGGCCGACATGGGCCCGACCCAGGCGCCGTCCACGAGCACCAGCCCGTCGACCACGCCGAGCCAGTCCGCCACCACGCCGACGCCGAGCACCACGCCGCCGACGAACAGCCCGGACCCGACCCCGTCGAAGACGGCCTCGACGCCCGCGTCGCCCACCCCGACGCCGTCGAAGCCGACGCCCACCCCGACGAAGTCGGGCCCGACGCCGCCCGTTCCGCCGCCGGCGGCGCCCCACCTCTAGGCGCCGGGGGCACGACTCCACGCGACGGCACGACGCGACACGGCAGGACACGGCGCCGTGTCCGGTACCGGTCCGCGGTCAGGGCCGCTCGGGCGAACCGGGCAGCGCGAGCTCGAACCAGACGACCTTTCCGCTGCTCAGCCGGGTGGCGCCCCAGCGGCGGGCCATCCGGTTGACCAGGAACAGGCCGCGCCCGCCCTCATCGGTCTCCCGCGCCCGGCGCTGGCGCGGCAGCTGCGGGGAGTCGTCGCCCACCTCGCAGCGCAGCACGTCCGTCTTCAGCAGGCGCAGCGTGACCGGCCGTTCGGCGTACCGCACGGCATTCGTCACGACCTCGGAGACCAGCAGCTCCAGGGAGTCCTCGAGCTCCTCCAGTCCCCAGCGGGTCAGCGCGCGGCGGGCGAACCGGCGGGCCCGGCCCGGAGCGGTCTCCTCCGGGTCCAGGAACCAGTACGCCACGTCGCTGGGCGCGATCCCGTCGAACCGGGCCGCCAGCAGCGCGATGTCGTCGTCGCGGTCACCGGGGCCCAGCATGTCCAGGATGTCGTCGCACAGGGCCTCCAGCGGAGGCGGGTGGTCCAGCCCCGTCAGCTGCGCGGTCGTCGCGAGGCGCTCCCGGAGCTGCTCGATGCCGGTCCACACGTCCCGCAGCCGGGACTCGACGAGGCCGTCGGTGTACAGCACGAGGGTGGCCCCGGCCGGGGCGTCCAGCTCCACGGCCTCGAAGTCCACGCCGCCGACGCCGATGGGGGCGCCGGGAGGCACGCGCAGCACCTCGGCGCGGCCGCCCAGGTGCAGCAGGACCGGCGGCGGGTGCCCGGCGTTGGCGATGGTGATCCGGTGCGAGACCGGGTCGTAGACGGCGTAGAGGCAGGTGGCCATCCGGTCGGAGCCGAGGCGCTGCGCCTGCTCGTCGAGGTGGTGCAGGACCTCGGCGGGCGGCAGGTCGAGCTGCGCCAGCGTCTGGGCCGTCGTACGGAGCTGCCCCATGATCGCGGCCGAGGTCATGGAGTGGCCCATGACGTCACCGACGACGAGCGCGACCCGGCTGCCGGGCAGAGGTATGGCGTCGTACCAGTCGCCGCCGACCCGGGCCGTCTCGGCGGCGGGCAGGTAGCGGCTGGCGAGGCGGACCCCGGTGGGCTGGGGGAGGCTGTCGGGCAGCATCGTGCGCTGGAGCTCGTCGGCGATGTACGCCTCGCGCCCGTAGAGCACGGCCTTGTCGATGCCCAGCGCGGTATGGGTGGCCAGCTGGGCGGCGACCAGGAGGTCGTTCGTCTCGAAGGCCGGCCGCTCGGGGGTGCGCAGGAACACGGCCGCGCCGATGACCCGGCGCCGCCCCCGCAGCGGCGCGAGGATGGCCCGCTGGCCGCGCGGTACGGGGTGGTCCGCGCCCAGCAGCTCCGGCAGCGCGGCGCGGGCGGCGGCGGAGGACCCGAAGACGGGCCGGACGCCGCGCAGGACCTCGGCGAGGGCCCCGCCGGGGCGGATCTCGCAGAGCTCGGCGGCGGGCAGGTCACCCTGCGGGCCGACCAGTGCCAGCTGACTGAAGTCGAGTTCCCCGTCCGGGGCGGCCGCGCCGTACGCACCGCTGCCCGGAGCGGTGCCGCTCCCCGCGGCCGTGGCCGTGGCGCCGCCGGTGAACTCGTCGATCGGCCGCAGCCGGTCGGTGCGCCGGAGCCTTAAAACGACCGGCCCGACGGGGCGTTCGTCGCCGACGGGAAGCGGGTCCCGCAGGTAGACGAGGATGGCGTCGGAGAACGTCGGCACGGTGGCCCGGCACAGCCCGAGGACGATCTCGTCGAGGTCGATCCCGCGCGCGATCCGGCGGGTGGCGGCCCCGACGAAGCGCAGCCGGTCCCCTTCCCGGCGCGCGATGGTCTCCGGTCCGACGGCGGGCACGGAGCCGGCGCCGGAGCCCGTGGCGGCTCCGGTGCCCGCGCCCTGGCCCGGCGCGGAGCCGACGGCGCCGCCGTCCTGGCGGGCGTTGTGGGCCGCCGCCGCCGCGGCGCGCGCGGCTTCGGCGTCGCGCGTGCGCGCGGCAGCCCGCCCCGCGCCCTGGCCGGCCGCGGAACCGGAAGCCGGCCCGGCGGCGTCCGCGCCCCGGCCGGGTGCGGCCGCGGGCTCCCCGGCCGCGCCGGACCCGCTCGCGGCCGCCGAGGCCCGTGGGCGGGGCAGGCCGGTGCCGGGCTGGTCCGGCGCCGGGACCTGCGCATGCGTGCGTACGGCCTCGGCGGCCGAGGCCGGGGCCCTGCCGTGGCCGGGCTCCTCCGAACGACCGCCGGAGGCACCGTCAACCGGCTGTGAGCCCTCCTGAGAGGTGGGGTACTCCGTCACGCGTGGCATTCCGTCCGTTTGCGCTCGATGTGCGCTGCACTCAACTCGGTCAGTCGCGGTATACCCGCTCAGCGGCGGGGACACCATCACCCCGCTGTTCCGCGTCCCGCTCGTTACCTCTCGTTTTAGGTCGACCCGTGGTCAAGTCCCGCCCGCCCGGTGACATTTGCCGGAGAAACACCGACCGCGGCCCTACCGACGCCCCGGCGGAGGACGATCCTACGGTTGCACCCCGGGGGCGCATCAAGGGTCTCATGAGGTCATATGCGCCGGGGTGCGGTCCCAGTCCTCCGGCAGTACGGGCACTTCCCAGGCCGGGTCCGGACGCCAATCCTGCCAGCCCTCGGAGAACGGCGGACCCCAGGCCTTGATCACGTCCACCGCGGCCCGGCCGGCCGCCCGTACCCGGCGGGCCTGTTCCGGTTCCATCAGGCCCGCGCGCTGGGCCTGCGCGAACTCGTCCTCGTCCCGCCACGTCCAGGTGCGGTCCGGGTAGACGGAGATGTCGAGGAAGTGGTCCTCGGAGTCGATGCCGCCGGACCAGCGCGTCCGGGGCTCCTCGAGGTTCACGTACCAGCTCTTGAAGCGCCAGCCGTGCTCCCAGAACAGCCACACCGACCACGGCTCCCCGGGCCGCGCCAGCTTCAGCACGCCCGCCCCGAACCAGCGCGAGCGCACGGTGGTGCGCGGCGCCGTGTACCGGGTCGCGAGCGGCTCCTCGTGGACGGCGGTGCCGTCGGCGAGCACCGGTTTGACGCACTCGGTCCCCGGGGCCATCCACACGGCGAGCAGCTCGTCGGTGTCGCGCACCACGGTCACGGGCCGGCAGATGTGCACCCGCCCCTGGAGTCCGGGCGCGTGGTCGCGGTACCGCCAGAGGATCTGCTCCCCGACGGCCCAGTGCGTGCCCTGTGCCGGACTCGACGCCGAGCCCCGCGCCGCGCCCTGCGCGCTGCCGCCCCCGCGGCCTCCGGTACCTGTCATGCGCAGATCCTAGGTCGGGGGTCTGGAGGCTCGCTGCGTTGCAGGTCACGGAGGGGTTCGGGGACGGGAAACGACCGGATCCGGACCCTTGGCCGAAGGGGGTCCGGCCGGGTCAGGGGCGGGTCATGCGCAGGACGTCCAGGGCTTCGTCGAGCTGTTCCAGGGTGAGGTCGCCGCGGTCGACGTAGCCGGACTCCAGGACCACCTCGCGGATCGTCTTGCGTGCGGCGAGGGACTTCTTGACCACCTTGGCGGCCTCCTCGTAGCCGATGTACCGGTTGAGCGGGGTCACCACGGAGGGGGAGGACTCGGCGTACTCCCTGGCCCGGGCCGTGTTGGCGGTGATTCCGGCGACCGTGCGGTCGGCCAGCAGGCGGCTCACGCTGCCGAGCAGGCGGATCGATTCGAGGAGGTTGCGGGCCATCACGGGGAGCATCACGTTGAGCTCGAAGTTGCCCGCCGCGCCCGCCACCGCGACCGCCGTGTCGTTCCCCATGACCTGGGCCGCGACCATCAACGCGGCCTCGGGGATCACCGGATTGACCTTCCCGGGCATGATCGAGGACCCCGGCTGGAGATCCGGGAGATTGATTTCGGCCAATCCGGTGCGGGGTCCGGAGGCCATCCAGCGCAGGTCGTTGCAGATCTTGGTGAGCGAGACGGCGACCGTGCGGAGCATCCCCGAGGTCTCCACCAGCGCGTCCCGCGCCCCCTGGGCCTCGAAATGGTCCCGGGCCTCGGTCAGCGGCAGCCCGGTCTCCGCGGCCACCTTGGCGATCACGGCGGCGGAGAATCCGGGCGGGGTGTTGATGCCGGTGCCCACCGCCGTTCCGCCCAGCGGGAGTTCGGCCAGCCGGGGCAGCGCCGCGCGCAGCCGTTCGACGCCGTGGCGGAGCTGGGCCGCGTACCCGCCGAACTCCTGGCCCAGGGTGACCGGCGTGGCGTCCATCAGGTGCGTCCGGCCGGCCTTGACGACCCCGGCGAACTCCTCGGACTTGCGCTCCATCGCGCCGGCCAGGTGCTCCAGGGCGGGGATCAGCTCGCCCGTGACGGCGGCGGTCGCGGCGATGTGGATGGAGGAGGGGAAGACGTCGTTGGAGCTCTGGGAAGCGTTCACGTGGTCGTTGGGGTGGACGGCGCGGCCGAGCCGCTCGGTGGCCAGGGTGGCGATCACCTCGTTGGCGTTCATGTTGGACGAGGTGCCGGAACCGGTCTGGAACACGTCGACGGGGAAGTGCTCGTCCCAGCGGCCCTCGGCGACCTCGGCGGCGGCGGAGCGGATCGCGGCGGCGACGTCCTCGTCGACCACGCCCAGCCGGGCGTTGACCACGGCGGCCGCGGCCTTGATCCGGGCCAGTGCCTCGATGTGGGCGCGCTCCAGACGCAGCCCGGAAATGGGGAAGTTCTCCACCGCGCGCTGGGTCTGCGCCCGCCATCGGGCGTGCGCGGGGACCAGTACCTCGCCCATGGAGTCGTGCTCGGTGCGGAACCCCTCGGGGCTCCCGTCGGTCTGCGGAACGTCGGTCATGTGTGGTGCCTCCTCAAAAAGTTGAGCAATTGTCTTGTTCGAACTGTTCCCAACTCACCTACTGACCAGTAAATACCGGGGGTAACACCTATGCCGGGGAGGCGTACATGGCCCGTGTCCGTACAGGATCCAGGAGCAGACTCAGATCTACCGTCGTCGCCGTCGCGGCGGCCGCGGCCGCCCTCGGGGGCGTCACCGCCATCACCCCCATGGCCCACGCGGCGACCGCCGCCGGACCCGCCGCCGGAGCCGCCGCGACCGCCCTCACGCCCGAGCTGGAGGCCGTCCGCGCCGCCGAGGCGACCAGGATCTACGGCGACCCCGCGATCCGCCCGCTCGCCGACCGCAAGACCGGCCTGATCTCGCTCGGCGACAGCGAGATCTCGGGCGAGGGCGTCGGCACGTACGACCCCGCGACCAACACCTCCGCCAACCAGTGCCACCGCTCGCCCGACTCGGCGATCCACCGCACCGGCATCGCGGCCGACTACACCTTCAACGTGGCCTGTTCGGGCGGCTACACCGGCAACATCAAGATCGGCGGCAGCAAGCAGTACGCCGACGAGCTGGTGCAGAGCGACAGCCTCGCGATCAAGGCCCGCAACACCAGGATCAAGATGGTGCTGCTGGTCGCCGGGGCCAACGACGATCTCCAGTTCGGCCCGGTGATGACCGACTGCGTCACGCGCTGGGTGCTCAGCCAGGGCACCTGCGAGCCCAAGTACGGTCCGGGCTGGCAGGCGCGCGTCGACGGCCTCAAGCCCAAGGTGGAGTCGACGCTCGCGGACCTCAAGACGGTCATGCGCGACGCCGGCTACGCCGACTCCGACTACAAGCTCGTCGTGATGGGCTACCCGAGCCCGATCGGCCCCGACTTCAACGACAACCCCGACTTCCCGGGCAAGCTCCCCGGAGGCTGCGCGGGCTACGACTCCGACGCCGCCTGGGGCCGCAACTACGCCGTGCCCACCTTCGAGAAGGGCATGCGCGCGGCCGCCCTCGCCGCGGGCGCGACCTACCTCGACAACTCGCGGCTCTTCCAGGGCCACGAGGTCTGCATGGAGGACACCTGGGCACGCGGCCTCTACCTCGACCTCGGGGACCACTTCCCGTGGGACGAGAACACCGCCCGCCAGTCCTTCCACCCCAACTACCGCGGCCACGGCGCCTTCGCGGCCTGCCTGACCCAGCTCTACGCCTCCGGCCTGCGCGAGGCCTCCTGCGCCGACCCGGCCAGCACCGGCACCCCCGTCCTGCAGGCGGGCGCCTGGGACGACCTCTACAAGCCGCTGAAGAACGAGGCGACCGGCAACTGCGTCGACACCAACGGCGGCTCCAGCGCCAACAACACCAAGGTCATCGGCTGGGACTGCCACGGCGGCCGCAACCAGGGCTGGTGGTACGACTCCGCCAGGAAGTCGCTCCACGTCGAACTCACCCACGACCGCTGCCTCGACGCCCCCGGCGCCAACTACGGCAACGGCACCGCACTGATCGTCTGGAACTGCCACGGCGGCGCCAACCAGCAGTTCGTCCGCGACGGAGCGACCGTCCGGCCCGCCGCCGCCCCGGGCATGTGCCTGACGGTGGCCGCGGCCCACGAGCCGCTGCGCCTGCAGACCTGCAACGGCTCGGCGAACCAGCGCTTCGTGTAACACCGCTCCCGCGGCAGGACCGACGGATCCGTCCCCCGTCGGACGCGCACCCCCACACCCGGCCGGCTCGTCCCGGCCGGGTGTTCCCCTGTCCGGACCCGCGCGCATCCGCACCCGCTCCCGCACCCGCTCCCGCATCCGCATCCGAACCCGCCGCGAGTCCCCCGTCCGTGGCCCCTCCGACCGCCCCCGGTACGGGGTTTGGCGACGGTTTGGGGAAGTTCTGGCGGGGTTCAGCAGGATGGAGAACGTCCAACCCCACCGATCCTCCCAAGGAGGTGCATTGAGATGAAGAAGATCCAGATTCGCAAGGCAGGCCCGGTTCGCCTGACGTCTTCCGCCTGCTCGCACTACCCGAGCCCCGCCTAACCACACCCGGGCGAGTTCGAGTACGGGGGGGGGGCCGGGGCGGGGGGGCCCGCCCCCCGCCCCCGCGCCCGCCGCCGAATCTGGGTCCCCCGCACTGCGGCGGCGGGCCCCCCCCCCTCCCGGCGTCATCACCGGGGGGGCGC
>NZ_JBSGWY010000003.1:92904-97295 GCF_053609145.1 Streptomyces sp. NPDC054961 | reverse complement strand
TGGGCGCCGTCCCGTTTCCGCCCTCGACCCCCCCCCCCCCCCCCCAAAACCCCCCCCGGGCGCTTATTGTTCGGGGGCCCCCCGGGGGGGGGGCCCCCCCCTCCCCGGGCCGGGCCCGGCCGACGAGAGACGGAGCACCCGCCATGGCGGAGCCGGCCCACCTCAGCGCTGACGACCTCCCGCTGGCGCTCCATCCCCTGGTCTTCCTGGAGGACGGTGACGAGGTCACCATCGGCCGCCGGGACACCGAGTCCTACGCGATCTTCCCGCCCGACGGCGCCGCGCTGGTGCGCCGGCTGCAGGAGGGCGCCACCCCCGCGCAGGCCGCCGACTGGTACGAGCAGACGTACGGGGAGCGCGCCGACGTCGGGGACGTCGTCGAGGCCCTGCAGGAACTCGGCTTCGTACGGGCCGAGGGCGAGGCGGAGACGACGGCGGAACCCGTGCGCTGGCAGCGGCTCGGCCGGGCGGTCTTCTCCCCGGCGGCGTGGACCGCGTACGCGCTGACCGCCCTCTGGGCGGTGATCTGCGTGGTGCGCCGGCCCGAACTCCTGCCGACCCCCGACGACCTGGTCTTCAGCCACTACTACGCGGTGATCACCCTCGTCCTGTTCGTGGTCGCGGTCCCGCTCATCGCCATCCACGAGATCTTCCACGCGCTGGCCGGCCGCCGTCTCGGCATCCGCTCGCGCACGAGGATGTCGTACCGGTTCTACTTCCTCGTCGTCGAGACCTCGCTGGACGGTCTGGCCGGGGTGGAGCGCCGCAAGCGCTATCTGCCGATCCTCGCCGGGATGGTCGCCGACGCCGTCCTGATCAGCCTGGCCGTCATCGTGGCCGGATTCGCGAGCGGGCTGGTCTCGCGCGTGTGCCTGGCGGTGGCCTTCACCACCTTCATCCGGCTGATGTGGCAGTTCTTCCTGTACCTGCGCACCGACATCTACGTCCTGATCACCACCGTGCTCGGCTGCGTGGACCTGCACACCACCTCCGTGCGCATGCTCGCCAACCGGGTCAACCGTCTGCTCGGGCGCACCGGCCGGATCACCGACGAGTCCCTGTGGCACCCCGTGGACCGGCGGGCCGCCCGCTGGTACTCCTGGCTGCTCCCCATCGGCTACGTCATCAGCCTGAGCACGTTCCTGTGGGGCGTCGGTCCCGTCTTCCTGGACATGATCTCGGCCTCGCTGGAGCGCTTCGGCTCCGGGCACGGCTCGTCCTGGATCCAGCTGCTCGACGCGGCCGTCTTCCTCGTCCTGACCTTCGGCCAGATCGGCTTCGCCCTCTGGCTCGCCGCCCGGGAGCGCCTGCGCAGCCGACGGGCCCGGCTCCACCACGTCATCGCCTGACGGGACCACCCCCGGCGGGCCTCTGTGAAAGGCAGGCCCATGAGCGGGCACCACTGGATCTGCGCGCCGCACCGCCGCGAGCGCGAAACGCTGCGGGCCGGTCTCGACCTGCCCCCGCTGCTCGCGTCCCTGGACGCCCACCGGCGCCTGCGCGGCCCGTACACCGCCGCCGGTGCGCTGCTGCGGCTCGTGGCCCCCGGCGCGCTGGCCCGGCGGCCCGAGCTGGCCGGCCGGCACTACATCGAGCTCCAGGAGAGCACGCCCGAACTGGCCCCGCTGGTGCCGCCGATCACGCACCACATCGAGGAGCAGTCGACGGCCGGAGAGGTGAGCCGCTACCCGGCCCGCCTGCACTCCCTGCGCGTCGCCCACGGCATCGTGGACTTCCTGCTCGCCGCCCTCGCCGACGAGGGGCAGGGCCCGCGCACCCTGGTCGTGGAGAACGTCCAGCACGCCGACGTGACCGACCAGGAGTTCCTGGCCGCCGCCCTGCGGCGGATCCCGCCCGAGCTTCTCACCCTGGTGCTGTGCTCGGGGACGGCCCGGCTGCTGGACCCGCCCGGCTTCCCCTCCCTCTCGCTCCCGGACGCCCTGGCCGCGTACACGACGAAGACGCAGGGATCGGCCGCCCCGGCCCCGCACACCGCCGGTCCCGACGCGGCCCGGGCGTACGTGGACGGGGACTGCGTGGACGACGACCCCGCGCTGATCGCCGCCTACGAGCGGCTCGCCGAGACCGAGCGCGCGGCGCTGCACGACCGCCGGGCCGCCGAACTCGCCGGTCCGGCCGAGGAGACGGAGCCCTCGCTGCGGCTGGGCGCGCTCCCCTACCACCTGATGCGGGGCTCCGACGCCGCCGGCGCCGGGGTCGAGGCGCTGCGCGCGGCCATGCTGCGCTGCAAGTACCTGGGCTTCTACCACATCGCGGCCGAACTGGGCGACGAGGGGCGGCGGTTCGTGGACCCGGTCGAGCGCCCCCAGCTGTGGTGGGTGTTCATCCGGGAGTCTGGGGTGTGCCTCGCGGCGGCCGGCCGGCCCGACGAGTCGGCCGTGCTCCAGGAGGAGGCGCGGATGGCCACCCAGAACCCCGCGCACCACATGAAGCTCGCCTACGAGATCGGCATGCTCTACGCACGCCACTACCCGGAGGAGCGGCGCGATCCGCGTCAGGCGCGGGCCTGGGTCAACACGGCCATCGCCCTGTCGGACCTGCTGCCGGATCCCAAGGAGCGTTCCTTCTACTCGGTCTTCAACCGCAACGGGCTCGCGCTCGTGGAGGTCCGCGACGGCCATCCGGACGAGGCGCTGCGCCTGCTCGACCAGGGGATCGAGCGGCTCGACCGGGAGCTCGGCCTGGGCGAGCGCACCTGGCACCGGGTCGGACTGCGGTACAACCGGGCGCAGGTCAACAGCATGAGCGGGCGCCTGGAGGCGGCCCTCGAGGACTACGCCGAGATCGTGGACGCCGACGACGACTTCGCCGACCACTACTTCAACCGGGGCAACATCCTGCGCAAGCTCGGGCGTTCGGAGGAGGCCATCGCCGACTACGAGCGGGCCCTCGCGCTCGAGGCCCCGTTCCCCGAGGCCTACTACAACCGCGGTGACGCCCGGCTCGAACTCGGTGACGTCGAAGGCGCGTTGGCTGACTTCAGCCGTACCCTCGAGCTCGAACCGGGCCACCAGGAAGCGCTTTTGGGCCGGGCCGGCCTGTTCGCCGACGCGGGCGAGGCCGACGCGGCGCTGGCGGACGTGGACGCCGGACTGGCGCTGGCCCCCGACCACCCCCACCTGCTGTGCCTGCGCGGCCGGCTGCTGGCGGAGGCGGGTCGCGGCAAGGAGGCGGCCGAGGCGCTCGAGTCCGCGCTCGCGGGCGATCCGGGACTGGCCGAGGCCTGGGCCGTCAAGGGCGAACTCGCCTACCTGGAAGGCGATCTGGCGACCGCGACGGCTGATTTCGACCGGGCGGTGGGACTGGCCGACCGGCCCGAGTTCCGGTTCAACCGGGCCGTGGTCCACGAGGCGGCCGGCCGGTTCGACCGGGCGGCGTCGGACTTCGACGCCGTGTACGCGGCCACCGGCGACCCCGACGCCGGCGAGCAGCGGGATTCCTGCCTGCGCGCCGCCGAGCACAGCGCCGTCTGAGGCGGAGCGCGGGATGAGGCGGAGCGCGGGATGAGCCTGCGGCAGCGGGAGCAAGGACCGGACGTACGGGCCGGCGCACAGGCTGGTGCGCGGGCCGGGGTACGGCGGGACACGGGGGCGGGGGGGGGGGCGGGCGGGGGCGCGCCCCCCGCCCCCCCCCCCCGGCGGACGAGCTGGCGGCGGCGTTCACCGAGGCGATGGCCCGGCTGGTGTCCGGGGCGGCGGTGATCAGCGGGCGGCGCGCCGACGGCAGCCCGTGCGGACTCCTGGTGTCCTCCCTCAGCTCCTACAGCGTGGCCCCGCCGTCCGTCATGCTGGCGCTCGCGTGCGGCTCGCGTACGTACCGGGCCATGGACGCCAGGGTGGGCACGTCCTTCGGGGCGCACCTGCTGGGCTCCGGGGACGAGGCCCTCGCGAAGGTGTTCGCGGGCCGCTCGGAGGACAAGTTCGCGGGCCTGGCCTGGCACTGGGACGACGGGACGCCCCGGCTGGAGGGCGTCCCGGTGTACCTGAGGTGCCGGGTCTCCGCGGTGTTCCCGCACGGGGACCACGCGGTGCTGGTGGGCGAGGTGGCGGGCTGCGCGGTGGCGGACGCGGATCCGCTGGTCTACTACCGGCGCCGACTGGACTGGCGGCTGGGCTGAGGCGGTCCGGGCCCGGCCGCGGCGGTCCGTGACGGACCGGACCCGGCCGGCTCCCGGCCGGCTCCCGGCCGGTGCCCGTGGGTTTCAGGACAGTGCCTGGCCGATGCCTGGCCGATGCCTGGCCGATGCCTGGCCGATGTTCGGCCGCCCCGGCCGCTGCCCGGCCGGGGCGGGGGGGGGCGGGGGCGGGGGGCGGGGGGGGGGGCGGGGGCCCCCCCCCCCGCGGCGGGGCGGGGGGGGGGGGATTTTAAAA
>NZ_JBSGWY010000003.1:89973-92894 GCF_053609145.1 Streptomyces sp. NPDC054961 | reverse complement strand
GGGGGCTTCTCTGCTTCTGTGGGGGGCGCGGCGGCGGCGCGGCGCGCCGCGGGGGGGGGGGGCGGCGCGCCGCCGGGGGGCGGGGGGGGGGCGCGCCCCCCGCCGGTCAGAGCCCGGCGGGCTGGAGCAGCAGGGAGCCCCGACATCGGCCGTGGACGGTGGCGGCGGGGCGCAGGCCGCCGAGCAGGGCCCGCTGGACGGCCTGCAGATCGGGGCCCGGCTCCACTCCGGTGCCCTCGACGACCACCCGCCGGGCGCGGGCGTACGCGTCCAGCGCCTCGGCCCGCCGCCCGGTGCCGGCCAGCGCCAGCATCAGCTGTTCGTGGAACGCCTCGCGCAGCGGGTGGCGGGAGCACAGTTCGGCCAGTTCGGCGATGACCCCCTGGGAGCGGCCCGCGCAGATGTCGGCGCCGATCCGGTCGTGGAGCAGGGCGAGGCGCTCCTCCTCCAGCGGGGCCGTGTAGTACTCGGGCAGGCGCGCGGGGCCGAGATCGGCCAGCGGCCGGCCGCGCCACATCGCGAGCGCCGCGGAGAAGGCCTCGCTGGCGGCGGCGCAGTCGCCGTCGGCGAGCTGCCGGCGGCCGAGCGCGGCGAGGGCGCGGGAGAGGTCCAGGTCCAGTTCGCCGGGGCCGACCTCGAGCACGTAGCCGGAGCCGGCCGTGCGGAGCACCGGGTGGCGGCGCGGGTCCCCGCCGCCGCGTCCGTGGCCCGGGTCGAGCGTCCGGCGCAGCCCGGACACGTACATCTGCAGGGTCGCCTGGGCGGATCGGGGCGGGTGTCCGTCCCACAACTCGTCGATCAGCATGTCCGCCGAGGCCAGTCTGTTCGCGTGCAGCAGCAGGATCGCGAGCAGGGCGCGGCGCTTGAGCGGAGTCGGCGTGCAGCTCACCCCGCCGCGACGCACCTCCAGCGGGCCGAGGACGAGATAGCACGGCGGGAGGTCCGGGCCGACGGCGGCGGCTTCCGGCCCTTCGCCGCCGCCCGCGTCCGCGGTGGCGAAGGTTCTGCCGCCCGCCGGGGAGCCGGTGGAGCCGGTCGAGCCGGTGGAGGCGCCGGAGCCGGTGGGAACGCCGGAACCGCCGGAGCCGCTGTCGGCCGTACGTCTCGCCTGTCGCTGTAAGCCCATATCAGTCACCCTCGCCCGCGCCACGGCGCTGGTGAGCGCCTGTCCAGTCGTCGGCCAGGCGCACCCGCGGGCTGATCTTCCCGTCGTGCACGCCACGGCATACGTTCGGGGTTCACCGAGCGGCTGTCAGGAGTGCGAATCAGCCAATGCGGCGCGAGGGCACGGGGCGCTAGCGGGCCTCCACCTGCTCTCGGACCGCGCGGGGCCGGTTGGTGATGAGCGTGTCCACTCCGAGGTCCAGGCACAGCTCCACGTCCTCGGGCTCGTCCACGGTCCACACCCGCACCGACAGCCCCTTGGCCCTCAGCCGTCCCACCAGTCCCGGGTCCCGGCGGACGAGCTCGATCCCGGGGCCCGCGTGCGTGGCGTAGGGCGGGCGGGCCGGTCGCAGGCGCCGCTCCATCAGGTACACGGCCGGGAGTCCGGGGGCGAGCCGGTGCATCCGGGTCAGCGCCCCGCGCGAGAAGCTCATCACCTCGACGAGGCCGCCGCGGCCGTCCGCGAGCCCGTACCGGCGCAGCACGCGGACGAGTTCCTCCTCCAGCCGGCCGCCCGCGCGCGTCGGGTGCTTCGTCTCCACGGCCAGCCCGACCGGCCGGCCCGCGGCCAGCGCCTCCTGGAGCAGGTCCTCGAAGAGCAGGACCCGGGCCCCCGTGTGCGCGGCCCCCTTCCAGGCGCCGAAGTCGAGGGCGCGCAGCTCCTCGTACGTCATCTCGGAGACGATCCCGCGCCCGTCGGAGGTCCGCTCGACGCGCCGGTCGTGCACGCAGACGAGCCTGCGGTCGGCGGTGAGCCGGACATCGCACTCCAGGGCGTCCGCCCCGTCGTCGATGGCCTGCCGGTAGGCGGCGAGCGTGTGCTCGGGGTGCTCGTGGGAGGCCCCGCGGTGCGCGACCACCCGGGTGGCGCGGGCGGTGGGGAGGGAGGACGTCACTGTCATGCGGAAATCATCTCAAATAGGTGTGAACAGTGGGATACAGGTCTGCGTCTCCCGCGTGAAGCGGAGCCGCTCAGCGGGGGAGCGGCGGCAGCGGTGCCGGGGTGACCTTGAAGCCGCCCCTGACGACCGTGGTGAAGGGGGCCGGGGCCATGCAGGTGCCGACCCTCGCCTCGACGGCCGTGCCGTCCTCCTTCACGTCCACGTTGGCCACGCCCCAGGAGAAGCCCACGCGGTCCGGCTCGCCGTGCTCCCCGTCCTGGACGCTGATCCCGATCCGCCGGCCCGTCTCGCCCGTGTTCGACGCGGTGACCACGGCGGTGACCGTCGCCGTGCGGCCGCCCGTGACCAGGCAGTCCACCTCGGCCTCGGAGGTCCCGGTGACCTGGTGCGCGGGCGAGTAGTGGTACACGGTCACCTTGCCGCGGGCGTCCGTCGGCAGGCCGCGCTCGCCGTTCGGGGCGTCGAGCGGCCGGGTGAACGGGGCCGCGTCGGCGTCGACCGTGAAACGGATGTCGTCGCCGGGCGCGTACGCGTACAGGACGGAGGCCGCTCCGTGGACGGCGGCCGCCCTGGGCGCCGAGGCGACGGCGGAGCCGGGGGCCGCCGCGATCACCGCCGCCACCAGGGCGGCGGCGCCGGTCAGGGCGAGGGTGCGGCTGCGGTTCTTCATGGCGAACTCCCGTGTTCCAAGGGCTGTTTGGGTACGGGTCAAGCCTCGCCTTCCCGGGGCAGCGGCTCCATCCGCCGACCGGCGGAAACGGGCCTTCGGGGGGCGCGGCGCCGAGGCGGGTGCCGCCCGCGGCGGGGGCCGGGAGACCCCCCCCGCGCGCCCGGGCGATGGGGTTATCGGGTCGC
>NZ_JBSGWY010000003.1:84712-89963 GCF_053609145.1 Streptomyces sp. NPDC054961 | reverse complement strand
CCCGGCTCCTCCGGCGGCGCGCCTCGCCGCTCGTCGGGCCCCCCCCCCCCCTCGGGGGATGCGCTACAGGCCCGGGCCGCGGACCGGGATGTGGGTGAACGTCGGCTCGGGGGCCGGGTTCTGGAAGAAGTCGTTGCCCTTGTCGTCGACCACGATGAAGGCCGGGAAGTCCTCCACCTCGATCTTCCAGACCGCCTCCATGCCGAGCTCCTCGTACTCCAGGACCTCGACCTTCTTGATGCAGTCCTGGGCCAGGCGCGCCGCCGGGCCGCCGATGGAGCCGAGGTAGAAGCCGCCGTGCGCGGCGCAGGCGTCCGTCACCTGCTGCGAGCGGTTGCCCTTGGCGAGCATGACCTTGGAGCCGCCCGCCGCCTGGAACTGCTCCACGTAGGAGTCCATGCGCCCGGCCGTGGTGGGGCCGAAGGAGCCGGAGGCGTAGCCCTCGGGGGTCTTCGCGGGGCCGGCGTAGTAGACCGGGTGGTCCTTGAGGTACTGCGGCATCGGCGCGCCCGAGTCCAGCAGCTCCTTGATCTTGGCGTGCGCGATGTCGCGCGCCACGACCAGCGGGCCGGTCAGCGAGAGCCGGGTCTTGACCGGGTGCTTGCTCAGGGTCGCCAGGATCTCGTCCATCGGCTGGTTCAGGTCGATGGAGACGACGTCCGCCGACTCGTCCAGGTGCGAGTCCGTGGTCTCCGGCAGGAACCGCGCCGGGTCCGTCTCCAGCTGCTCCAGGAAGACGCCCTCGGCGGTGATCTTCGCGGTGGCCTGGCGGTCCGCCGAGCAGGAGACCGCGATGGCCACCGGCAGGGAGGCGCCGTGGCGCGGGAGGCGGACGACGCGGACGTCGTGGCAGAAGTACTTGCCGCCGAACTGCGCGCCGATGCCGATCTTCTGGGTCAGCTCGAAGACCTGCTGCTCCAGGGCCTGGTCACGGAAACCGTGGCCCAGCGCGGAGCCCTCGGTCGGCAGCTCGTCCAGGTAGTGCGCCGAGGCGTACTTCGCGGTCTTGAGCGCGTGCTCCGCCGAGGTGCCGCCGACCACGATCGCCAGGTGGTACGGCGGGCAGGCCGCGGTGCCCAGCGAACGGATCTTCTCCTCCAGGAACTTCATCATGGAGGCCTCGTTGAGGACCGCCTTGGTCTCCTGGAAGAGGAAGGACTTGTTGGCGGAGCCGCCGCCCTTGGCCATGAAGAGGAACTTGTACGCCCCGCCGTCGGTCGCGTACAGCTCGATCTGCGCGGGCAGGTTCGAGCCGGTGTTCTTCTCCTCCCACATGGTGATCGGGGCCATCTGCGAGTAGCGCAGGTTGAGGCGGGTGTACGCGTCGAAGATGCCGCGCGACAGCGCCGCCTCGTCCGCGCCCGACGTCAGCACGTTCTGGCCGCGCTTGCCCATCACGATCGCCGTGCCCGTGTCCTGGCACATGGGCAGCACGCCGGCCGCCGCGATGTTGGCGTTCTTCAGGAGGTCGAGCGCGACGAACTTGTCGTTCGCCGAGGCCTCCGGGTCGTCGATGATCCGGCGCAGCTGCGCGAGGTGCGCGGGGCGCAGGAAGTGCTGGATGTCGTGGATCGCCTCTTCGGCGAGCTTGCGCAGCGCCTCCGGCTCGACCTTGAGGAACGTACGGCCGTCGGCCTCGAAGGTGGAGACGCCTTCGGAGGTCACCAGTCGGTAGGGGGTGGTGTCCTCGCCCAGGGGCAGCAGGTCGGTGTACGCAAACTCTGGCATGACGGCAGTCAGTCCTCACTCGGCAGACGGCGCTGACGACCAATTGGCAGCGCGGTGTCAAGCGTAGGACCTCCGCGGGGACGTTTGTCTGTGAGGTAAGGCTCACTGGGCCCCGTCGGGGGAGTATCGCGATCTATCGTGTCTCGCTATGCTGGGTGACGTGGACCTGGAAAAGCACCCCGCGGCAGCCGCCGCCCCCGCAGTTGCAGCAGCCGGCGCGCTGCGCGCCTCCGACGCCGACCGGGACCGGATCGCGCAGATCCTCGCCGACGCCCTGGCCGAGGGCCGGCTCAGCGCCGAAGAGCACTCCGACCGCCTCGACTCGCTGTACGCCTTCAAGACGGTCGGCGAGCTGGACGTCCTCGTGCGCGACCTCCCCGCACCCGGTGCCGGCGCCCGGCAGGAGCCCGCGTACGGCCCCGAGGGGTACGCGGGGCAGCCCGTGGGCACCCCGGCCGAGACCCTCGTCGCGGTGTGCAGCAGCTCCTCCCGGAAGGGCCGCTGGCGGCCGGGCGCGCACACCCGCGCCGTCTCCGTCCTCGGTGACATCTCCATCGACCTCACCGAGGCCGTCTTCGCGCAGCAGGTCACCGAGATCAACGTGACCTGCGTCCTCGGCAACGTCGAGATCCTGGTCCCGGAGAACGTCACGCTGCGCGGCTACGGCAGCGGGGTCCTCGGCAACGTCGAGGTGCACGGCGAGGGCGCCGGCGCGACCGACCCGCACGCGCCGGTCGTGATCGTCCGGGGGTTCGCGCTGCTGGGCAACATCGAGGCCCGGCGCAAGTCCGGCGCCCGCCTGGTCGACCTGGCGCTCAAGCTCCGCAAGCGCCCCGGGAGTTGACCGCGTCCGGTCCGTGCCGGACGGGTGGCGCATAGGTACCGGGCGTATGCCGGGTGAGTGGCGGACACCGGCCGGAGACCGGCGGTGGATTTCGGTCGAACCTCGCGGATCGGCGGCACTCGGTGCATAGGGGCGCGCACAGCGGGTAGGGACAGGTGCATCGTCTCTCGCTCGCGTATACGTCGTCAGGAGTAGACCGTGCCGCATCCGCTGCGCCAGTCCCTGCAGGTAGCCGCCGTCCAGAGTCTTCAGGGACGGCCCGCGGCGGCCGTGCCGAAGCCGCGGGTGCCGGCCAGGGAAGAGGACGGTCCCTGGCACGCGGACGCGGTGTGCCGGCGGGACGAGGCCGGGCTGTTCTTCGCCCCCTCCAAGGAGCCCACGGCCGCCAGGCTCTCCCGGGAGGAGGCCGCCAAGCGGGTCTGCGCCCGGTGCCCCGTGATGGTCGCCTGCCGGGAGCACGCACTCATACAGCCGGAGCCGTACGGCGTCTGGGGCGGGCTCACGGCCGCCGAGCGCCGGGTGGTGCTGGCGCGCCGGCGGCGCCGGGCGGGGGAGCTGCGCGAGGCCTCGTAGGCACGCGTCCTCCCAGGCGCGCTGCCGCGGAGGCGCGCGCGGCCGGGCATGACGGACCGGGCATACGGACCGGGCGCACGGACCGGACACACGGAAGGGGCGCTCCCGCCGCACGCGGGAACGCCCCTTCCGGCGTGCCGTCTCCGGCACGCCCACGGTGGTCTGTGGCGCTCTGGCCGCGTCCTACTGGGCGCGGTCGAAGTCGATCGCGCTGTACGCGCGGAGCTTCGAGAGCCGGTGGGTCGAGTCGATCTGCCGGATCGTGCCCGACTTCGAACGCATGACCAGGGAGGAGGTCGTCGCGGTCGCGGAGCGGTAGTGGACGCCGCGCAGCAGTTCGCCGTCGGTGATGCCCGTGGCGACGAAGAAGACGTTGTCGCCGGAGACCAGGTCGTCGGTGTGCAGGACGCGGTCCAGGTCGTGGCCCGCGGCGATGGCCTTCTGACGCTCGTCCTCGTCCTTGGGCCAGAGCTTGCCCTGGATGGTGCCGCCGAGGCACTTGATGGCGCAGGCCGAGATGATGCCCTCGGGGGTGCCGCCGATGCCGAGGAGCAGGTCGACGCCGGTGCCCTCGCGGACCGCCATGACCGAGCCGGCGACGTCGCCGTCGGAGATGAACTTGATGCGGGCGCCGGTCTCGCGGATCTCCTTGACGATGCCCTCGTGGCGGGGGCGGTCGAGGATGACCACGGTGACGTCCTCCACGGCCATCCGCTTGGCCTTGGCGACGCGGCGGATGTTGACGGAGGCCGGGGCGTTGATGTCGACGAAGTCGGCGGCCTCGGGGCCGGTGACCAGCTTCTCCATGTAGAACACCGCGGACGGGTCGAACATGGTGCCGCGGTCGGCGGCGGCCAGGACGGCGATGGCGTTCGGCATGCCCTTGGCGTTCAGGGTGGTGCCGTCGATCGGGTCCACGGCGATGTCGACCTCGGCACCGGTGCCGTCGCCGACCCGCTCGCCGTTGAAGAGCATCGGGGCTTCGTCCTTCTCGCCCTCGCCGATGACGACCACGCCGTTCATCGAAACGGTGGAGATCAGGGTCCGCATCGCGTTGACGGCGGCGCCGTCGGCGCCGAGCTTGTCGCCGCGCCCGACCCAGCGGCCCGCGGCCATGGCGGCGGCCTCGGTGACCCGGACGAGTTCCAGGGCGAGGTTGCGGTCGGGGGCCTCCGGGGAGACTTCGAGCTGGGGCGGCAGGTTGTGCTCGGTCATCGGAGCGCACCTTTCTGTACGGCGACGGCCGGGAGTGAGGGTCCCTGGACTCTATCGGTACGTCGATAAATTGAGCAGACCGGGTCACGTATGAGCGGAATATCGGTCAGCGGATTGTCCTGAGCGGACGTCTTGTGGGGAAACGCCCGGGGTGCGGCGGAGCGTGAGGGGGTGCGAGGGGGTACGAGGGGCTCGCGGGGGCGCCACGCCGACCCCGGCGAAGATCTGTGCCGGCGATGCGGGACGATGGTCACGTGGCAGGTATGAAGGGCAAGCAGACGGTTCGGGACATGGTCCTCTCGCTGGGGGTGATCGGCCTCATCGTGGGCGGCATCTACATGTTCATCCCTCATGACGAGAAAGCCGACCCGACGCGAGTGGTCGACTACCGCGTCGAGACACTGACGGCCCGGCGCGCGGCCCCGTACCCCCTGGCCGCCCCCGTGGGGCTGCCGGAGGAGTGGCGGGCGACCTCGGTGGGCTTCGAGCGGAAGAACGCCAACGCCTGGCACCTGGGCTTCCTGGACCCGCAGCAGCAGTACGTGGCGGTGGAGCAGTCCACGGACGCCACGGCGGGCTACATCGGCAAGGTCACCAAGAAGGCGACGGCCACCGGGCAGACCCAGCAGGTCGGGGACCAGGTCTGGGAGCGCTGGGACGGCGAGAAGTACGACGCCCTCGTGCGCCAGGAGCAGGGCTACGTCACGGTGGTGACCGGGACGGGCTCCTTCGAGCAGCTCGGGGCGATGGCGGCGGCGCTGGAGTTCAAGCAGGGCGCCGAGAAGCAGTAGCGGCGCGCCCCCGCCGCCGCACGACCTGCCCATCGGGGCGCGCGGGGCGCGCGGCCCGGGCCGGGCGCGCGGGGCCTCCGCGCCGGCGGGGCGGCGCGCG
>NZ_JBSGWY010000003.1:73857-84702 GCF_053609145.1 Streptomyces sp. NPDC054961 | reverse complement strand
CCGCGCCCCCCCGCCCCGCCCCCCCCCCCCACCCAGACCCGCCCCCCCCCCGCCGGCGCGCGCCCCCCCCCCGCCTCTTGCTGTACGTCAGGCGTCAGGTGCCGGGCGTCCGCCGTACGGCGTCAGGCGTCAGCCGGCTCAGACGGTGGTGACGACCTGGTCGAACTCCAGGCGCGGGGAGCGCGGGAACCAGGCGTCGTCGCCCGGCTTGCCGATGTTGACGACCATCAGCGGGGTGTGGTCGCCGTCCAGGAACTCCTTCTGGATGCCGGCGAAGTCCAGGCCGGTCATCGGGCCCGCGGCCAGGCCGGCGGCGCGGACGCCCATGATGAAGTAGGCGGCCTGCAGCGTGGCGTTGACCAGCGCGGACTGCTCGCGGACCGGGCGCTCGGAGAAGAAGGCGTCCTTGGCCTGCGGGAAGTGCGGGAGCAGGTGCGGGAGCTCCTCGTGGAACTCGTTGTCCGCGGACAGGATCGCGACCAGCGGGGCGGCGGCGGTCTTGGCCTGGTTGCCCTCGGCCATGTGCTTCACCAGGCGCTCGCGGGCCTCGGGGGAGCGGACCAGGGTGATGCGCAGCGGGGTCTGGTTGAAGGCGGTCGGGCCGAACTTCACCAGGTCGTAGATCGCCTGGACCTGCTCCTCGGTCACCGGCTCGTCGGAGAACGTGTTGGCGGTGCGGGCCTCGCGGAAGAGGAGGTCCTGAGCGGCGGCGTCGAGAACGAGAGACATCGGAAAGCCTTCTTCTGTACGGACTGAAGCTGAAGCGACGTCCAGGAGACTAACCCCGAGATAGGTGAATATTCAACTAGTTCGGCCGGGGTGGTGACCGAGCTCACTCGCCGGGGGCCGGGCTCACCCCCGGCCGCCCTCCCCGCCCTCCCCGTCCTCCCGCGCCGCGTCGCGCGCCGCCAGCGCCGAGTCCAGCCGGGCGCGGGCGCCCTCCAGCCAGTGGCGGCACACCTTCGCGAGCTCCTCGCCGCGCTCCCAGAGCGCGAGGGAGTCCTCCAGCGAGGTCCCGCCGGCCTCCAGCTTGCGGACGACCTCGATGAGCTCGTCACGCGCCTGCTCGTATCCCAGCGCCGTATCGGTTCCGGCCATTCCCGATCCCACCTCCTGTGTGTAGTGCAGCGAATTCATTGCGGCCATGTGCCGGGCTACGCGGGGTCCCCGGACCCGGCCGGGGGCTCGTTTCCGGTGCCCTTTCCGGTGTCGGTGTCGGTGCCCTTTCCGGTATCGGCGCCGGTGTCGGCCGCGGTTCCGGCCCCGGACCCGGACCCGGCCTCGGCCTCGGCTCCTACCTCGGCTCCGGCCTCGGACCCGACGGCCCCGACCGCCACCCGGAACTCCCCGTCCGCCACCCGCGCCCGCAGCACATCGCCCGCGGACACGTCCCGCGGCGAGCGCACCACGTGCCCGTCGGCCCGCTGCAGCACCGCGTACCCGCGCTCCAGCGTCGCCGCCGGTGACAGCGCCACCACCCGGGCGAGCGTGTGCGCCAGCTCCGAATCGGCCCGGTCCAGCAGGTGCCCCAGCGTCCGCCGGCCGCGCGCCAGCAGGGCGTCGAGCTCGGCCTCCCGGGTCTCCACCATCCGCCGGGGATGGACGAACACCGGGCGCGCGAGGGCGTGCGCGAGCCCCCGCTCCTCCCGGTCGAGCAGTCCGCTCACGGCGCGCAGCCCCCGGCCCTGCAGCTGGCGTACCCGCTCCAGCTCCTCGCCGACGTCCGGGACCACCTTCTTCGCCGCGTCCGTGGGCGTGGACGCCCGCAGGTCCGCCACCAGGTCCAGCAGCGGGGAGTCCGGCTCGTGCCCGATCGCCGAGACCACGGGCGTGCGGGCCGCCGCGACGGTCCGCACGACCTCCTCGTCGGAGAACGGCAGCAGGTCCTCCACGCTGCCGCCGCCGCGCGCCACGATGATCACGTCCACCTCGGGCATGGCGTCCAGCTCCTTGACCGCCTGGATCACCTGGGGCACCGCGTTCACCCCCTGGACGGCGACGTTGCGGACCTCGAAGCGGACCGCCGGCCACCTGCGCCGGGCGTTCTCCAGCACGTCGCGCTCGGCCGCCGAGGCCCGCCCGACCACCAGCCCGACCAGCTGCGGCAGGAAGGGCAGCGGCTGCTTGCGGTCCGCGGCGAAGAGCCCCTCGGCGGCCAGTGAGCGCTTGAGCCGCTCGAGCCGTGCGAGCAGCTCGCCGATGCCGACGGGGCGTATCTCCGTCGCCCGCAGCGACAGCTGCCCGCGCGGGGCGTACCACTCGGGCTTGGCCAGGACGACGACGCGCGCGCCCTCCGTCACCGAGTCCGCGACCTCGTCGAAGACCTGGCGGAAGCAGGTCACGCTGAGCGAGATGTCGTGGGAGGGGTCGCGCAGCGTCAGGAAGACCACCCCCGCTCCCGGCCTGCGCGAGAGCTGCGTGATCTGCCCTTCCACCCACACCTGGCCGAGCTTGTCGATCCAGCCCCCGATGAGCCGGGACACCTGACCGACCGGCAGCGGCGCGTCAGCCGACGTATTCAGACCCATGCACGCAGGCTAACCGCCCGAACTGACACCGGCGTCGGGGCCGGCCCCGCCGGCGTCCGCGCGTCGCCCGCGCTGGGCCACCAGCAGGCCCAGGCCCACCGCCAGCCACACCGCCCCCACCAGCTGGGCCGTCCACGAAGCCTCGACGATCACCGCCACGGTCACGGTGGCGCCGAGCACCGGGAGCACCAGGTGCTTGAACCAGTTCGGGGCGCCCTCGCGCCGTTGGACGACGAACCAGCCGACGACCGAGGCGTGCAGCAGGGTGAAGGCCACCAGCGCTCCGATGTCGACCACCGAGACCAGGTGGTCCAGCCCGTCGTCGCGCCGGGCCGCCCACACCGCCGCGATCAGCGTCACGGTCGCCGCCACCAGCAGCGCCGGGCGCGGCGTGCCGTGCGAGGTACGGGCCAGCGCGCGCGGCAGCCGCCGCTCGCGGGCCATCGCGAACAGCAGCCGGCCCGCCGCCGCCTGTCCGGCCAGCGCCGCGAAAGCGGCCCCGACCGCCTTGCTGACCGCGACCAGATCGTGCAGCCAGGGCCCCACGGAGGCCTCCACCGTGGTGTAGAAGGCCGGCCCCTGCTTCGCCGGATCGGCCGCCAGCTCGGCCGACGAGACGGGGGTGAGCAGGGCCGCCAGATAGGTCTGGGAGACGAACAGCACCCCGGCCAGCGCGAGGCAGAACAACACCGCCCGCGCCACCTTCGCGCTGCCGCCCGTCACCTCCTCGGCGAAGGAGACGATGGCGTCGAAGCCCAGATAGGAAAGGACCGCGACCGAGACCGCCCCGAGCACGGCGGTCGTCGAGAAGCCGAGCGAGCCGTCGCCGGTGAGCGGCGAGAGCCAGCCGCGCCGCGCCCCGTCCCGGACCAGCACGGTCGTGGCGGCGACCACGAACACCAGCAGGACCACGATCTCCATGGCCAGCACGGCGAAGCCCACGCGCGCCGCCGCCCGTACGCCCCACAGGTTCAGCAGGGTGGTGACGACCACGGCCAGGGCCGTCCACACCCACCGGGAGACCTCCGGGACCAGGGCGTTCATGGCGATCCCGGAGAAGAGGTAGGCGACCGCCGGGATCAGCAGGTAGTCGAGCATCGCCATCCACCCGGCGATCAGGCCGGGGCCCTCGCCCAGGCCCTTGCGGGCGTACGTGAAGACCGAGCCGGCCTGCGGGGCCACGCGCACCATCTGCGCGTAGGAGAAGGCGGTGAAGGCCATCGCGACGGTCGCGAAAAGGTAGACGAGGGCGACGGCGCCGTGCGACGTGGCGTCGAGGGTCCCGAAGACGCCGACCGGGGCCATGGGGGCGATGAAGAGGAGCCCGTAGACGACCAGGTCCCGGAAGCCGAGGCTGCGGCGCAGCGCGGTACCGGAACCGCCGGGCGTCCCGGAGGCTCCGGGCGTCGTGCTGGAATCCGTCGCGGACGCCATCGTTCCTCCGGGGGATAGCCGGTACGGACATTCGACCCAGTCTGTGCCGAACGGGCGACGTCCGGCCTGCTGGAGACCCCCGTACGATGGAGCCCATGACTGCTGCCGCCCCCGCTCCCGCATCCCGCCGCGTCCTGCTCGCCGCCCCCCGCGGCTACTGCGCGGGCGTGGACCGAGCCGTGATCGCCGTCGAGAAGGCCCTCGAGCAGTACGGTGCGCCGGTCTACGTCCGCCACGAGATCGTGCACAACAAGTACGTCGTCCAGACCCTGGAGAAGAAGGGCGCCATCTTCGTCGAGCGGACGGAGGAGGTCCCCGAGGGCTCCATCGTGATGTTCTCCGCGCACGGCGTGGCCCCGGTGGTGCACGAGGAGGCGGCCCGCGGCAAGCTCGCGACGATCGACGCGACCTGCCCGCTGGTCACCAAGGTCCACAAGGAAGCCGTCCGGTACGCGAACGAGGACTTCGACATCCTCCTCATCGGCCACGAGGGCCACGAGGAGGTCATCGGCACCTCCGGCGAGGCCCCGGACCACATCACCATCGTGGACGGCCCGCACGACGTGGAGAAGGTCACCGTCCGCGACGAGTCCAAGGTGGTCTGGCTGTCGCAGACCACGCTCTCCGTCGACGAGACGATGGAGACGGTCGACGCGCTGAAGACCAGGTTCCCGCTGCTCCTCTCGCCGCCGAGCGACGACATCTGCTACGCCACCTCGAACCGCCAGGAGGCGGTCAAGGCGATGGGCGCGGACTCCGACCTGGTCATCGTGGTCGGCTCCAAGAACTCCTCGAACTCGATCCGCCTCGTCGAGGTCGCCCTCGACGCGGGCGCGCGCGCCTCCTACCTCGTCGACTTCGCGAGCGAGATCGACGAGGCCTGGCTGGAAGGCGTCACCACCGTCGGCCTGACCTCGGGCGCCTCCGTGCCGGAGGTGCTGGTCGAAGAAGTGCTGGAGTGGCTCGCCGAGCGCGGGTACGCGGACGTGGAGATCGTCAAGACCGCCGAGGAGTCGATCGTCTTCTCGC
The DNA here is from genome assembly GCF_053609145.1 of Streptomyces sp. NPDC054961. NCBI lineage: Bacteria > Bacillati > Actinomycetota > Actinomycetes > Kitasatosporales > Streptomycetaceae > Streptomyces > Streptomyces sp. NPDC054961. The sequence goes on along the minus strand of NZ_JBSGWY010000003.1, from coordinate 79,711 downwards.
TGCCGAAGGAACTGCGCCGCGACCTGCGCGCCGAGGCGGCGGAGCTCGTCAAGGAGCAGTAGGTCCGTTCGGGGCAGCGCCGGGGCCGGGCATTTCGTACGGTGAGTCCATGGAGATCTTCGGTGTGGACATCGGCGGTTCCGGGATCAAGGGCGCTCCCGTGGACCTGGACCGCGGCGACCTGGCGCAGGAGCGCCACAAGGTACTGACACCGCAGCCGGCCACCCCCGACGGGGTGGCCGGCTGCGTCGTCGAGGTGGTGCGCCACTTCGACTGGGACGGGCCGGTCGGGGTCACGTTCCCCGGCGTGGTCACGAGCGGGGTCACCCGTTCGGCGGCCAACATGGACAAGGCGTGGGTCGGCGTGGACACGGCGGCCCTCCTCTCGCGGCGCCTGGACGGCCGGCCGGTCACGGTCCTCAACGACGCGGACGCGGCGGGGATCGCGGAGATGTCCTACGGGGCGGGGCGCGGGATCGGCGGCACCGTCATCCTGCTGACGCTGGGAACCGGGATCGGCAGCGCGCTGTTCACGGACGGGCGGCTGGTGGCGAACACCGAGCTGGGCCACCTGGAGCTGAAGGGCCACGACGCGGAGACGCGGGCGTCGGTGAAGGCGAAGGAGGACGGGGACCTCACGTGGGAGCGCTGGGCGCACCGGGTGGGGAAGTACCTGGCCCACGTGGAGATGCTGTTCTCGCCGGACCTGTTCATCATCGGCGGGGGAGTGAGCCGCAAGCCGGAGAAGTTCCTCCCGCTGATCGAGGGCGTCCGGGCAAAGATCGTCCCGGCGGAGCTGCAGAACAACGCGGGCATCGTGGGCGCGGCGATGGCGGCGCACTCGGCGGCGGGGGCGGCGTCGTAGTCGGTGGTGCGGCCGGTGGTGCGGCCGGCGGCGCGGCCGGCGGCGAGCTCGGTGGTGTGCCCGGTGGCGTGATCGGCGCCGAGTAGTCCCGGGCGGGTGAGGCCGCGGGCCGGTCGTCTGGCCGGCCGGGGCGGCGGGCGCGGCGTCGGGCGTGCCGTCGGGCGTGGCGTCGGGATGTGTACGGGTTGCCGGGTGATGATGGCGCGGTGCGACTTGATCACGTGTCCTATGCGGTGGCCCGCGACAGCTTCGTCTCGACTGTCCAGTGGATTGGATCGGCCCTCGGCGCCGGGTTCGTCGACGGGGGCGTGCACCCGCGGTTCGGCACCCGCAACTTCATTCTCCCGCTGAGCGGCGGCACCTTCGTCGAGGTCGTCACCACGCTCGACCACCCCGCCGCCGACCGCGCACCCTTCGGCCAGGCGGTCGCGCGCCGCGCCGCCGAGGGCGGCGGCTGGCTCGGCTGGGTGGTCTCCGTCGACGACATCGCCCCGGTCGAGACCCGCCTCGGCCGCACCTCGGCTGAGGGCCACCGTGTCCGCCCCGACGGGTTCGACCTGAGGTGGAAGCAGATCGGCCTGCTGGAACTCATGGAGGACCCGCAACTGCCCTACTTCCTCCAGTGGCTGGTCCCCGTCGAGGAGCGCCCGAGCGCCGACCCGCGCACCTCCAGCACCATCCACGGGGTCTCCATCGCCGGCGACGCCGCCTCCATCGCCGAGTTCCTCGGCGAACCGGCCGACCACCCCCTCGACCAGATCGACGTCACCTGGGTCGAGGACGAGGACCCGGGCCTGGTCTCGGTCGAGTTCGCCACCGCCCACGGCCCGGTCACGATCTGACCGGGGCCCGGCTGCCCCGCGGGAGCGGCCGGCCGGGGTCTCCTGGCGCGCGCGTCTCATGGACGGGTTGGTCAGCTGACGGATCGGTCAGCGGACCGGATGTGTCTGCCCGCTGAGTGATCACTCCACCTCGCCGCCCTCCGCACCCGGGCACGGCCCCGCCCCGGAGGCAGCACCTAGGCGATGCGGCGGGGCGCTCTCCTGCGTCCGATCAGTACGGCCTTGCGCACGACCACGATCAGGGCGGCGACGAGCGTCCCGGCGTACAGCCAGCCGGCGTGCAGGGACAGCGCGGACACCAGCCCCATCACCTCCCCGGCGAAGCCGCCGGAGCCGCCCGACACGGGCCACACCCCGGCGGCGAAGGCGATCGGGGCGGTGATCGGCGCGGTGATCAGGTCGGCCGGCCGCACCCACAGGGCGGTGGCGGCCGCGACGGGCAGGAAGAGCAGCCCGTAGACGAACAGCGAGGCGTCGAACAGCAGCCAGTCGACGCCGCCGACCACGAGCATCGCGGCGCACGCGAACAGCCCGCCGCCGAGCCCCGTCAGCCGCGGCCGCGGCAGCCGTCGTACCGCCGTCGCCCGCCCGGGGGCCGCGGCCCGCTCCGCCGGGTGACGTACCGTACGCGCTTCGTATCGCTCCACCCCCCAAAGCTAGGCGGGGGGCCGCCGATCGCGTGCCCGGACACGCGTACATCCGTGCCCCCTCATCGGAAAGTAAACTGTCCGATGGCCCACTACCGGGCCGCCGCCCCCTCCAGCTACGGGAAGTCGCCAACGTGTCGCTCACGATCGGAATCGTCGGCCTGCCGAATGTCGGCAAGTCGACCCTGTTCAACGCCCTGACCAAGAACGACGTGCTGGCGGCCAACTACCCGTTCGCCACGATCGAGCCGAACGTCGGCGTCGTCGGCGTTCCGGACGCGCGCCTCGCCGTCCTGGCCGGCATCTTCGGTTCGCAGAAGGTCCTCCCGGCGACGGTCGACTTCGTCGACATCGCCGGCATCGTGCGCGGTGCGTCGGAGGGCGAGGGCCTCGGCAACAAGTTCCTCGCGAACATCCGCGAGTCCGACGCGATCTGCCAGGTCATCCGCGCCTTCGCGGATGAGAACGTCGTTCACGTCGACGGCAAGGTCTCGCCGAAGGACGACATCGAGACCATCAACACCGAGCTGATCCTCGCGGACCTCCAGTCCATCGAGAAGGCCGTTCCGCGCCTGACGAAGGAAGCCCGCCTCCAGAAGGAGAAGGTCGCGGTCCTCGCCGCCGTCGAGAAGGCCCAGAAGATCCTGGAGGAGGGCACGACGCTCTTCTCGGTGGGCATCACGAAGGGCACGGAGCAGGGCGACCTCCTCCACGAGCTCCACCTCCTCACGGTCAAGCCGTTCCTCTACGTCTTCAACGTGGACGAGGACGAGCTGACGGACGACGCCTTCAAGGCGGAGCAGAGCGCGCTGGTGGCCCCGGCCGAGGCGATCTTCCTGAACGCCAAGCTCGAGGCCGAGCTCATCGAGCTCGAGGACGACGAGGCCCTCGAGCTCCTCCAGTCGGTCGGCCAGGAGGAGCCCGGCATGGCCACCCTCGGCCGCGTCGGCTTCGCGACGCTGGGCCTGCAGACCTACCTGACGGCCGGCCCGAAGGAAACCCGCGCCTGGACCATCAAGAAGGGCGCCACCGCCCCCGAGGCCGCCGGCGTGATCCACACGGACTTCCAGCGCGGCTTCATCAAGGCCGAGGTCATCTCCTTCGCGGACCTGGTCGAATGCGGCTCCGTCGCCGAAGCCCGCGCCAAGGGCAAGGCCCGCATGGAAGGCAAGGACTACGTCATGCAGGACGGCGACGTGGTGGAGTTCCGCTTCAACGTCTGATCGCGTATCCAGATGCGGCCTGACCTGCGAGGATGCAGGTCAGGCCCTTCTGCTGTCCGCAACAGTCCGCAGGACCGGGAGCAGCTAAGTGTCGTAGACCGTGGAGCGGTGTCCGACGTGTACGACCCACACCACCAGCTGCCCGTTGTCGATCGTGTAGACGACACGGTAGTCGCCGACCCGTAGGCGGCGGCGCTCAGGCTGGGATGCGAGTGCCGTGGTGTTGAAGCCGAAGGGGTCGCTCTCCAGCTCTGTCAGTTTGGCCAGGATGCGAAGCGCCATGTCACGCGGGATCTTGCGCAGCTCGGCCTGGGCCTCGGGTCGGAACACCGTGCGGTAGTCACTCACTGCGCGCCAGGGTCTCCCTCATCACGTCCTCGATCGGGACGCCGGCGGCCGGGCTCGCCATGCGTTCGTCGATGATGCGGTTGATCTCGCGCTCTTCCCACTCCTGGTACTTGCGCAGCACCTCGATCGAGACCACGGCGGCGACTTGCTTGCCGCGGCGGGTGATGACAGTGGGCACGTCGTCGCGGTCGGCCCGTTCGACGACTTCGGCCAAGTGAGCGCGTACGTCGCGAATGGACTCTATGGGCAGCGGCTGAGTCATGCCTCAAGGGTACCGAGTGTGCCATGTGTACACAACGTGGGTTGCGTGCACTCGTTGGGGTGAGCCGCCGATTGGGTGGCTGATTCCGGGGACGGAGATCCCGCGGCCCTGCGGCGTGCAGGGGCACCCGCGTACGAGCCACGCCCCCGGCCGATGGACTGATTTCGCAAGCGTGCGGGTCAGAAGGGGCCGGACTCGTCGAGTTCGACCCCTTCTGCATGCCCATGCCGACTTGGTGCTGACTCGCGATCGCGGAAGCGGAGGCAGGCTCAGGCGTGGGGTACCGCCGTGGCGAGGACCACCTCGAATTCCTCGAGGCTGCGGGTGGTTGCGCGAGCCTTCGCCGTGGCCTCTCCGCGGACCGCCGCGACGGCGCCACGGGATGCCACGAGTGCGTTGCGGTCGGCGTAGAGCGCGCCGACGGCGGCTCTGCCGCGGTCGCGATCGATGAGCAGGGAGATGCCGGCCAGTCCGGGAACCGTCTGGACCCTGGGCAGTGAGGTGTCGCGGAACGTGTCCACCAGCAGGTCGATGTCGGCCGGCTCGACGTCCATGTGGACCAGCCGGAACCCCGCGCCTGGCGCGAGTTCCTCTGCGCGCCGGGCGACCGCCGCTTCCCAGTTGTCGACCGTCACGGTCTGCGCGAAGGGCGCCATCATCTCGGCCCGCCGCTTGCTCAGGTTCTCGTAGCTGGCCTGCCGGGAGGCCTCGTCCTCCCACCACGATCCCACCAGGAGCTTGCCGAGCTCGCGGTCGGCGAACAGCCCCATCCCGCGAAAGCCCGGTTGCGCCGACAGCAGCGCACGCCCGTCGGTCCGTAGCGCCTCGGCGACCCCGTCGAGCTCGGCCGGATCACCCGTTGCGTAGATGCTGCGAACGTACATAGCGCCCTTTCCTGCCTTCCGGTGGCCCCGCGCGGGCTCGTTTTCCCACTCCATGCGATGACCGGGGCGGATGGGGGGCAACGCGGCAGGGGCATTCAGGTGAAGAGGTGAGCCGTTGGCCCCTGCTGTTTCCCGTGCTGGGCTGGCGCTGGGCATCTGATCATCCATCAGTCGTTCGGCCCGCCTGAAGGGCGCCGGTGCGCGGTCCAGCGGGACGAGGAGACCGTGGCGCTTCACGGTGCTGAGCCTGGCGCGCTACGGCCAAGTCCCTGGAGGGGGCTCTGAGGGAGACATTCCCGAGCCCACGTTGCGCGGTGGCTCCGGGACTCCTTCGTGCCCGCACCGCACCTCGTCTGGTTCGCGAGCGGCCTTGCTGTGGCGAACGGCGAGCAGGACCTGTGGCCGCTGCCGGCCGAGGGTGGCGACGAAGACATCGCGGCTGAGCTGCGCAGGCACCTCGATTCCGTCGAGACCTCGTAGGCCAGTCCGCAGACAGTCCGCAGGGCACCCGTAAGCGACCGTCGGGACCCAACGCTCGCCAACGGAGAAACGCCTGGTCAGGGACCTGGATGGGGCTCCGCCGCAGGTCAGGAGTGGGCCGCAGACATTCCGCTTCAACGTGTAGTCGTCTCATTACTGCACGTTAGGTAATTTCGTCAAGTGTGCAGGTCAGTAGGGGGGGGGGGGGGGGTTGGGCGGCACCCCCAACAAAACCACAAACACTCAAAAGAGGAAAAGGTACACCCCCCACCCACCCACCACCCGGCGCCCCCCAAGCAGATG
>NZ_JBSGWY010000003.1:68470-73847 GCF_053609145.1 Streptomyces sp. NPDC054961 | reverse complement strand
CGGGGCTGGGTGTCCCGGTGTGTTTGTTCACGCGCGCCCCCCCTCTCCCCCGCCCCCCCCCCCCCCCCTACTGCGTTCCCCTGCTGACTCGGTGCTGACTTGGAAGCGTCCCGTCAGCCCGGCTGGCCGGGCGCCAGCTTGTCGAGTTCGAGACTGATCTCGAACGGAACGGACCGCTGGAGCGTGTGGCGGAAGATTCCCGCCGGCGCGTACGAGCCGGTCGGCTCGTCGAGCTCGTAGACGTGCACGGCGGGGACGGTGCCCTCGTCCTCGGTGCACCAGCAGTGCCGGATGCCGGCCTCGGCGTACTTGCGAAGCTTGACTGTCCGGTCACGGTGGGCGGATTCCGGTGAGACGACCTCAATGACCAGTTGGACGTCTTCGGGAGCGAACCAGGTGCAATCCGGGTCGTACGGCGCGGTGGTCACGACGAGGTCCGGCTCCGGACGGTTGCGGGCATCGAGGCGGATGGTCATCTCCCGGCCGACCCTGAAACCGGCTGGGGCCTGCGCCCTGAGAGCCAACGTGAGGTCGGTGACGATCTCTCCGTGCCACCAGCGCCGGGGCGACATCATGAATACGAGGGCTCCGTCGATCAGCTCGGTGTGGCGCGGTGCTTCCGGGAGGCGGTCCAGGTCTTCTGCGAACCAGCCTTCCGCGCGCGGCGGGCGCATCCAGTCGGGCAGTGCGGTCATGGCTTCACGGTAGCGGCCCACCGGCCGGAGGATTTTCGGCAACTTGTACCCCCGCAACCAGCCACCCACCTAGCATCCGGCCGTGAGCGACTCATCGGTCCAGATCGCCACGGTGGTCATCTCCGTGGCGGCTCTTGTCTTCTCGACGACGGCCGCGTTTTGGGCACTCGTCTACAACCGACGTCAGGCGACAGCAGTTGCGCAAGCCAACGCCCTTACGGAGAAGGCGCAACGGGAGCAGGCGGAGCCGTACGTCATCGTCGACATCAGGCCCCGCATTCCTGGGTCATCGTTGCTCGTGCTGGTGATCGAGAACATCGGCCAGACCCTGGCGCGCAACGTACGCATCTCGGTGAGCCCTCCGTTGCAGACCACTCTCGGGGCCGAGCGGGCCGCGACGCTCAATCGCGCTGTTGGTCGCCCCATCGCCACCCTGCCTCCGAAGCGCCGCATTCCCTTCGTCATGGACATGGGTCATCAGCTGTTCTCCTCGGAGCTGCCCAAGATCTACGAGTTTCGGGTGGAAGCGGACGGACCGTTCGGCCGAGTGGACCCGCTCATCTACACCGTGGATCTTGAAGCCCTCCGGGGCAGTGCCCTAGAGACCGATTCGGTGGAGTGGAGTACCCATCAGATCGCGAAACATCTCAAGAGGAGCGCAGAGGCGCAGGAGGAGCAGTCCCGCTCCGTCGAAGCGCTGAGCAGTGAGGTTTGGAAGTGGCTTGGGCGGCGGAGCTCGGACCGGACCTCGGGTGTGGAGGACCCCGAATTGGCAGAACCCGCCCTCCGCGAGATCCCCATGCGACCGCTGAGCGATGACGGCGATCTCGAGTAGAGGGCAGCGGTGTGACCCCGTGCTGATTCTGTGCTGACTTGAGCCCTCGGTAGGAGCGTTTTCGCAGGTGAGAGCGTTGTCACGTACATTCCGCTTCAACGTCTGAGCGGATGCATAGAGGGGCCTGACCTGCGAGGATGCCGGTCAGGCCGGCCTGCTGTCCGCAGTAGTCCGCAGTAGTCCGCAGATTTTCCGGAGGTCAGACGGTGCGGATGACCGGAGCGGGCTTGACGTCCTGGGCGTCGATCAGGGCGCGGATGTCGTTCGGGTCGGAAGTCCAGATGATCGCCCCGAGTGTGGCAGCCACAACAACGACGGTGGCGTCGACGACGTCCGCGGTGCCGGCCTTGCCGCACAGAATGCCTGCGGCCTTGGCGGTTTCGAGGCCCACGGGTACAACGTGGCACCCGGCGAGGAACTTGGAAGAGAAGACCCGCCTGTTCGATGCCTACGCCCGCCGCAGCGCCGTGGCCGAAGCCACCCCGGACGCGGTCGACGTGTCGGACACCGAGCTGGCCCGCCGGATCGTAGAGGAGGAACAGGCGCGTCTGGGCATGACGGGCGGGAGCCCCACCGCACCCGAGTGAGTGACGGGGAAAGAGGCGGCTCGAGGACGCGGCCGTCGACGGACTTGCCCCGGTGCCCCGTATTTCCAGCCGCGGAGGGTCCTCCGATCCCCTCGAAACAGCGTTTCCACAGGTCATGGCTCTGCACCTATCGAGCGGTGCCGTCGGTGACGAGGGCCGCTGAGGAGGCGATCTGTTGGGCGAAGGCCGCGACCGCCGTCTTGTCCAGGTGTCTGAGGACCTCGATGAGCTGCTCCTCCCAGTCGAGGCGGAAGTCGTACACGAGCAGGTGACCTTCTCGGTGGGTGGTCGGCCTGAAGCCGAGCAGGGCGTTCATGTCAGGTGCCGGGAACACCGCGGGGGTCCGGAAGACCTCCCGCTCCTCGGCGGCCAGGGGGAACCGGCTCTGGCCGAGCAGCAGGGCCGGGTCCACCAGCCGGCCGGCCTCCTCGCACCAGAGGGTCACGTGGCCCTGGACCTCGCCCTTCCGCGTGACCGTCGGCGGAACCTGCCAGCCCGGCAGGTCCAGAGGTACGCCTTCGCGGGTCACCCGCAGCGTGGTGGGGATCATGCGGCACGTCAGGCCCATGGAGCGGAGTGCCGCGGTGACCGCCAGGGCGAGGAAGGCGGGTGAAGGCGCCTCCTGATCACTGAGGTGGTAGGCGGTGGCTCCGAGCAGGGCGTACAACGAGCGCGCGTCGGGCGACACCGCTCGTGCCCAGTGGAGGACGGTCTGCCAGGGAAACGCGGAGATCGGGTGTGTTCCCCCGCCGTCCGACGGCACCGACGGAGTGCGAGGAGGCCCGTCCTCGCCCGCCCGCTCGACGGAGTCGTCCTCGTCGTCCTGTGCGTCCGTCGTGAGGAAATCGCGAGCGGTGGCCGCGAGCGGAGCATGGGACTGTCCCGCCGCCTCGAACATCTCCAGGCTCTCGCGCATGAGGGCGCGGCACAGGTCGGGGCCCCCGCCCGGATGCCCCAGCTGATGCCGGGTCCAGGCCAGGACGGCGAGTCGCTGGCGAACGTGGGCCATGACGTCCGGTCCCGCTTCGGTGTGTGCTCTCAGCAGGGCCTCGGCCCGGTCGAGCAACGACTCCGCAGCGTTCAGGATCCAGACGTCGGTGGGCAGCCCCTTCTCATGCCGGTGGAGGCCGCCGACCATGAGGCCGTGGGCCGTGTCCACCATCTGATCCGCATGGTGGCGCATGATCGTCACGGGTGCCCGCACGGCAGGCTCCGGGATGCTCGCGGTGACGGCGAGCGCCTCCTCCACAAGGCCTGTGGACGCCTTCACGATGGCGTCCAGGAAGAGCAGCTCCGGGAGTGGCTCCTCCTCGGCACCGACGAGGCTCTTGGCCAGGTCGATCGCCATGGCCGCGTCGTCCCAGTTCTTGATCCATACGAGCGTCTGGATCTGCTGCAGCCGGATTCGCAGGGCGACCGGAGGAGACACGTCCTCACGCTGCAGTACCGCCTCGATCCTCATGATGGCGCGGGCGATGTCGGCGAAGCGGTCCGTCGCCACGGCCGCATTCATGTCGGTGACGTGCGCCAGCAGCAGATGCTCCACGCCCTCGGCGTCCAGTGGGCCCATGCCTTCCAGCAGGTTCCAGGCCGTCCGGGCCGCCTCCGCGGCCTCGTCGAACCTCAGCTGATTCTGCAGACAGTGGGCGAGCGTGGTCGTCGTCGCCGCCCGCCGGTACACGGCGTCGTCCATCGAATCCCCGTCGGCGTCCTCCGCGACCGCCAACGCCTCGCGCAGCAAGGCCTCGCTGCGTGCCAGGTCCCCGTGGATGTTCGAGATGGCTCCCGCGACATTGGCGAGCAGCGCGACGGTATTGCCGTCCGCGCGACCGCTTTCGCACACGTGGTGCGCCACGTGCACCGCGTGCTCGATCAGTGTCGTCGCCTCTGCCCACCGACTCTGCTTCTGGCAGTCGACCAGCAGCTTGACGAGCTCGTACTCGAAGAGCCCGTGCATCCTGTCGACGGCCTCGCTGTCCATCAGGGCCCGGACGACCTCCTGGACGATGCGGTGAATCGTCAGCATGCCGTCCTGCGGAGCGACCAGGGAGAACCTGCGCAGCTCCGCCACGGCGCCGTAGACGGCGGAGCCGGCCGGCATGTCCAGGGCGGCGAGATGGAGCGGGATGAAGTCGGGGGCGAGCAGAGCGCAGCGAGCGAGCAACTCGGCGGCGAGCTGCTGTTCCGAGGCCTCGGGTGAGTGCAGCGCCTGTTTGATCACCCGGCCCACGCTGAGGGCCACCGCCGCTGTCAGCGTGACGCCCTGCACGTAGTCGAGCGGCACGAAGCCCGGGTTGTCGAGCAGCCGGGCGCGGCAGTCGGCGAGTTCCGTCAGATAGACGTCGACCGGGCATTGGGTCGCCGCGATGTAGCCGGTGGCTTGGGCGATGCCGAGGGGGATCCGCTCGACCGCGTCGACCAGGGCGGACACCTCGGTTTCGGTGACGTGGGGCAGTCGCTCCACCGCCCAGGCGGTGGCCTCCTCCACCGTCATCCGGTCTACGACCAGTCCGCCGTCCGCCGCCGCCCAGGCCGAGTCGCGGGTGGTGACCAGCACGTGGGCGCCTTCACAGGCGGGGAGGAGGCCGTGCAGCTGCTCCCGATCCGCGACGTTGTCGTAGACGAGCAGGAGCCGGGTGCCCAGAGGTGCGAGTCGGCGGCCGACCTGGGCGATGATCTCCGCCTCGGTAGCCGGCTCGACCTCCTGACGTTCCTCGGCGACCATCCGCCGGTACGCGGCGATCACGTTCTCCCGCGTGTCGGACGGGATCCACCAGGTGAACTCGTACGCGTCCCGGTTCCGGTGGGCGTACAGCCGGGCGATGCTCGACTTGCCGATGCCGCCGAGTCCGGACACCACCACGCGGACCGTCCCCGAGTCGGGCTCCCCGTCGAACCGCTCCTGGAGTGCGTCCACTTCCTTCTCGCGGCCACGCAGGCCCGCGGCGGAGGGGACGTCGCGGAACAGGGCGCGCCTCGGCCCTCGCGGGTCGCTCGACCCGGTTCCGGGGGCGGCGCGACCGCCGCCCAGGCGCCCCAGAAGCCCCGGGAGCTCGTCCAGCCGGACCGTACGCCGATCCAGCCGCCGCTCGCCGGACCACTGGAACACCTTCACGAACAACGCGTCGATGGTGCCGTCGAGGTGGGCCCCCCCCCCGGGGGGGGGGGGGGGCCCCCCCCCCCCCCGCCCGCGCGGGGTCTTGATTTATCTCGCCCCCCCCCCCGCGGCGGGGGTGTCTGACAACACGCGGCAGACGCGC
>NZ_JBSGWY010000003.1:16966-68460 GCF_053609145.1 Streptomyces sp. NPDC054961 | reverse complement strand
CCGACTCCGCGCCCGACCGCGCGCCCGCCGGCCCCAGAGTCTCACCCCACCCCCCACCGCGGCGCTGTGGGGCGGCGACACCCCCCCCGCCGGCGGGGGGGGGGGGTCGCGCCGCAGCAGCTCCAGCCGGGCTTCGTTGAGGATCTGCTCCCACGGGCCCGTGCGGGTGTTGATCTCCAACCGGCGCATGAGCGCGTGGTCCTCGGCCGTCAGCGCGATCGAGGTTCCCAGGCCCTCGCACGCGGCCAGCCACCGCTCGGGGTCCGTCACGGCACGGGCCCGTTCCGCCGCGTCGCGCACGGCCTGGCCTGACGCGTGCACCGGTCCGTCCGAGAGGAACCGCAGCACCGCCGTACCGTCAGGGTCCGCCTCTCCCCACCGGCGGGCGAGCCGCACCAGCTCCGGCCCCGACCAGGAGCGGGGTTCGACGCGGGTCTTCGCCTGGGCGAGCAGGAGCGGCCGCCCTTGCCCGTCGCGCACCTCGAAGTCGATGGCTTCGTCGGCGCCCTCCACCCGGAAGGTCTCCGCCTCCGGATACTGATCCGGGGTACGGATCAACTGCAAAATGGCACACGCTGTTTGGAAGCCCATTCCCCGCGCTGTGTCGACCCCACCCATGTGGCGTATCCCCCCTTGGCCTCGGCTCGCCTCTTAGGATGCCGGAGCTCACTGACAGCAAGGCCTGCATGTGCGGCCGTTCATGGCCTCAAGCGCAGGAGCAAAGGGGTCGGACTCTGTCGAGTCCGGCCCCTTCCGCATTCCCGTGCTGACGTGGTGCTGGCTTGTCAGCCGTTTCGGGGCGGCGTGAGCTTGTCGAGGTCGAGGCTGAGATGGAAGGGCACCGGGCGCTCGAGGGTGCCCCGGAAGATGCCTGCGCCATGAGTGTTGTGGTCAGGGCGATGACGAGGCGGCCATGCCAGGACCGCTGGGGCGACAGCATGAAGACGAGGGCTCCGTCGATCAGCTCCGTGTGGCGGGGTGCCTCGGGGAGGCGGTCGAGATCCTCCGCGGACCAGCCTTCCGCGCGCGGCGGGCGCATCCAGTCGGGCAGTGCGGTCATGGGCCAACCGTAGCGATCGGGGCCGTCACGAGCGGCGTTGTGCCGCTGATCCGCATGCGGCGCACGGATGTCGTCGGGATGCTCGTCGGGATGCTTGAGCCGCCTCGCTGCTGGTGCCCGACGGGGCCGACGGGGGACCGGGTGTCGGGTCCCCGCCGGCGGCCCGGGGGTCAGAGGCCGCGGACCGAGGCGATCGTGAAGGGCGTGGGGGTGCCCGTGGACGGCATCGGGCCGCCGTCCTTGTCGAACTGGGAGCGCACCACCAGGGTGCGGCCGCCCGGAACCTGGACCAGCGTGGTCGGTATCTGCAACGACGGGTCCGTGACCGTGCGGACCAGCCGGGCCCGGGTGCCGTCCGCCGAGAGCTGCCAGCGGCTCAGGGTGTTGCGGGTGTTCTGGGCCGCGCGCAGGACGCCGCCCGGGGCCAGGTCGAGGCCGTCGGCGGTCTTCAGGTCGCCGCCGGAGAGGGCCACGCGGGAGATCGCCCCCGAGCGCGGGTCGATGCGGTACAGGTCCCCCGCCGTCATGTCGACGGTGAGCAGGTAGCGCCCGGCCGGGTCGGCGGCGATGCCGTTGAGGCTGAAGCTGCCCGCCGGCGACGGCGTCAGCCGTCCGCTCAGGTCGTACGCGGGCAGCAGCGGGCCGGAACCGGCGGCGAGCTGGGCCGGGGTCACCCGGTAGACCACCGCGCGGACGCTGTCGGTCAGGTACGCGGTGCCGTCCGGGGTGATGGCCAGGTCGTTGAGGAAGCGGGGCTCGCTTCCGGGGATCTCGAAGTGGGCGAGGCGGGCCCCCGAGCGGGTGTCGTAGACCGAGACGCCCGACGTGGAGTCGGTCACCCAGAGCCTGCCGTGCGCGTCCACGCGCAGTCCGTTCGCGGTGTGGCGGCCGTCGGTGCCGGCGGGCAGGAACACCTCGGCCGCGCGTGCGCCGGGGCGGGCCCGGTAGACGGTGCCGTCCGTGTAGGAGCCGACGTAGACCGTGCCGGTGCGGGGATCGGCGGCTATGCCCTCGGGGAAGGCCCGCGCGGACGGGAGCCCGAAGGCCGTGGAGATCCGCACGGCCGCTGCCCTGCTGGCGGGGGGCTGGCCGCCGGAGGACTGGCCTTCGGAGGACGGGCCGTCCGAGGCCCGGGCGGCGGGGGCCGCGCCGAGGGTGAGGGCGACCGCCAGGGTGAGCAGGGAGGCGGGCAGGAGCTTCTTCATCAGTGGATGTCCCCTTCTCAATGTGTGAGTACGAAGGTAGATTAGAGCTCTAATACACGCAAGGGCTTTATGATGCCTGGATGACTTCCATGCCCGTCGAGGAGCGCATCGGCTCCCACGTGAAACGCGCCGAACAGGCGCTCCTCGGGGCCAAGAACGCCGCGGTGAAGCCGGCCGCGGTAACGGTTCCTCAGTACGCCGCGCTCCTGTGGCTCTCCGAGAAGCCCGGGATCTCCGCCGCCGCGCTCGCCCGCCTCTGCGGGGTGACTCCGCCGACCATGAACACGGTGCTGAAGAACCTCCAGGAGCGCGGCCTCATCGAGCGGACCCCGCACGAGCTGCACCGCAACGTCCTGGAGACCCGGCTCACCGACGAGGGGCGGTCGGTGATGGAGGTGGCCGACGCGGCGGCCGTCTCGGTCGAGCGCCGGCTCGCCTCCGCCTTCAGTCCGGAGGAGCGGGAGCAGCTGGTCCGGCTGCTGGGGCGGTGCGTGGAGGTCCTCGGCGACCTGAGGTGACGTCGGGGGGAAAGGTTCCGGACGGCGGAGATTCAGTGGATGTCTTTGCGCTGTTTTGGAACTCTTCGGGGGATTCACACATCAGGACTAGGGGGAACCCCCGTCCGCTCTGCCCCACTGAGGGGCAGTCATGACCGTTCGGAGCGAAGTTCGTGCACCAGGACCCGCAGCGTCCGCGGCCCGATGACCAGCCGTACGAGGCGTACGAGCGGTACGAGCCCTCCATACCCGGGCCCACCGGGCCCCCCGAACCGGAGCGCTCCGGCCGCAAGCGTTCCCGTCGCGTGATGGCGACCGGCGCGGCCGTCGCCCTCGCACTCCTCCTCGGCGGCGGCTTCGCCGCCTGGAAGCTGGACTGGTTCTCCGGCGACGGCTCCACGGTGAGCTTCGGTACGACCCCGCCCGCCGCCGGCGCGGAAACCGGGAAGGCGGTCCCGGGCGAGGCCCCGAAGAGCGCGCCCACGCCGAGCGGGGACCCCGACGTACAGCTCGAGACGGGCCCGCGGGCCACCTTCAAGCAGACCACCAGGCTGGACGACGGCACGGTGATCGCCAAGACCCGCCTCGCGGGCGCCAAGTCCGGCTTCGAGGGCGACGTCTGGGTGTGGACGCCGAAGGAGTACGAGGACCCGAAGTACGCCAAGAGCGGCTTCCCGGTCCTCATCGCGCTCCCGGGCGGCAACGGCTTTCCGGCCAACTACTGGTCCGACCGCAGCCTCGGCCTCCAGAAGGCCATCGGCGAAGGCGTCCAGGCCGGTACGAGCCTGCCGTTCATCGTGATCATGCCGGTGCTCAACCCGGACGCGAAGTACTACTACGACGGCTCCGACATACCCGGCCAGCCCAAGATGGGCACCTGGATCGCCGAGGACGTCCCGGACTTCACCCGCGCCAACTTCCGTACGTACAAGTCCCGTGACGGCTGGGCCTTCATGGGCTCCTCCTCCGGCGCCTTCGTCGGCATGAAGCAGGTCCTCCAGCACCCGGACCGGTTCAAGGCCGTGATCGCCAGCGGCGGCGAGATCGTTCCCGACTCCCCGTTCTGGAAGGGACATCAGGCGGAGATGGACGCGAACAACCCGGAGAAGCTCGCGCAGCAGCTGATCGACGCCAACGGCCCCGAGGTCTACATCAACTTCCAGGTCGGGACCAAGGAGACCGGCAAGCAGCGGATGGCGCAGTTCCAGGAGAAGTACGGCAAGGGACCGGTCAAGATCACCATCCGCGACATCCAGAACGGCGAGCACAACGGCTGGCACTACGTGCGCGGCATGAAGGAAGGCTCGCTGGAGTGGATCAGCAAGGTGCTGAAGGGCCCGAAGCCCGCGGCCGGCTGACCGCCGCCTCCCCGCCTCCCCGCCTCCCCGCCTCCCCGCCTCCCCGCCTTCCACTTCTCCACTTCTTCACTTCTCCGCCTCCCGCCTCCGCCTCGCAGCCGTGCAGCCCGGCGCCGTGCGCCCGTGCGCCCGTGCGCCCCTGCGCCCGTGGCGGCCCCGCGATCGGACGCACCCGGCCGGGGGACCGGGCGGCGGGGGACGGTCGCCGGACGTGCCGGGCGCGCGCACCGGACGTGGCTCTCGCCACGTCCACCATTCCCGGGCAACCCATCCGGTCGTTCATACCTCTGTTATGGATGTGAGGGGGGACCAATGGGTCCGGCCCGCGTTCCTGCGGGGACGCCGGAGAGGGAACGGGAAAGATCCGTGCACCAAGACCAGCAGGGCGACGGCGGCGCCACGACCGGGGACCGCCGCCCCGACCGCCGCAAGCGGCGGATCCTGATCAGCGGGGGGCTCGGCCTCACCCTCCTCGTCGGCGGGGCGGCCGCCTACCAGTACGGGCTCTTCTCGGACATAGGCGATCCCGTCTCCTTCGGAAAGGCCCACGCGACGGCCTCCACCACCACCGCCGCCTCCGCGCGGCCCGGCGTGAGCATGCCGACCGGACCGAAGGCCGAGTTCGTCCGCACCTCCCGGCTGCCGGACGGTACGCAGATCGCGCAGACGAGACTGATCGGCAAGAAGTCCGGATTCACCGGCGACGTCTGGGTGTGGGTGCCGAAGGAGTACGACGACCCGGCCTACGCCGAGAGCGCCTTCCCCGTCCTGATCTCGCTGCCGGGCGGCCGCGGGTACCCCAAGAACTACTGGGGCACCGGCCCCGGACTCGGCCTCCAGCAAGCGGTGAGCGACGGGGCGAAGGCCGGCAAGAGCCTGCCCTTCATCCTCGTCATGCCGGTGATCAACGCCGATACCAAGCACCACTTCGACGGCTCGGACATCCCCGGCCAGCCCAAGATGGGCACCTGGATGGCCGATGACGTCCCGGATTTCACGAAGGCCAATTTCCGCACCTTCACCTCACGCGACGGGTGGGCCTACATGGGCTCTTCCTCGGGCGGCTTCGGAGCCCTCAAGCACGTCCTGAAGTACCCCGACCGCTTCAAGGCGGTCATCGCGAGCGGCGCGGACCTCGTCCCCGACTCCCCGCTGTGGAACGGGAACACACGGGCCATGGACGAGAACAACCCCGAGAAGCTGGCCGCGCGGCTGATCGTGGCGGGCGGCCCGGACGTCTACCTGAACTTCCAGATCGGCACCAAGGAGAGCGGCCGGGAGAAGGCCGAGGCGTTCATGCGGGACTACGGGAAGGGCCCCGTGCACACCCGGCTCCAGGTGATCCAGGATGGTGAGCACAACGGGAAGTCGTACGTGCGCGGCATGAGGGAGGGCTCCTTGGAGTGGATCAGCAAGGTGATGTCGGCGCCCACGCCGGCGCCCCGTCCGACGCCGCCTTCGACGCCCGGGTCGACTCCCGGTTCCACGCCCGGGTCGACGCCCGTGTCGGCCCACGGCTCGAGGCCCGGATCGGCCTCCCGCCCGGCCCCCCGCCTGACTCCCGGCGCGGCTCCCCTTCCGACGCCGGACCCGACGCCGGACCCGACGCCGGACCCGACGTCGGAGGCGGACCGGGACGGCAGCGCGGAAGACGCCGCGGGGCCATGAGCCCGGGGGTCAGGTCAGTCGCCTCCGCCACGGCGGCCGGGGTCGCCGCGCTGCTCGCGGTGGTCTTCGTCAAGACCTCCGGCGGCTACGAGGACCGGCACGCGCTCCCGTTCCCGACCGTCGGGGTGCTCATGGCCAACGGGGAACACTGGTGCACGGCCAGCGTCGTCGACAGTCCGCGGGGCAACGTGGTCGCCACCGCCGCGCACTGCGTGGCCCCCGCCGGCGAGGGCGGGCGGCCGGGTGAGGTCGCGCACGACGGGCTGGCCATCGGCGAGCTCGCCTTCGCCCCCGCCTTCTCCGGCGAGGGCTCGGGGAAGCAGCCCCTCGGCGTGTGGAAGGTGCGCTCCGTCCAGGTCGACGAGCGCTGGACGAAGTGGGGCGAGGACACCGCCGACTTCGCCTTCCTCACGGTCGACCCGGACGAGGACGGGCGCAGCCTGCAGGAGGTCGTGGGGCGCGACGAGACCCCGAAGCCCGCCTGGACCTCCGGCTACGACCGCGAGGTGACCGTGGTCGGGTACCCGGAATCGCAGCACAACCCGGAGAACAAGCCCGTCGCCTGTACGACCCAGAGCCGCCACGACGAGGACGACGCCGCCATGCTGTACATCAACTGCTCCGGGTTCTGGACCGGGACCAGCGGCAGCCCGTGGATCGCCGACCGGGGCGGCCCGGGGCGGCCCGGGCAGCTGATCGGGGTGCTGAGCGGCGGGAACACGGACGTGGACTCGACGGCGGCCCTGTTCGACGGCCGGGCGAAGGCGCTCTACGAGCGTGCGGCGAAGGGCTGACCCGAGCCCGCCGGCGGCGGCCGCCGAAAGGCCGCCCGTCAGACCCGTCGGGCGGACCGGACCCCTCGGGCCGGGCCCCTCGGACCGGGCCCCTCGGGCCGGGGCGCTCAGGTACGCCGCTCCGTGCTGACGATCACGCTCACCGCGGCCACGACGATCGCGCCGCCGAGCACGATCGGCCAGGTCAGGGACTCGTCGAGGATGAGCCAGCCGAGGGCGACGGCCACGACCGGATTCACGTAGGCGTACGTGGCCACCAGCGAGAGCGGAGCCGCCCGCAGGAGCCACACGTACGAGGTGAAACCGACGAGCGAGCCGAAGAGCACGAGGTAGCCGAGGGCCAGCCAGGACCCGGTCGCGTACGACCCGGGGTGCAGGCCGTGGTGCTCGCCGCGGCACAGGCCGACGACGATTCCGCCGGCCCCGCCCGCGAGCATCTGGTAGGCGCTGCCGGTGAAGGGGTTGGCGGGCAGGGTGAGCTTCGACGCCGAGAACGAGCCCAGCGACCAGAGGACCGAGGCCCCGAGGACCAGGAGCACCCCGGCGAGACCGGTCTCGCCGTCGATCCCCGGGCTGCACAGGACGGCGAGTCCGGCGAGTCCCAGCAACACCCCGGCCAGGGTGCGCGGCGACGGGCGGTCTCCGGTGCCGGCCCGCAGACAGACCAGCCACATGGGCACGGCGGCGACCAGGAGGGCGGCGAGGCCGGAGGGGACCGAGGTCTCGGCGAGGACGACGAGGCCGTTGCCGCCGAGGATCAGGAGCAGGCCGACCAGGACGGCGGAGCGCACCTGGGCACCGGTGGCCCTGAGGGCGGCGGGGCCGTCGCGCCAGGCGACGATCGCGGCCAACAGCACCCCGGCGGTGAGGAAGCGGGCGCCCGCGGAGAGGAACGGAGGCATGGTGTCGACGACGATCCGGATGCCGAGGTAGGTCGAGCCCCAGACGACGTAGACGAGGCCGAGGGCGGTCCAGACGCGGGCCGTTGAGGTGGGCATGACCGGAAGCCTATGTCGTTGGCCGCTGCACCCATCAGGCGTCTCGCGGCAGGGGCCGCGGCCGCCGAGAGGCTGCGACGGCGCCGCTCAGGCCGCCGGCGCGGCCGGTCCCGACGTGGCGCCCGCGCCGCACAGGGGAACCACCGCGCTGCGGTCCTGGAGGGGGTTGCCGGGGGCGCCCGGGCCCACCGCGGCCCAGCAGGCCGCGGCCGTCGGTTCCACGAAGAGGCCGCGCCGGGCCAGATCGAGCCGGGCCGCGCGGACGCGGTCGTCGGTGACGGTCAGGAAGGTGCCGCCGGACGCCCGGACGGCGGCGAGGATCTGGCGGGCCCGGGGCGGAGCCGGGATGGCGATGCCCTCCGCCAGCGTGGGGAGCTCGGGCACGGCCCCGGCGTCCTCGGCGCCCGCGTGGAAGGCCGAGGCCAGCGGGGCCACGGCCGCCGACTGCACGGCGATCAGCGCCGGCGGGCGGACCCCGCGGCGGGCCAGCTCCTCCACGGCCAGCGCGGCCCCGAGCAGCAGGGTGCCGTTGCCGACCGGGACCACGAGCACCTCGGGGAGGTGCCCGCCGAGCGCCTCCCACACCTCGTACACGTAGGTCTTCGTGCCGTGCAGGAAGTACGGGTTGAACACGTGGCTGGCGTAGAAGACCCCCGGGAGGTCGGCCTCGGCGCGGGCCGCCCCGGCCGCCGCCTCGCGCCCGCCCGGGACCGTCCGCACCACCGCGCCGTGCGCGCGCATCCGCTCCGTCTTGCTCCGCGCGGTGCCCTCCGGCACGAACACCTCGCAACTCAGTCCCGCCCGCGCGCAGTACGCCGCGCACGCGGTCCCCGCGTTGCCGCTGCTGTCCGCCACCACCCGCTTCGGGCCGAGCCGGCGCGCCAGCTCCGCGAGCATCACCGCGCCCCGGTCCTTGAACGACAACGTGGGCATGAGGAAGTCGAGTTTGGCGTGGACCCGCTCGGCCAGCGGCACCAGCGGGGTGTTCCCCTCGGCCAGCGTCACGGCGTAGGCCCCCGGCAGCGGCAGCGCGGATCCGTACCGCCAGAGCGAGGGCGGTCCGGCGTGGGGTTCCAGCGGGGCGGCCGGATCGGGAGTGAAGTCGAGGTCCCACGGGCCGCCGCAGAGGGGACAGCACCACGGCGCGGTCCGGACGTCGGCGCGCGCCCCGTCCTCGGCGCAGACGTAGCCGGGCAGTGCGTGCGTCATGTGCTGACCGCCTTTGCTCGTTCATGGCTGTCGTATGGCACGGATGTTACGCGTTCGTTGTCCTCTTGTGGGGAGGTGAGTCTGTGGGTCAACCTTTCGTCAGCGGCGCGCCGTTGGGCTGAATTACTTGTCATGGTCATGCCTAAAGCGACGTGTCCGCGCACCCCCCGCAGCGCACCGCCTATGAGGAGGACCCCTCGCATGTCCGTGATGCGTCACACCCGCCGCAAGGCCGCCGGCATCGGCGCGGCCGCCACCTTGGCCCTCACGCTCGGCGTCGCCGCCGCGTTACCGGCCTCGGCCGCCTCGGCCGCTTCGGACGCCCCGCAGGGCGTCATCGAGAACGCCGGCGCCGCGGGCACCGTCCCCGGCAGCTACATCGTGACCCTGCGCGACTCCGCGGCCCGTGCCACGGCCGACAGCGGAAAGGCCGTGGCCAAGCGGTACGGCGCCACGATCGACCGGACCTACGCCGCGGCCCTCAACGGCTACTCCGTGGAGGCCTCCGAGGCGCAGGCCAGGAAGCTCGCCGCCGACCCGGCCGTGGCGTCGGTCGTGCAGAACCGGACCTTCACCGTCGACACCACCCAGCCGAACCCGCCCTCCTGGGGCCTGGACCGGATCGACCAGCGCGCGCTCCCGCTCGACAGCGGCTACACCTACCCGGACACGGCGGGCGAGGGCGTGACGGCGTACATCATCGACACGGGGGTGCGCATCACGCACACCGAGTTCGGCGGGCGGGCCTCCTACGGCTACGACGCCATCGACAACGACAACACCGCGCAGGACGGCCACGGCCACGGCACCCACGTCGCCGGCACCGTCGGGGGCGGCTCGTACGGCGTGGCCAAGAAGGTGAAGATCGTCGGCGTGCGCGTGCTCGACAACAACGGCTCGGGTACGACCGCCCAGGTCGTCGCCGGCATCGACTGGGTGACCCAGCACGCCGTCAAACCGGCCGTGGCGAACATGTCGCTCGGCGGCGGCGCCGACTCCGCGCTCGACACCGCCGTGCGCAACTCCATAGCCAGCGGCATCACCTACGGGGTGGCCGCGGGCAACGAGTCCACGAACGCCGCCACCAAGTCCCCGGCCCGCGTGGCCGAGGCGATCACCGTCGGCGCCACGACCAGCACCGACGCCAAGGCGAGCTACTCCAACTACGGCACGGTCCTGGACCTCTTCGCGCCCGGCTCCTCCATCACCTCCTCCTGGGGCACCGGCGACACCAACACGAACACCATCTCCGGCACCTCGATGGCGACCCCGCACGTGGTCGGCGCCGCCGCGCTCCACCTCGCGGCCAACCCGGCGGCCACGCCGGCCCAGGTCTCCACGGCCCTCGTGAACGCGGCCACGCCGAACGTCGTGACCGGCGCCGGCACCGGCTCCCCGAACCGGCTGCTCAACGTCGGGGGCTCCACCACCCCGCCGAACCCGGGCACCCGCTTCGAGAACACGGCGGACTACGCGGTCAACGACAACGCCACCGTCGAGTCGCCGATCACCGTCAGCGGGATCTCCGGCAACGCCCCGGCGACGCTGAGCGTCCCGGTCGACATCAAGCACACCTACGTCGGTGACCTGAAGGTCGACCTGGTCGCCCCCGACGGCACGGTCTACGGCCTGCGCAACCGCACCGGCGGAAGCGCGGACGACATCGTGCAGACCTTCACGGTGAACGCCTCGGCCGAGGTGGCCAACGGCGTGTGGAAGCTCCGGGTCGCCGACCTCGCGAACGCCGACACGGGGAAGATCGACTCCTGGGCGCTCCAGTTCTGAGCGGTCGTGGTCCGTGCCGGGTCCGGCGCGGAACACGGCGTGAAACGACGACGGGTTGAACAGCGGGGGCGACCGTTTCGGCGGTCGCCCCCAACTGCGTACTATTCGCGCATTCGTACGCGCGCACGCCTGAGCGAACGCTTCCGTCGCCGCCACCGCCCCGCCCTGATGGAGCACTTCGACCCGTGACCAACCCGCCCCCGCCCCTCTGGCCCGCCCCGCCGCCGCCCCCGCCCCCGTACGGGTACCCGTACGGGCCGCCCGCGCTCAACGGCTTCGCGCTCGCCTCGCTGCTGGTCGGGCTGCTCTGCTTCCCGCCCCTGGGGGTCGTCCTCGCGATCGTGGCCCTGGTGCAGACGGCCAAGAGGGGCGAGCGGGGCCGGGGCCTCGCCGTCTGCGGCCTGGCCGTCTCGCTGGTGATGACCGCGGTGATGGTGTTCGCCGTGCCGCGGGTCGCGGACACGCTCTTCGAGCGGGCCCGCGCGCTGGGCGCGCTGGAGCCGTACGAGGACGTCGAGGGCGAGCTGACCGACATCGACGAGCTGCGTGCGGGCGAGTGCTTCAACGTCCCCGGCGGGGACCTGCTGGAGGAGGACCCCTTCGTGTACCGGATCGCCTGCGCGCGGGTCCACGACGCGGAGGTCACGGCCTCGACCACGCTGAGCGGACCGCGGTTCCCGGGCGTCGAGGAGCTCAAACGGTCGGCGAACGAGGACTGCTGGCGGGCGCAGGACGCGTACGCGATGGACACCTGGGCGCTGCCCCCGTACGCGGAGATGTTCTACTTCGCCCCCTCGCGCGGGTCCTGGGGCGACGGCGACCGGCGCGTGGTGTGCGTGATCGGCACGGCGGAGCAGGAGCACACGGGAAGCCTGCGCAAGGACGCCGGGATGCTGAAGCCGGAGCAGGTGACCTTCCTGCACGCGATGAACGAGGCCGACCAGGCGCTGGGCGGCTCGCCCGAGCAGGGCGTCGAGGACGCGCTGGTGGAGTACCTGGCCTGGGCGCGCCGGGTGGACGAGGCGCTGGCCGCCGAGTCGCGGATGCTCGACGGGGCGAAGGGGCGGCCGGAGCTGGCCGGGCCGGCGGGCGTGCAGAAGGAGCGGGTCGAGGCCGCGCGGCGCCAATGGCAGAAGGCGGCGCGCGCGTCGGACCCGGAAGCGTTCTCCGAGGCCTGGAGCCGGGCGCTCGCCGAGCTACCGGTGGCGGCGGAGAAGGCGCTGCGCGGGGCGTACGGACTGTCGACGACCGTCCCGCAGTGGCTGGAGGAGGCGGAACGGGACGGCCCGAGCGTGGAATCGGTCCGACTGCGACGCGTACCGGGTCAGGTGCCGGGACAGGTACCGGGACGCGTGCTGTGACGTGCGGAGGTGTCGGGGCGGTGTCCGCGCGGTGCTGGTGTGACGCGTGGGTTTGAGTGACCTGGCTTCATCACTTCGGGTGAAACTCTGGCCCTTGCTTGCGGCGTACAACCGTCGGTTGCCAGGCTGTAGCTGTCTGTCAACCTGATGGGAGTGGCCAGTGACTTTCGGCGAGCAGCCGGCCTATCTGCGCGTCGCCGGGGATCTGCGACGGAAGATCGTCGATGGGTCCCTGCCCCCGCACGCCAGGCTCCCTTCCCAGGCCCGGATCCGCGAGGAGTACGGGGTCTCCGACACCGTGGCGCTGGAGGCGCGCAAGGTCCTCATGGCGGAGGGCCTGGTCGAAGGCAGATCCGGGTCCGGCACGTACGTGCGGGAGCAGCCCGTCCCCCGGCGGGTGGCCCGCACCGGCTACCGCACGGGCGGGGTCTCGACCCCGTTCCGCCAGGAACAGGCGGAGGCGGGCGCGCGCGGCACCTGGGACTCCGGCAGCGAGCAGACCGGGGCCCCGCCGGACATCGCCGAGCGGCTCGGCATCGAACCCGGCGAGCGGGTGATGCGGACGCGGTACGTCTTCCGCGACGCGGGGGAGGCGATGATGCTGTCCACCTCCTGGGAGCCGCTGACCGTGACGGGCCGGACGCCGGTGATGCTGCCCGAGGAGGGGCCGCTCGGCGGCGCGGGGGTCGTCGACCGGATGGCGGCGATCGACGTGGTCGTGGACAACGTGGTGGAGGAGGTCGGCGCCCGGCCGGGCCTGGCGGAGGAGAGCCTGCTGCTCGGCGGGGTCCCGGGCCACGTGGTGCTGGTGATCGGGCGCACGTACTTCGCGTCCGGCCGTGCCGTGGAGACGGCGGACGTCGTGGTCCCGGCCGACCGCTACCGCCTCGCGTACCACCTGCCGGTCCGCTGAGCGGACGCCGACGACGGCGTGCGGGCGGGGTGATGCCCGGGCAGCGTCTGGAGCACCCCTGCCCCGCGGACTTCGCGCCCGGCGCCTGACACCGGCCCCGGCCCCGGCCTCGACCCCGGCCTCTGTGCCCCCTCGGCGCCGGCTCCGGCCTCCGCGCCCCCTCGGGCTCGGGCCCGGCCTCGGACTCCGCGCGGGCATCGGGGACTTGCTCATCGCGCGCCTGCTCGTCGCGCGGCCCTTTCGGGACATACGCCGAAGCGTTCCCGGCCTCCGACTCGCGCGCGTCCTGCGCCCGTTGACCGCGGGGCTGGCGAAGGAGAAGCGCTGCCTGGCCAGGCCGGACACCGTCGGCGGCCCGGACGGGGAGGCGGACGGACGTCACCGCGACGTGTCCGCGCTCCGTCCGCGCGGCCCCGTACGAGCTGCCCGCCACCGCCGACCGTCCCGTCCGGTGCGGCGCGATCTGCTCGCTCGGTTGTTCCCGCGACGCGACCTGCGGGGATGCCGGCCGCCGGCAGACCCCGGGGAGAGCGGTGATTCCGCCGGCGCGCACCGTGCGCCGGGTCTGAACCGGCGCGCACGGCGCACTCGTACGCGTGGCCGGATGCGTACGCCTGTGAGGTACCTCTTCGTGAAAAACCATATCCGCTGCGTAAAGGTCGGGCGTAGGCTCAGGCATATGCGCAATGCGGTTTCCCGGGCAGGTACGTCGGCGGAGGGTGAAACGCGATGAACGACAGCGGTGCCCTGCTCCCGTGGCTGGTCATACGTGAGGACGACAACGGCAACCGCTACCGGGTGGGCCGCTACGCCACCCGGGCAGAAGCCCAGAAGGTTGCCGACAGCCTCGAAGACAGGGGACACAAGCAGCTCTACTGGATCGAGCGGCTCGTCCAGGGCAGCACCACCAGCCAGACCGCCACGATGAACTGAGCGTCCCGAGCGAAGTGAGCGTCCAGAACGAAGTGAGCGTCGCAGCGGCAACGCCGCTGCCATAGGCTCCGCCCATGACGGTACGCGTGGTCGTGGGCGGAGCCCTTTGTCATGACGGGCGCCTGCTGGCGGCCCGCCGCAGCGCACCCCCGGAGCTCGCCGGCCGCTGGGAACTCCCGGGCGGCAAGACCGAGCCGGGCGAATCGGGGCCCGAGGCGCTCGTGCGCGAACTGCGCGAGGAGCTCGGCGTCGAGACCGAGGCGCTCGAGCGGATCCCGGGGGAGTGGCCGCTGAAGCCGGGCCTGGTCCTGCACGTGTGGACCGCCCGGCTGCTCTCCGGCGATCCCGTTCCGCTGGAGGACCACGACGAGCTGCGCTGGCTCGGTCCCCACGAGCTCGACTCGGTGGACTGGCTCGACCAGGACCGCCCGGCGGTCGCCGAGGCCGGCCGGCGGCTGGAGTCCGCGGCCCGGGTTCACGGGGGCGCGTGACGTCGGGCTCTAGGCCGTCTGCGCCACAGTGCGCCGGTTCGTGGGGGGCCGAGTGGTACGACGCCCTGAATATCGGGTATGTCGCTATTAATCCGCATATGTACTTGTCCCCCGTGGTTCTGTCCCTGTCGAACCGGACTGGGGTCGCCACCCGGCCCGGGAAGTGATCGGCGTGATCGACACAGACGGCGAGTGTGCCGAATGGGCCTTCCCCGCCGAACCGGGTGCCGTCCGCACCGCCCGTCACGCGGTCCGCGGCGCCCTTCGCGACTGGGGTCTCGAGGCCGTCGGCGATGTCACCGTCCTGCTGGTCAGCGAGCTGGTCACCAACTCCCTTCGCTACGCCTCCGGACCCATCGGGGTCCGGCTGGTACGGCGTGATCCGGCCGCCCCGGGCGCGCCCTCGGGCCCTGCGCTCCTCGTGGAGGTTTCCGATCCTCTTCCGGATCCGCCCCGCGAGCGCGTCGCCGACACCGACGACGAGGGGGGCCGGGGGCTCCACCTGGTGGCGGCCTCGGCGCAGCGCTGGGGGACCCGGCACGGGAAGTCGGGCAAGACGGTGTGGTTCGAGTTGGCTCTTCCTGGTCAGTAACAAGGGGAAGGGCGGCCAGGGGACACCCCCCGGACGGAGTCCGCGGAGAGCGCACGGCATGGCTGGAAAACAACGGGATCCTTTTGTGATCGCGAAGGCCGTGCCGTAAGGCGCCGCGGTGCTGAATACTTCGGTCATGGCCGGTCCGGTTGCGGTGAGCTGGAGGGGACGGTCGCGTGAGCGAGATACCTGAACAGGCACATCAGGCCCGTGTGCCCGTGGAACCCGTGCGCAGGGACACCTGGCACGACTCCTTGTGGCACAACAGCCCGCCTGGCTCGATATATGACTACATAAAGGTCGCTTCGTTCTCGATCGGGCCCGACGGTCTCATCGACCAATGGAGTCTGCGCGCCGAGGAACTCTTCGGGCTGACCCCGGCGCAGGCCGTCGGCCGCGACCCGGTCGACGCCTTCATGCCGGCCGAACTGCGATCCGCCGGGCACCGCCGCGTGGCCGAGATCCTCGACGGCAAGGAATGGACGGGCCTGATCCCCTTCCGGATCCCGGGCGGGGACGGCGCGCACGGGGTGGCCGAGATCTATGTGATGCCCACCCGGACCGAAGCCGCCGAGCGCGCCGCGCTCTGTGTGGTGGTCGACGTGCGTGCGCTGCGGCGGATCGAATCCGATCTGGCGGCCTCCCAGGCCATTTTCGGTCAATCTCCCTTCGGTTTCCTGCTCTTCGGTACGGACCTCACCGTGCAGCGCGCCAACCGCCGCTTCGCGACCGTCTTCGGCGGCGCCGCCGAGGAACACCGGGGCCGCACCGTCCACGACTACCTGCCCGCGCACGAGGCCGACCGGATGGCCGAGGCCCTGCGCAGGGTCCTGGAGACCGGCGACGCGGTCAACGACCTCCAGATCACCGGAGCCGCCCCCGGCAGCCGGGAGAAACGGCACTGGTCCATCAACCTCTACCGGGTCCACGGCGGCTCCGGGACCCCCGTCGGCGTCGCCGGCATCGGCATCGACGTCACCCGTCGCCACCTCGCCGCCCGCGAGGCCGCCGGGGTCCGGCGCAACCTGGCCCTGCTGAACGAGGCCGGACACCGCATCGGCAACTCGCTCGACCTGGAGACCACCGCCCGCGAACTCCTCGACGTCACCGTCCCCGGCTTCTGCGACCTGGCCGCCGTCGACCTCTACCAGGGGCTCCTGCTCGGCGACGACGACCGCCCCGCCCGCCCCCAGGGGCCGGGCGTGCCCAGCCTGCCCGGCCAGGGCCCGGGCCGGGCGCCCTCGGCGCCGCTGCGGCGGGTCGCCTTCGCCTCCGCGGTCTCGGACGCGCCGCTGTCGGGCACGGGCGCGCTGGTCTCCGTAGGGGAGATCCACCGGTATCCGGCCGGGTCGCCGGGCGCCGTCGCGCTGCGCACGGCGCGGCCGCGGCTGCTGGACGGCGCCGGACCGCAGTCCGGTGACCTCGTCCAGTCCACCCTCGTCGTCCCGCTCGTCGCGCACGACACGGTGGTCGGACTCGCGCAGTTCTCCCGTACGAAGGGCAGCGAGCCCTTCGGCGAACGGGACCGGGCGGTCGCCGTCGAACTCGCCGCGCGGGCCGCCGTCTGCATCGACAACGCGCGGCTCTACCGCCGCGAACACGAGCGCGCGCTGATCCTGCAGCGCAGCCTGCTGCCCCCCGGGGACCCGGAGGCGGCCGGGCTCGACATCGCCTGCCGCTACCTGCCGGGCAACGCGGCCACCGAGGTCGGCGGCGACTGGTTCGACGTCATCGAGCTGCCGGGGCACCGCACCGCGCTGGTCGTCGGAGACGTCATGGGCCGCGGCCTGCGGGCCGCCGTGGCCATGGGCGAACTGCGCACGGCCGTACGGACGCTGGCGCTGCTCGACCTGGAACCGGCCGAAGTGCTGACCGCGCTGGACGAGATCGCCCGGGGGCTCGGCGCGCCCGGCGGCTCCCAGCAGGCCTCGCGCGCCGCGCTGCACTCGCGGGACGCGGACCGTTCGGAGGTGTACCTCGCCACGTGCGTGTACGCCGTGTACGACCCGGTGACCCGGCGCTGCACCATCGCGAACGCGGGCCACATGCCGCCGGTGCTGGTGGAACCGAAGGAGGAGGGCTCCCCGGCCCGGCCCGGACTGCTCCTGGAGATCCCGACGGGGCTGCCGCTGGGCGTGGGCGGCGAGCCGTTCGAGGAGGTCGAGGTCGAACTCCCGGAGGGCGCGCTGCTCGCGCTGTACACCGACGGCCTGGTCGAATCGCGGGACCACCCGCTGGAAGAGGGCCTGACGGGCCTGCGCGACGCGCTGGCCGACCCCTCGCGCCCGCTGGAGGAGGTCTGCGACCGGGTCCTCAACTCCCTCGACACCCGGCACGGGGAGGACGACATCGCGCTGCTGATGGCCCGGGTCCAGGGCCTGCCGGTGGACGCCGTCGGCGACTGGCAGCTGCCGCGCGAGGCCCGGTCGGTGGGCCGGGCCCGGGAACTGGCGCGGGCCAAGCTGCCGGCCTGGGGGCTGGAAGGGCTGCTGGACACGACGGAGCTGCTGGTCAGCGAGCTCGTGACGAACGCCCTGCGCTACGGCGAGGGCGAGATCCGGCTGCGGCTGCTGCTGGACCGGACCCTCGTCTGCGAGGTCTGGGACGCGAACCTGGTCCAGCCGAGGCGTCGGCGCGC
Organism: Streptomyces sp. NPDC054961; assembly: GCF_053609145.1. Lineage (NCBI taxonomy): Bacteria > Bacillati > Actinomycetota > Actinomycetes > Kitasatosporales > Streptomycetaceae > Streptomyces > Streptomyces sp. NPDC054961. The sequence goes on along the minus strand of NZ_JBSGWY010000003.1, from coordinate 50,958 downwards.
GCGCGACACCGACGAGGGGGGCCGCGGCCTCCAGCTCGTCGGCCTGCTCTCGGCGGGCTGGGGCACCCGGCGCACCCACCGGGGCAAGACGGTCTGGTTCGAGCTCCCGCTCCCGGGCGCGGTGGCGGAGTCGGTGACCGAGCTCTCCGCCGAGCAACTGCTGAGCATGTACGGGTAGGGGGCGCGGCCCCGCCGCGGGCCCGGCCCGGGGAGGCGGGGCCCCGGGAGGCGGGGCCCGGGCAGGCGGGGCCCGGGCGGGGCCGGGGCTCAGGCCGCCCGGCCGGCCTTCAGCGCGGCGAGGCGGGCCTCGATCTCCGAGGCCTTGCCGAGGTCCTCCAGGGATTCGAACTGCGCGTCCAGCGAGGACGCGGCCAGCTCCTGCTTGCCCAGCGCCATGGCCTCCTGGCGCCGGACCTTGTCCTCGAAGCGGTTCAGATCGCTGGTGGGGTCCATCAGGTCGATGTTCTTGACCGCGTCCATCATCGTGTTCTGCGCCTGCGCGGTCCTGGCGCGCGCCACCAGCTCGTCCCGCTTGGACGTCAGCTCGGTCAGCTTGTCCTTCATCGACTCCAGGCCCGACTTCAGCTTGTCCACGACGTCGGTCTGGGCGGTGATCGTCGGCTCGGCCGTCGTCGCCTCCTTCTCCGACTGCATCTGGCGGCCGAGGGCCACCTTGGCGAGGCGGTCGAACGTGTCCGCGTCCGCGGCCGCACCCGACGCCCGCAACTCGTCCGCCTTCCTGCTCGCCGCGAGGGCCTTGCCGCCCCACTCGGCGGCCGCGTCCACGTCCTCCTTGTGGTCCGCCTCCAGCATCCGCAGATTGCCGATGGTGGTGGCGACGGCCTGCTCCGCCTCCGAGATGTTGTTCGTGTAGTCGCGGATCAGCTGGTCCAGCATCTTCTGCGGGTCCTCGGCCTGGTCCAGCAGGGAGTTGATGTTGGCCTTGGCGAGCTGGGTGACCCGGCCGAGGATGGTCTGCTTGCTCATGTCGATGCCTCCGTGGGGAAGGGGAAGGGGGAGGGACGGTCCGTCAGAAGCGGCCACCGCCGCCCATGCGGCCGCGGGTCCCGCCGCCGCCGAAGGAGCCGGGGCCGCTCCCGCCTCCACCGCCGCCGAAGCCCCCGCCGAAACCGCCGCCCCCGCCGCCGAACCCACCGCCGCGGCGGCCGCCGTCGAGGATCCCGCCGAGGATGATCCCGCCGAGCACCGCGCCGCTCATGCCGCCGCCCTGACGCCGGCCGCCGCTGCCGTACGGGTTCTGGTACGCCTCCACGTCCTGCTCGGCCAGCTGTTGCGCCTGCCGCGCGAGCGACTCGGCCCGCTGCGCCTCCGCCAGCGCGCCGGGCGGGTCCGAGGACGCGAGGGCCGTGGACCGCTCGAGGTGGCGCTGCGCCTCCGCCAGCCGCGTACGGGCCTGGCTGCCGACCGCGCCCCTGCTGGTGGTGACGTAGTCCGCCGCCGCGCCGACCGCGCTGCGGGCCGTGAGCAGGGCCTGGTCGAGCAGGGCCGCCGACCGCTGACGGCCCGACTCGCGCTCGCGGGCCCCCGCCAGCGCCTCGTCGAGGGCCGCGTCCGCCTCCTCCACCCGGCGCAGGGCGTCCATCGGGTCGTACCGGCCGGCGCTCTGCTCCTGGCGGACGTCGGCCAGTACGGCTTCCGCCCGGCCGATCCGGCCGCGCAGGTCCGCGGTCGAGGTGCCCTCGGTGGTACCGGTCAGCAGCCCGCGCGCGTCGGCGAGGTCCGTGTCCGTCTCGTTCAGCGCGACGGACAGTTTCCCGGCGGCCTCCGCCAGCTCCTGTGCCCGCCGCTCCACCGCGTCGACCAGGGTCGCCGCCTGGTCCACGGCGCCCTCGGCGGCCCGGACGTGCACGGCGGCCTTGCCGTTGTCCCCGGAGCCGATCGCGGCGCGGGCCTCGCCGAGGCTGCTCGTCGCGAACAGCAATCGGTCCTTGGCCTGTTCGGGGTGGGTGGCCACGGGCGCGGACGCGGAGTCCGCGTACTGCCGGCCGAGGGCCGTGAGGGTGGCCTCCGCCGTCGTCGTACGGCCCGTCAGCGCGCGGAACCGGGCCTCCACGGCGGCCAGGGCCTGCGGGGCGTTCTTCTCCAGGTCCCGCAGCCGGTCGAAGTCGTCCGCCTGGGCGTCGAGCCGCCGGTTCGCCTCCGTGCAGCGGGCCACGATCTCGTCCAGCATCCGGCGGCGGGTGGCGTCGTCCTCCGGGTAGGCGTCGTCGAGCTGCTGGCGCAGCCGGAACGCGGCCGTCAGCTCGCTCGTGCCGAAGTCCACGGCCGCCGTGAACGCCGCCACCGCCTCCTCGCCGAACTCGGCGGTGGCGAAGCCGAGTTCCTCGGTGCTGGTGCGGATCGCGTCATCGGTCCCCACCAGCATGGCCTTGGCCCGGACGTCCAGATCGGGGAGCGGCAGCGGGGCGGGCGCCGTGTCCTGGCCGGACCAGCCGGTGGTCTTCGGGCCCCCGGAGGTGCCGGCTCCGGCTCCGGCCGACCGGCGCTTGCGGCGGGTGTACGCGTACGCGCCCAGGGCGCCGGCCGCGCCGACCGCCACCACCGGGAGGACGAAGTCCCCGGCGCCGTTCTCGCCGCTCGCCGCGGCGCCGCCGGGGTCGGCCTCGCCGGGGACGACGACGGGCGCCGGGACGGGCTGCCCGCCCAGGACCGCGTCATAGCCGTTCGCGGCGCCGATCGCGGCGCCCGCCCAGTCGTTCTGCCGCAGGGCGGGCTCGATGGCGGTCCGCGCGACCTCCGCGAGCTGCTCCTTGGTGAAACCGGACTCGGCGTCGGCCGAATAGGCGTACTGGCGGGCGCCGGTGGCGATGGCCAGCAGCAGGTCGTTCTGGCCCAGGCCGTTCTTCTGGGCGGTGGCGTCGGCCCAGCTCTGCGCGGAGCGGCCGGAGAAGTCGCGGACGTAGGTGACGAACAGCTGGATCTTCCGGTCGGCGTACAGCTTGTCCAGCGCGGCGGTGACGGCGGGCTCGCGGTCGCCCAGGGCGTTCACCCGGTCGGTGATCTGCCCCTGCTGCGACAGGGTGACGGGATCGTCGGCGCGGGCGGCGGGCGCGCCGGCCGCCGCCCAGCCGGTGAGCGCGAGCAGCGCGGCGGCGAGGGCGAGGCAGGTCCGGACGGGTATCCCGGCGGGGGCGCGTCTCTTCGTCCTGCTTCTCGGCGGAGTCACATTGGGGAGATTATGGGCGAATGAGCTGCTCCGCACCCGGAGGTTGCCCCGCCCGTCCCTGCTCTGAGCGGCCCGTGGGGCCGGTCAGGGCAGGGGCCAGGCCGAGAGGCTGGGGCGGGACAGGACGAGGTGGCCGGCGACCAGGAGGACGTCGTCGAGGGCGAGGGTGAGGGTGAGGTCCTCCCACAGGCGACGGCGCTTGCCCGTTGCCGGGTCCAGGACGGCGATGAACGGGTCGTCCGGCCCGAGCAGCCTCCAGCGGCGGCCACCGCCGGAGGCCTTCACGTAGAGCCCGCCCGGTCGCAGGCCCAGCAGTTCGAGCGCGCACGCAGGGCCCCCGCGCCGGGTCAGTGACCTCAGCCACCGCAGCGCCCCGGTCCGCGCGTCGAGTGCGACCACCAGGTCCACGCCCTGTTCCGGGCGGTACGCCGCCGCGAACACCGTGTCGCCCTCGATCAGCAGCCGCTCTGCCGGAGCGCCCAGCCCGTACCTCCACATCTCCCGGCCCGAGTCGCGGTCCAGCGCGACGAGCCAGGTCCCGTCCAGGAGGTGGACGGGCTGCCCCTTGACCACGCCCTCGGCGGGCCAGCTCCGCCGCTGTGACCACACCTGCCGTCCGGTGGACAGGTCCAGCCCCTGGAGCTCCCGGTCGTCCGCGAGGACCAGACGGTCGCCCGCCAAGGCCGGCAACCGGGTGGTGTCACGCAGGGCGCGCCGCCACAGGATCTCGCCCGTCGGCGCCCACAGCGCGGTCAGGTCCCCCGGCGCCCCGTGCACCAGCACCGGCCCCGCGGTCCGCAGCGGCCGCCACGACGGCAGGTCCCGCCACCACCGCACCCGCCCGTCGTGCGGCTCCCGCGCCACCAGCCGTGCCCCCGGTTCGAGGTCCCGCCGTACCTGGACGTACACCGTGGTGGCGTCCGCCAGGCAGGACACCAGCAACCGCCCGGATCCGGGCAGTGGCGCAGCGTTCGTGCCCTCGTCGGCGTGGGCCGTCCAGCGCGTCGTGCCCGCGTCGGCCTGTACGTAGCCCACCTCGGTCCCCGACCGCCACACCACGTGGGTACCGGCCGCGTACAAGGCGTCCGGCTTCACGCCCGTGTGCCAGGCGCGGGTCCCGGGGTCCGCGCGCGGGGGCGACGGTCGCGCCGTGGGTTGCGCGCCGATGAGGCGGACATGCGCCCCGGGAGCCACCGCGGGCCCCGAGTCCGGGCCGCCCAGAGCCGTCGTGCGGTGCGTCGGGGCACTCCCCGCGTCGGCGGATGCCTCCGTCAGCCACGGCGTCCGGCCCGTCGCCACGCACTCCCGCGCGATACCGGCCAACGCGCGGGCCCGCTGTACCGGATCCGGCAGGTCGCGGGCCAGGTCCGCGCGTTCCCGTGCCACCGCCGGGTCCAGCGGCGGCCGAGCCGACTGCTCGACCCGGGCCCGGGCCCCGGCCAGCGCGGACAGGGCGTGGCCGGCCTTCTCGTCGCCGGCCTCCTCCGGATGGCGGCGCAGCAGGGCGGCCGCCTGGGTGCGCAGCCGCTCGGCCTGTACGAGCCGGCCCTGCTCGGCGTGGTGCGCGGCTTCCTCGCGCAGCCAGGCCGCCCGCTCCTCCAGGAACCGGGGCAGCTCCTCCTCGGCATGGTCCAGTGCCCGGGTCCCGCCCGCCGGGTCCCCGGCCTCGGCGCGGTCGCTCGCCACCTGGCACAGCGCCAGCAGCCGGCCCCCGGCGGAGCCGATCCGCTCGCTCAGGCGCAGGGCGACGTCCAGGTCGCGCGGGGCGAGGGCCAGTACCAGGTCGTAGGTGGTGGCGGCGCGCTGCCCCGGGTCCTGGATCCGGGACAGCCGGTGCTCGGCCTCGCTCGGGCGGGCGGCCGTTGCGGCGGTGTCGATGCGCACGCGGAGCCGCTTCTCGGCCGGAGTGCCCGCGAAGTGGTACTCGGCTATCTGCGCAGCCTGCTCGGGGGCGAGCCGGGCCAGCTCCTCCGCGACCGCACACAGCGGGCCCTCGCGGCGCGAGCCGAACACGGTGAACAGCGCCTGTTGCGCGTCGGTCAGCAGGCGGCGCGCCCGCGCGGGGGCGTGCGCCGCCGTGGCTCCGGCCAGGCCCGTCAGCAGCCGGGCCACCCGCGCCCCGTCGCCCCCGCCGCCGATCCACGCCGCGACCTCGGCGTCGGCCAGCAGCCGGCGCGCGAGCTCCGCGTCGAAGCGCGCAGCCGCGTCGGCGGCGACCGCCAGCACCTCGACCCGCGCCTCATCGCCCGCCGGCACCTCCCGCAACGCGTCCTCGACCTCGCCGAGCACCCCCCGCGCAAACTCCCCGGCCCCGCCCGAGCCCTTCTCCCGGTCCCAGTCCCGATCCGCCTCGCCGGCTCCGTCCCGCTCCCGCTCCGGCGTCCCGGCCGCTGCCCGGTCGTGGTCCGCGACCCGCGCAGCGGCCTGGTCCCGATCCCGGTACCAGCCCCCGTCGTGGGCGACGGCTCCGTTCCCAGCCGCCTCGGCGTCCCCATTCCGGTACCCATCCCGATCCGGCTCGTCGGTTCCGTTCCGGTCCCGGTCCCGGTCCGTGGCCCCGGTCCGTTCCGCGGTCCGGGGCCCGGACCCGGTGGCGATCCGGGGATCGACCGTGGCCCCGTCGCGGGTTCGGGGATCGGCGCCCCGCCCGTCCTGGGCCCTGCCTCCGCCCCCGGTCCCGGTGTCAGCCTCGGTCGGGCCCTCCGCCTGACTCCCGGTCCCGATGCCGGGCTCGGCTCGCTCCCCAGCCCCGGCGACGGCCCCGGCCCCGACTCTGCGGGCGGCGCCCACCCCGGCCCCGGGGAGGGCGTCGGCCTCGGTCCCGGCAGGATGCTCCGCACCGGCACCGGCACCCGCACCCGCACCCGCACCGGCACCCGCACCGGCACCGGCACCCGCACCGGCACCGGCACCCGCACCGGCACCGGCACCCGCACCGGCACCGGCACTGGCACCGGCACTGGCACCGGCACCCGCACCGGCACCGGCACTGGCACCGGCACTGGCACCGGCACCGACCCCGTCCCCGACCCCGTCCCCGACCTCGACCCCGTCCGCGACCCCCACCTCGGCCAGGCCTCGCGCGCCGGCCCCGCCGGGGGCTGCGGCCCGGTCCTCGCCCAAGGGGCCGGCCTCGGGGCCCTCCGGGCCCGGCCGCTCCCGGTCGGCCGATCCGCGCTGCAGCCCCCGCAGGGCCACCGCCACCGCCACCGCCGACTCCGGGCGGTCCGCCGCGGCCTTCGCCAGCAGGTGGAGCACCAGACGGTCCAGCTCCGGAGCCACGGGGGAAGCCGACCCGCGCAGCGGGCGCGGGGGGTCCTCGATGTGGCGGCGCATCAGGACGTAGGGGCCGTCGGCCTCCCCGAAGGGCGGGTCCCCGCTCAGCAGGGCGTACAGCACGCACCCCAGCGCGTACAGATCGCACCGGGCGTCCACCCGCTCGCCCCGCCACTGTTCGGGGGCCATGTACGGCGGGCTGCCGAAGATCCGGCCGGTCACCGTCCAGCCCGCGGTGGCGTCCGAGGAGTGCGCGATGCCGAAGTCGCAGATCTTCAGCCGGCCCCCGGGCAGCAGGAAGAGGTTGGCGGGCTTCAAGTCCCGGTGGATCACCGACCGCTCGTGCGCGGCGGCCAGCGCCTCCGCGGTCTGCGCGGCCAGTTCCAGCGCGGCCTCCACCGGCAGCCCGCCCGGCACCCGGGCCAGGGCGCTGCGCAGGTCCTCGCCCGCGAGCAGCTCCATCACGATGAAGAGCCGGCCGTCCTCCTGGCCCACGTCGTGCACCACGGTGATCCCGGGGTGCTGGAGCCGCGCACCGATGGTGGCCTCGCGCCGGAAGCGGGCGACCACCTCGTCGTTCGTGGCCGCTTCCAGCAGCACCTTCACCGCCACGGCGCGATCGAGCGCCGTGTCGTGCGCCCGCCACACCTCGCCCATGCCGCCCTGACCGAGCCGCCGGTCGAGGCGGTACCGGCCCGCCAGCTGATCCCCCACCCGCACCGAGAATGCCCCCTGACATCACGTCAACGACGTTGCTACAGGGGGCATTCTGTACTGCCAAGTGAACAACCGGGGGTTGATCGGAGGCTGTTACCGGCTGGGACGGCGCCCGATCTTGTTCCCCAGCCACACCAGGGGGTCGTACTTGCGGTCCACGGCCCGCTCCTTCAGCGGGATCAGCGCGTTGTCGGTGATCTTGATGCCTTCCGGGCAGACCTCCGTACAGCACTTGGTGATGTTGCAGAGGCCGAGACCGTGTTCCTCCTGGGCCGTGCTCTTGCGGTCCAGTCCCGCCTCGCCCGCCGCGTCCAGGGGGTGCATGTCCAGTTCCGCCACCCGCATCAGGAAGCGGGGTCCGGCGAAGGCGGCCTTGTTCTCCTCGTGGTCACGCACCACGTGGCAGGTGTCCTGGCACAGGAAGCACTCGATGCACTTGCGGAACTCCTGCGAGCGCTCCACGTCGACCTGCTGCATCCGGTACTCGCCCGGCGCGACCCCGGCCGGGGGCACGAAGGCCGGGATCTCGCGCGCCTTCAGGTAGTTGAAGGACACGTCCGTCACCAGGTCGCGGACCACCGGGAAGGCCCGCAGCGGGGTCACGGTGATCGTCTCCTCGCGGGAGAAGGTCGACATGCGCGTCATGCACAGCAGCCGCGGCCGGCCGTTGATCTCCGCGCTGCACGAACCGCACTTGCCCGCCTTGCAGTTCCAGCGCACCGCGAGGTCCGAGGCCTGGGTGGCCTGGAGCCGGTGGACGATGTCCAGCACCACCTCCCCGTCGTGCACCTCCACGGTGAAGTCGCGCAGCTCGCCGCCCTCCGCGTCGCCCCGCCAGATCCGGAACGCGGCATCGTAGGTAGTCACTCGTAGAGCTCCTCTTCGGCGAGGTACTTGACCAGCTCTTCCTTCTCGAAGAGCGCGAGCAGGTCGGGTCGGATGGGGTCGGTGCGCACCCGGGTCAGCTCGATCCGGTCCGCCGCCGGATCGGACGGGGCGGGGTCGACCGGCCGGCACAGCAGGTTCACCGGCCGCCAGGACCGCTCCATCGCCGGGCAGTCCTCACGGGTGTGCCCGCCCCGGCTCTCGGTGCGCTCCAGGGCCGCGCGGGCCACGCATTCGCTGACCAGCAGCATGTTCCGCAGGTCGAGCGCCAGGTGCCAGCCCGGATTGAACTGCCGGTGCCCCTCGACCCCGGCGCGCGAGGCCCGTTCCCGCAGGGACCGGAGCCTTTCCAGGGCTTCGGCCATCTCGCCCTCGCGGCGGATGATGCCGACGAGGTCGTTCATGGTCGTCTGGAGCTCCTGGTGCAGGGTGTACGGGTTCTCCGCGCCCTCGGCGGCGTGGAACGGGGCCAGCGCCTCCGTGGCCGCCTCGTCCACCCGGGCCTGGTCCACCACCGGCAGCCGGCCCGCCGCGGCGGCCGCGTGCTCCGCGGCGTGCAGCCCGGCCCGGCGGCCGAAGACGAGCAGGTCGGAGAGGGAGTTCCCGCCGAGCCGGTTCGAACCGTGCATCCCGCCCGCGACCTCGCCGGCCGCGAAGAGGCCGGGCACGCCGACCGTGGCGGCGGTGTCGGAGTCGACCGCGATGCCGCCCATCACGTAGTGGCAGGTCGGGCCGACCTCCATCGGCTCGGCGGTGATGTCCACGTCCGCCAGCTCCTTGAACTGGTGGTACATCGACGGGAGCCGGCGCCTGATCCGCTCGGCCGGCATGCGGGTGGACACGTCCAGGAACACCCCGCCGTGCGGGGTCCCGCGTCCGGCCTTGACCTCGGAGTTGATGGCGCGGGCCACCTCGTCGCGGGGGAGCAGCTCGGGCGGGCGCCGGTTGTGGTCGGGGTCCTCGTACCAGCGGTCGCCCTCCTCCTCGGACTCCGCGTACTTCTCCTTGAAGACGTCCGGGACGTAGTCGAACATGAACCGCTTGCCCTCGCTGTTGCGCAGCACCCCGCCGTCGCCGCGCACCGACTCGGTGACGAGGATGCCCTTCACGGACGGCGGCCAGACCATGCCGGTCGGGTGGAACTGCACGAACTCCATGTTCAGCAGCGGCGCCCCCGCGAGCAGCGCCAGCGCGTGACCGTCGCCCGTGTACTCCCAGGAGTTCGAGGTGGTCTTGAAGGACTTGCCGATGCCGCCCGTGGACAGCACGACCGCCGGGGCCTCCAGGACGAAGAAGCGTCCGGTCTCGCGCTCGTAGCAGAAGGTGCCGGCGACCCGGTCCCCGTCCTTGGGGCTGTGATCCTTCAAAATCCGGGTGACCGTGCACTCCTGGAACACCTTGAGCCGGGCCTCGTGGTCCCCGGACTCCTCGAAGTCCTGCTGCTGGAGCTGGACGATCTTCTGCTGGAGGGTGCGGATCAGCTCCAGGCCGGTCCGGTCGCCGACGTGCGCGAGGCGCGGGTACTCGTGCCCGCCGAAGTTGCGCTGCGAGATCTTCCCGTCGGGCGTCCGGTCGAAGAGCGCGCCCCAGGTCTCCAGTTCCCAGACCCGGTCCGGGGCCTCCTTGGCGTGCAGCTCGGCCATCCGCCACTGGTTGAGGAACTTGCCGCCGCGCAGGGTGTCGCGGAAGTGCACCTGCCAGTTGTCGCCCTCGTTGACGTTGCCCATGGAGGCGGCGATCCCGCCCTCCGCCATCACGGTGTGGGCCTTGCCGAAGAGGGACTTGCAGATCACGGCCGTCCGGGCGCCGCGCTCCCGGGCCTCGATCGCGGCCCGCAGCCCGGCGCCGCCCGCGCCGACCACGACCACGTCCCACTGCTGCCGTTCCACTTGAGCCATCTCAGAAGATCCTCGGGTCGTCGAAAGCGCCGCTGGCCAGCAGGTACACGTAGAAATCGCACGAGGCGACGCTGATCAGGGAGGCCCACGCCAGCTGCATGTGGCGGGTGTTGAGCCTGCTGACCCAGCCCCACAGGCGGTAGCGCACCGGGTGCTTGGAGAAGTGCTTGAGGCGGCCGCCCATGATGTGCCGGCAGGAGTGGCAGGACAGGGTGTAGGCCCAGATCAGCGCGATGTTGACCAGGAACAGCAGCGTCCCGAGGCCCATGTGGCCCCAGGCGTACCGGTCGTCGCGGAAGGTCAGCACGGTGTCGTAGGTGAGGATGCCGGCGACCGGCACCGCCGCGTAGAAGAAGTAGCGGTGCATGTTCTGGAGGATCAGCGGGAAGCGGGTCTCACCGCTGTACGAGGCGTGCGGCTCGGCGACGGCGCAGGCGGGCGGCGAGGCCCAGAAGCCCCGGTAGTAGGCCTTGCGGTAGTAGTAGCAGGTCAGCCGGAAACCGAGCGGGAAGACCAGGATGAGCAGCGCGGGGGACAGGCCCCACCAGCTGCCGAAGAGGTCGAGGTTGGGTCCGCCGCGCATCTCCTGGCAGTTCTCCGCGAGGCACGGGGAGTAGAAGGGGGAGACGTACGGGGCCGCGTAGTAGTCGGCGCCGGCGAAGGCCCGCCAGGTCGAGTAGACGATGAAGGCGAGCAGTCCGGCCGCGGTGCCGGCGGGGGCGAGCCACCACCGGTCGGTCCGCAGGTGCCGGGCCGCGATCGCGGCCCGCGAGGCGCCGTGGACGCCGCTGGGCCGCTGGTCGGGTGGGCCGAGGGGAGGGGTCGAGGTGCTGCCTGTGGCCAAGAGGGACTCCGGGTGGAGTGATGAGGGGTGGCCCAGGAGACCCGGCCGCCGTCACTGGGGTGGCCGGGTCTGGTGGGGTGTGCTTCGGGCACGGGTCAGGGCGCGCGGCGGTCGCGGGCGCCGAGTCCCTCGTCGTCGGAATCCGTCCACAGCGCGCTGTCGTACGGGGTGTCCGGGACGCTGACCATCGGGCCCCGGCTCGCGGGCCCGGGGGTGTCCGGTGCTTTCCGGGCGACGTCCTGTTCGAGTCGCTCCACGGAGCGGACCAGCTCGTTCAGGTTGCGCCGTACGGCTGTCAAATCATCTTGCAGGGACATGACTTGCCCTCACTTCCGCAGGTGCGGTGGCAACGCTCATGTGCGCCTGCGAGTGTCGCGCCTTCCGTCCCCGGTTGTGAAGGGACGTGCAGCGATTGCGGGCGCGCAGGCGCGATCCGTGCGCCCTCCCCGTCTCCATTTTCGTCCCTCTTACGGGGGAACGCCTCCTCGGGAACCCGCCGGATTGGTCCGCACGGGTGGGGTTGACGGCGTGGCGAAGGCCCGCTGCGGCGGGTCCGGCGAGGTGTCGATTTCAGTGGGTTTCGGCACCCAGTGTGATCAGCTCCATATACCGCCGAACGTGATCAAGGCCCCCTTCTCACGCCCCGCTCCGCCCACGCCCCGCCCCGGAGGTACCACCCATGTCCCAGAGAAGGCGCAGGTCCTTGGCGCTCCTGACCTCGGGAGTTCTTGCACTGCCGCTGCTCACGGGATGCGGCGCGGGTGAAGACGAGGGCGGGCCGGCCGCGGCCGGGCCGGACATCGCGGCGGCGACCCGCGACAAGGTCGCCGACGGCGGGGTGCTGCGCTGGGCCGTGGACGCCCTGCCCGGCACCCTCAACACCTTCCAGGCCGACGCGGACGTCACCACCAACCGGATCGCCGGGGCGGTGCTGCCCCAGCTGTTCGTGCTGAACGGCAAGGGGCGCCCGGTGGCCAATCCCGACTACTTGGAGAAGGCCGAGGTCGTCGAGCGGGAGCCCAAGCAGGTCGTCCTGTACAAGCTCAACCAGCAGGCGGTGTGGAGCGACGGCCGGGAGATCGGCGCCGCCGACTTCGTCGCCCAGTGGCGGGCTCTGAACGGCAAGGACTCGGCCTACTGGACCGCGCGCAACGCCGGCTACGACCGGATCGAGAAGATCGAGCGCGGCAAGACGGACCTCGAGGTCAAGGTCACGTTCGTCAGGCCGTACGCCGACTGGCGCTCCCTCTTCTCCCCGCTCTACCCCAAGCAGGTCACCGGGACCCCGGAAGCCTTCAACGAAGGTGCCCGGGGCACCCTCAAGGTCACGGCGGGCCCCTTCGGGCTCGGCGCCATCGACAAGAAGACCGGCACCGCCGCCCTGACCCGCAACCCGCGCTGGTGGGGCGCCCCCGCCAAGCTCGACTCCCTGGTCCTGACGGCCGTCCCCCGGGCCGAGCGCCCGGCCGCGCTGGCCGCCGGCAAGCTCGACCTCGCGGAGATCGACCGCGCGGGCGCCGACCGGATCGCACTGGCGGGCCGCGAGGCCGACAAGGCCGACAAGGCCGACAAGGCCGCCCAGGCCGACGGGGCCCACGGGCCCGGCGCCTCCGTGACGGCCGCGCAGGCCACCCTGTCGTGGGCGCTCGCCTACGGCACGGACGAGGCCAAGGCCACGGCCGAGCAGGAGACCCGCAAGAAGCACGCGGAGGCGGTCGCGCGGTTCGCGGAGGAGCAGAACGCCCTGCGCGGCTTCACGGTCCGCAAATCGCTGGAGCCCGCCTACACCCAGCTCGCCATGAACGGGTCCACCGGACCCCTCGCCGACGAGCGCGTCCGCCGGGCCGTGGCCCGCGCCCTGGACCGCCAGGCCCTCGCCGACATCGTCCTCAAGCCGCTCGGCCTGCCCGCGAAGCCCGTGGGCAGCCACCTGGCGCTGGCCGGGCAGCAGGCGTACGCCGACAACAGCGACGCCCTCGGCGGTCAGGACACCCAGGCCGCGCAGGCCCTGCTCGCGGACGCCGGCTGGCGCCGGGGCGGCAAGATCACCGAGCCGAACGGCGCGAAGGCGGGCGCCGAGGCCGCGAAGGAGCACGACGACGGAAAGACCCCGGAGGGTCCCGGCACCGGCAACGACGGGCTGTACATCGTCGGCCAGGACGAGAGCAACGGCGACGACAAGCCCGCGGCCCGGGCCGGGGCGGCCCTGAAGGCCGACCACCCGGACCACCCCGACGGCCGCCCCGAAGGCCCCGAGGACCCGGCCGGCATCGGACTGCCCGAAGGCCCGTACGCCCGCCACGGGGAGATCGCCGACACCGACGCCGACGGAGCCCGGCCCTCTCCGGTGCTCGCCCCCGGGCCCTTCGCGGCCGGCCAGGAGCAGCTGCTGCGCACCCAGGCGGCCCAGGCCGCCCTGGCGGCCACCGCGGCCACGGCGGACGGGGTGGACGACGGCAAGCGCAGCCCGGCCCTGGACGCCGAGAGCGTCGCCGAGGCCGCCGACCCGGGAGCCAGGGCCAGCGTCGCCCCGGCCCCCGCCAAGCAGGCCGTGCGCACCTCCGGAAACACCCTCGCCAAGGACGGCAAGGCGCTCAGCCTGCGCTTCGTCCTGCCGGCCGGGCCCGGCTCGGAGGCCCTGCGCACCGTCGGCGAGCGGATCGCCCAGATGCTCCAGAAGGTCGGCGTGCGGACGGAGCTGATCAAGGTGGCCGACGAGAGCTTCTTCAAGGACCACGTCGCCTCGGGCCAGTACGACCTGGCCCTGTACTCCTGGCCCGCGACCGCCTACCCGGCCACGGACGCCCGGCCGATCTTCGCGAAGCCGGAGCCGGCCGCCGACGGCTCGCTCCTGGTCGAGCAGAACTACACGCGGGTCGGTACCGACCACATCGACCAGCTCTTCGACCAGGCGGCCGGCGAGCTGGACGAGGAGCAGGCCCGCGATCTGATGCGCAAGGCGGACGCCCGGATCTGGGCCGCGGCCGGCTCCGTCCCGCTCTACCAGCGCCCCGAGCTGGTGGCGGTGAAGCCGAGCCTGGCCAACGCCGGAGCCTTCGGCCTGGGGGCGCCGCGCTACCAGGACATCGGCTGGCAGAAGCCCCCGACGGCCAAGGACAAGAAGAAGAAGTAGCCGGGAACCCGAAGCGGCGGGCGGAGCGGAAGGAGAAGTCGTGACGAAGAGGTCGTGACCGCCGGGTTCCCGCCAGGTTGAGTCTTCGGTCAAAACCTCAGAAGTGACTCAAGTCTCTTGCCCGCCGGAGTACCCGGCGGGCAAGGTCGTGCATACCCGTTGACCCGCGTGTATTCAGGCACTGACGACGGCCGGACCCCCCCACCCGTTCCCCGGCCCGGCTCAGTCGTCCAGCCCCTTGACAGACCCCCCGGCGGGCGCTTCCCGTCATTCGACGTAGGATGGGGTAAGGCCGTGGCAGGTTTTCCGCCCGGCCGAGGCTCGCGTGCCGGACCGTACGCGTCGCCATCCACGATCCCGGGAGAAGCGCCGAAGTGCCCACGCGCCACGACATCCGTAACGTCGCCATCGTCGCCCACGTCGACCATGGCAAGACGACCATCGTCGATGCCATGCTCAAGCAGGCCGGTGCCTTCGCCGCCCACCAGCACCTCGACGACCGCATGATGGACTCGAACGACCTGGAGCGTGAGAAGGGCATCACGATCCTCGCCAAGAACACGGCGGTGAAGTACCACCCGAAGGACGGGTCGGCCCCGATCACGATCAACATCATCGACACCCCCGGCCACGCCGACTTCGGTGGTGAGGTCGAGCGCGGCCTGTCGATGGTCGACGCCGTCGTCCTGCTGGTGGACGCCTCCGAGGGTCCCCTGCCCCAGACCCGCTTCGTCCTGCGCAAGGCCCTGCAGGCGAAGATGCCGGTCATCCTCTGCATCAACAAGACGGACCGTCCGGACTCCCGGATCGACGAGGTCGTCAACGAGACGTACGACCTCTTCCTCGACCTGGACGCCGACGAGGAGCAGATCGAGTTCCCGATCGTCTACGCCTGTGGCCGTGACGGCGTCGCCTCGCTGACCAAGCCGGAGGACGGCACCGTCCCCGCGGACAGCGACAGCCTGGAGCCCTTCTTCTCCACCATCCTGGCCCACGTGCCGGCCCCGGTGTACGACGACGAGGCGCCCCTCCAGGCCCACGTCACCAACCTGGACGCTGACAACTTCCTCGGCCGCATCGCGCTGGTGCGCGTCGAGCAGGGCGAGCTCCGCAAGGGCCAGACCGTCGCGTGGATCAAGCGTGACGGCAGCATCTCCAACGTCCGTATCACCGAGCTGATGATGACCGAGGCGCTCACCCGCAAGCCGGCCGAGGTGGCGGGCCCGGGTGACATCTGCGCGGTCGCCGGTTTCCCCGAGATCATGATCGGCGAGACCCTGGCCGACCCGGAGAACCCGATCGCGCTCCCGCTGATCTCGGTCGACGAGCCGGCGATCTCCATGACCATCGGTACGAACACCTCCCCGATGGTCGGCCGCGGCGGCAGCGGCAAGGGCGCGGACGCCAAGTCCGCGGTCAAGGACCGCAAGGTCACCGCCCGCCAGGTCAAGGACCGTCTGGACCGCGAGCTGATCGGTAACGTCTCGCTCCGCGTGCTCGACACCGAGCGCCCGGACGCCTGGGAGGTCCAGGGCCGTGGTGAGCTCGCGCTCGCCATCCTGGTCGAGCAGATGCGCCGCGAGGGCTTCGAGCTGACCATCGGCAAGCCGCAGGTCGTCACGCAGGAGATCGACGGCAAGGTGCACGAGCCGGTCGAGCGCATGACGGTCGACGTCCCCGAGGAGCACATGGGCGCGGTCACGCAGCTCATGGGCGTCCGCAAGGGCCGCATGGACAACATGTCGAACCACGGCTCCGGCTGGGTCCGCATGGAGTTCGTCGTCCCGTCGCGCGGTCTCATCGGCTTCCGTACCGAGTTCCTGACCGGTACGCGCGGCACGGGCATCGCCCACTCGATCCACGAGGGCCACGAGCCGTGGTTCGGCCAGCTGGTGACCCGTAACAACGGTTCGCTGGTCGCCGACCGCGCCGGTGCGGTCACGCCGTTCGCGATGATCAACCTGCAGGAGCGCGGCGTCCTGTTCACCGAGCCCGGCACCGAGGTGTACGAGGGCATGATCGTCGGCGAGAACTCGCGCTCCGACGACATGGACGTGAACATCACCAAGGAGAAGAAGCTCACCAACATGCGTGCGGCTTCCGCGGACAACACCGAGAACGTGGTGCCGCCGCGCAAGCTCTCCCTGGAGCAGTCCCTGGAGTTCTGCCGCGACGACGAGTGCGTCGAGGTGACCCCGGAGGCCGTCCGCATCCGCAAGGTCGTCCTGGACCAGAAGGACCGCTCGCGCACCGCCTCGCGCGCCAAGTCCGGCAAGTAGTCACGGACTAGTCGAGTGGGACCCACGTCACACCCGGGTGCCGCCTGACGGCAGCTTTTCCGGGCAGCCCCTCCCGTCACGATCATCGTGACGGGAGGGGCTGTTCACTTTTGTCAAGTGGATTGTTTCCATCCGATGTCCGGATACCGACCGTGACACTCCGGAAGAAGAACTAACAGTCCGTTTCGTAGGTGTCTGTCTCCTATCCGTTTGTCCGGATTTCGGGTTTTAGCCGTAGTGCGATGTTGTGAAAACGAGACCACTTAAGTGTGGTTTACGGTCTGGCAGTCCCTGAGGATGGCTCCATTGAGCTCGGGTCAATGGGTCACACGCTGTGGGGAGCGGCGACTCACGAGCACACTCGGGACACCGGTACTCATCGCCGTCAGGGGTGTCGGCGAAACACACCTGTGTCCTTCACATCAGACAGTGGACTCATGAGGAGGAAACCCATGCGCGGTGCCAAGAGCGCCAAGTGGGTAACGGGCGCGATCGTCGTCGCCCTGGCAGCGACTGCCTGTGGTGGCGGTGACGACAAGGCGACCGCCAAGGGTGAGGTCGACCCGAACGGCATCTACTCCGTCGAGGTGGGCGAGCCGGAGAAGCTCCTCCAGCCGGCCGACACGATGGAGTCCAACGGCTCGATCGTCCTGTCCGGCCTGTTCTCGCAGCTGGTCGACTACGACGCCGACGGCAAGCTGACGATGGTCAACGCCGAGTCGGTCGAGTCCAAGGACAGCAAGCTCTGGACCGTCAAGCTCAAGCCGGGCTGGACCTTCCACGACGGCACCAAGGTGACCGCCGAGTCCTACGTCAAGGCGTGGAACTGGGCCGCGAACATCAACAACAAGCAGGGCAACGCGTCCTGGTTCGCCGACATCAAGGGCTTCGAGGCGCTGCACCCGGAGGCCGAGGGCGCCAAGCCCACCGCCGAGGCGCTCGAGGGCCTGAAGGTCGTCGACGAGAACTCGTTCACCATCGAGCTCGCCACCGCGGTTCCGTACTTCGCGTACAAGCTCGGCTACGAGGTCTTCTCCCCGCTGCCCGAGTCCTTCTACAAGGACCCCGCGGCCGCCGGTGAGAAGCCGGTCGGCAACGGCCCGTACAAGTTCAAGTCGTGGGAGCACAAGAAGCAGATCGAGCTCACGCGCTTCGACGACTACAAGGGCGAGAACAAGGCGAAGAACGGTGGTGTTCTCCTCAAGAACTACTCCACCGTCGAGACCGCCTACGAGGACCTGAAGTCGGGCAACGTCGACGTCCTGCGCTCGATCGGCCCGAAGGACCTCCCGGTCTACCGCGCCGACCTCGGTGACCGTGCCGTCGACCAGGCGTACTCGGCCATCCAGACCCTGGCCATCGCGTTCTACGCCGACCAGTGGAAGACCCCGAAGCCGGTTGACCCGAAGGTCATCCAGGGCCTCTCGATGGCGATCGACCGCGACACCATCACCAAGACCGTGCTCCAGGGCACCCGCGAGCCGGCCACGGGCTGGGTCGCCAAGGGCGTCCTCGGCTACACGCCGAACGCGACCGGTGACGTCACCAAGTTCGACCCGGCGAAGGCCAAGGCCCTCATCGCCGAGGGTGGTGGCGTTCCGAACAACGAGATCTCCATCCAGTTCAACTCGGACGGCGGTCACAAGGAGTGGGTCGAGGCTGTCTGCAACAGCATCACCAACGCCACGGGCGTCAAGTGCGTCGGTGACGCCAAGCCCGACTTCCAGGCCGACCTCCAGGCCCGCAAGTCGAAGCAGGTCAAGTCGATCTACCGCTCCGGCTGGGTCCTCGACTACCCGGTGAACGCGAACTTCATCAGCGACCTGTTCCGCACGGGCGCCGGTGGCAACCAGGGCGGGTTCTCCAACCCGGACCTGGACGCGAAGATCGCCGCGGCCGACAGCGCCGCGACCCTGGACGAGTCCGTGAAGGCCTACCAGGCCGTCGAGAAGGACCTCGTCAACTACATGCCGTCGATCCCCATGTGGTACTACAAGGTCAACGCTGGCTTCTCCGAGAAGGTCCAGAACGTGACGTACGCCCAGGACGGCGACCCGATCCTCGAGGGTGTCGAGGTCAAGAAGTAAGTCCTACCGCGTAATTCCGCTCGAAACGGATGTGGGCCGGCGGGGAGCCGGCCCACATCCGGGCCTATATGCAGCGCCCGGGGGGCCCTTTCGCGACGCAGTGACGATTCGTCACGCGCGTGCGTGGCGAAAGGGCCCGTCCGGCTGCGCCTGCCGCATCTTCTACGGAGGCATGATGGGGCGCTATGTCGCACGACGACTGCTCCAGATGATCCCGGTCTTCTTCGGGACGACCCTGCTCATCTTCATGATGGTTTACAGCCTGCCCGGTGACCCCGTGGCCGGACTCTTCGGGGACAAGGGAACGGACCCCGCCACACTGGCCGCTCTGCGGCACCAGCACGGACTGGACCTCCCGATCTGGGAGCAGTACTACAACTACATCACCGGCATCCTGTTCCACTTCGACTTCGGGCAGCAGATCCGCAGCGGACGTGAGATCACCGATGTCATCGGCAAGGCCTTCCCGGTCACGCTCCGACTGGCCTTCCTGGCGTTCGCCATCGAGATCGTGCTGGGTCTGACCCTCGGGATCCTCGCCGGCCTCAAGGCCGGCAAGCTGGTCGACAACCTGATCCTGATCCTGACCCTGCTGATCATCTCGATGCCGGTCTTCGTGCTCGGCTTCATCGTGAAGTCGGTGTTCGCGTTCCAGCTCGGCTGGATCTCGCCGAACGTCAGCATCAACGAGACCTGGAGCGAGCTGCTCGCACCGGCCATCGTGCTGGGTTCGTTGTCACTGGCCTACGTGGCCCGCCTGACCCGCACCTCGATGGCCGAGAACCTGCGCGCCGACTACGTGCGCACCGCCGTCGCCAAGGGTCTGCCCAAGCGCCGCGTCATCGGTGTGCACCTGATGCGCAACTCGATGATCCCCGTCGTCACCTTCCTGGGCACCGACATCGGCGCCCTCATGGGCGGCGCCGTCGTCACCGAGGGCATCTTCAACGTCAAGGGCGTCGGCGGTCTGATCTACGACTCGATCGTCCGCCGCGAGGGCCTCACCGTGGTCGGTGTCGTCACCGTCCTGGTCGTCGTCTACCTCATAGCCAGCCTTCTCGTCGACCTCCTCTACGCGGTCATGGACCCGAGGATCCGGTATGCCTGACCTGACCCAGACCGAAACCGTGACGGCCGAGACCACCTCGGCGCCCGGCGCCCCGGTGGCCCCGGAGAAGACCGAGAAGGCGCGCAGCCTCTGGGGCGACGCCTGGGCCGACCTGCGTCGCAACCCGTACTTCGTCGTCTCCTCGGTGCTGATCTTCATCCTCCTGGTGATCGCCGCGTTCCCGAGCCTGTTCACCAGCGTCGACCCCACCAAGGGCGACCTGGTGCACCACTTCCTCGGCAAGCCGGAGCTCTCCAAGGTCGGTTCGCCCGACTGGCTCGGGTGGGACGGCCAGGGCCGCAGCGTCTACGCGCGCCTCGTCTACGGCACCAGGGCCTCGATCATCGTCGCCGTCTCGGTGACGGCGATCGTCACCGTGATCGGCGGCATCACCGGCATGATCGCCGGTTACTTCGGCGGCCTGACCGACGCGATCATGTCGCGCATCACCGACATCTTCTTCGGCATCCCGTTCCTGCTCGGCGCGATGGTCGTCCTCCAGGCCTTCGCCCAGCGCACGGTGTGGACGGTCGTCTTCGCCCTGGCGTTCCTCGGCTGGACGCAGATCAACCGCGTCATGCGCGGCGCGGTCATCACCGTGAAGCAGGCCGACTACGTGCACGCCGCGAAGGCATTGGGCGCCGGTACCACCCGGATCCTGATCAAGCACATCCTGCCGAACGCGATGGCCCCCGTGATCGTGGTCTCCACGATCGCGCTCGGCGGTTACATCGCGGCCGAGGCGACCCTGTCCTACCTCGGTCTGGGCCTCGCGTCCCCGACCATTTCGTGGGGTGTGGACATCTCGGCGGGTGCCGCGCAGATCCGAGTGGCGCAGCACATCCTGCTGTACCCCTCGATCATGCTCAGCATCACCGTTCTCGCCTTCATCATGCTCGGCGAAGCGGTCCGCAACGCCCTCGACCCGAAGCTGCGCTGAGGAGGGCGTAAGTGATCACCATGGACAACACCTCCAGCGTTCCCTCCCCGCGTGACGGGGAACCGCAGACGCCGCTCCTCGAAGTGCGCGACCTGCACGTCGAGTTCCACACCCGCGACGGTGTGGCCAAGGCCGTCAACGGCGTCAACTACAGCGTGAGCGCCGGCGAGACCCTCGCCGTCCTCGGCGAGTCCGGCTCCGGCAAGTCCGTGACGGCTCAGGCCATCATGGGCATCCTCGACATGCCCCCCGGCAAGATCCCGCAGGGCGAGATCCTCTTCCGCGGCCAGGACATGCTCAAGATGAGCTTCGAGGAGCGGCGCAAGCTGCGCGGCCGGAAGATCGCCATGATCTTCCAGGACGCGCTGTCCTCGCTGAACCCGGTGCTCACCGTCGGCTACCAGCTGGGCGAGATGTTCCGCGTCCACCAGGGGATGTCGAAGAAGGACGCCCGCCTCAAGGCCATCGAGCTGATGGACAAGGTCAAGATCCCGGCGGCGAAGGAGCGGGTGGACGACTACCCGCACCACTTCTCCGGCGGTATGCGCCAGCGCATCATGATCGCCATGGCGATCGCGCTGGAGCCGGACCTGATCATCGCGGACGAGCCGACCACGGCCCTGGACGTCACCGTCCAGGCCCAGGTCATGGACCTCCTCGCGGAGCTCCAGCGCGAGCTGAACATGGGCCTGATCCTGATCACCCACGACCTCGGCGTGGTCGCCGACGTCGCGGACAAGATCGCGGTCATGTACGCCGGCCGGATCGTCGAGACCGCTCCGGTCCACGAGATCTACAAGCGCCCGGCGCACCCGTACACGCGCGGCCTGCTCGACTCGATCCCGCGCCTGGACCAGAAGGGCCAGGAGCTCTTCGCGATCAAGGGCCTGCCGCCCAACCTGCTGCGCCTGCCCTCCGGCTGCTCGTTCAACCCGCGCTGCACCGTCGCGCAGGACGTCTGCCGGACGGACCTCCCCCTGCTCCAGCCCGTCAGCGAGCAGGACGGCACCGAGCTGGTCGGTCGCCACAGCGCGTGCCACTTCTGGAAGGAGCAGATCCATGGCTGAGCTCACCAAGAGCACCCCCGAGCGCGAGCCGATCCTCCAGGTCCGCAACCTGGTCAAGCACTTCCCGCTGACCCAGGGCATCCTGTTCAAGAAGCAGGTCGGCGCGGTCAAGGCGGTCGACGGGATCTCCTTCGACCTGTACCGCGGCGAGACCCTCGGCATCGTCGGCGAGTCCGGCTGTGGCAAGTCCACCGTCGCCAAGCTGCTGATGAACCTGGAGCGCGCCACCGCGGGCGAGGTCTTCTACAAGGGCCAGGACATCACCAAGCTGTCCGGCCGCGCCCTGAAGGCCGTCCGCCGCAACATCCAGATGGTCTTCCAGGACCCGTACACCTCGCTGAACCCGCGCATGACGGTCGGCGACATCATCGGGGAGACCTACGAGATCCACCCCGAGGTGGCTCCCAAGGGCGACCGGCGCCGCAAGGTGCAGGAGCTCCTGGACGTCGTCGGCCTGAACCCGGAGTACATCAACCGGTACCCGCACCAGTTCTCCGGCGGCCAGCGCCAGCGCATCGGCATCGCCCGCGGCCTCGCGCTCAACCCGGAGATCATCATCTGCGACGAGCCGGTCTCCGCGCTCGACGTGTCGGTGCAGGCCCAGGTCATCAACCTGATGGAGAAGCTGCAGGAGGAGTTCGACCTCTCCTACCTCTTCATCGCGCACGACCTCTCGATCGTCCGGCACATCTCGGACCGTGTGGGCGTCATGTACCTCGGCAAGATGGCCGAGATCGGTACCGACGCGCAGATCTACGAGCACCCGACCCACCCGTACACGCAGGCGCTGCTCTCCGCGGTGCCGGTGCCGGACCCGGAGGCCCGCGAGGGCCGCGACCGGATCATCCTCACCGGTGACGTCCCCTCGCCGGCCAACCCGCCGTCGGGCTGCCGCTTCCGCACCCGCTGCTGGAAGGCCGAGGAGAAGTGCTCCGTGGAGGAGCCGCTCCTCGCGATCCCGGAGCGCTTCCAGGGAGTCACCTCCCCGGCCGCGCACGAGTCGGCGTGTCACTTCGCGGAGGAGAAGGCCGTCCTGGCCGTCTGACCTCCCGCAGGCGACGAACCCGCGGCGCCCGGCACCGGATCCCTTCCGGTGCCGGGCGCTTCGGCGTTCGCGGCTCGGGCGTCGGCGGTGTGCGCGGTGTACGCGGTGAGCGCGCCGCCGTACCCCGTACGGGGGGCGCGGCCGGACAGCGGGTTGCGGACCCGCCCCGGCCGGTTCGAGAGTGGTCCGATGACCGACATGCCGACCGTACGGCCCGCCGGGCCTTCAGACGCCGCGGACCTCTGCGGTCTCCTCAACGCCGTCGACGTGATCGAGACCGGCCGCCCCGCAACCGACCTCGCCGCCGTGGAGACCGACCTCCACCACCCCGACGTGGACCTCGCCAGGGATTCCTGGCTCGCCTTCGAGGGCGGCCGGCTGGTCGCCTACGCCCTGGTCTGGGCCGACTCCGGGCCCGGCAGGATCGACTCCGACCACTGCGTCCTGCCCGGACACCCCGCGGCTTCGGGCCGGCTCCTGGACCTGGCGGAGGCCCGGGCCCGCGAACTGGCCGCCGGAGCCGCCCGCGCCCGCCTGCGGCTGCGGCTCAACGCCGAGCCCACCCTCGACACCGGCCTGCTGGCCGGCCGCGGTTACCGCACGGTGCGCCGCCACCAGGTGATGACCCGGGCCCTGGACCCGGCCGCCGACCTGCCCCCGGCCGCTCCCGCCGGTCTCACCCTCCGGCCCTGCGACGGGGGCGAGGCGGAGCGCCGCCGCGCCCACGCCCTGATCGAGGAGACCTTCGCCGGACACTTCGGCCACGTGGAGCGCGCCTACGAACCCTGGCTGGACCACATCGACGGCCGCGGCCTCGACTGGTCGCTGGTGTGGATCGCCGCCCTGCCCGCGCGGGGCGACGTGGGCGTCCTGCTGACCCGCGACGACCGCACCAGCATGGGCTGGCTGAGCCGTCTCGGCGTACGGGGCGACGTGCGCGGCCGGGGCATCGGCAGCCACCTGCTGCGCCACGGCTTCGCCGCCTACGCGGCGCGCGGCCGCGCCGTCGTGGGCCTGGGCGTGGACACGGGCAACGAGACCGGCGCGCTCGCGCTGTACGAGGCGCACGGCATGCGGACGCACCACGCGGTGGACACCTGGGAGCTGCCTTTGCACTCGCAGGGGTGACAGGCAAGGGACGCGAGGGTGCAATCGGTCCAACGAGGCGTGTGCGGGGCCGCTCATGGGGTGACATAGGGCCCTAAGTGAGTCTTGGGATCCAGGAGGAGGCACTCCATGCGCGGAGCCACCCACGCCACATGGGCCGCATGCGCGGTGGCCGTCGCCCTCGCGGCCACGGCCTGCGGCGGCGGAAGCGACAACGGCGGAGGCGGCGCGGCGGGGATCGTCAGCTCCTCGTGGGGTGACCCGCAGAACCCGCTGGAGCCCGCCAATACCAACGAGGTGCAGGGCGGCAAGGTCCTCGACATGCTCTTCCGGGGCCTCAAGCGCTACGACCCGAAGACGGGCGAGGCCCTCGACATGGTCGCCGAGAAGATCGCGACGACCGACAGCCAGAACTTCACGGTCACCCTGAAGGACGGCTGGAAGTTCAGCAACGGCGAGCCGGTCACCGCCCGGTCCTTCGTCGACGCCTGGAACTACGGCGCGGACGTGCGCAACAAGCAGAACAACTCGCCGTTCTTCTCCGACATCGTCGGTTACGCGGATGTCCACCCCACCACGGGCGAGCCCAAGGCCAAGACGATGTCCGGACTGGTCGTCAAGGACGACAAGACCTTCACGGTCGCCCTGAAGAACAAGTTCTCCACCTGGCCCGAGACCCTCGGCTACCAGGCCTTCTCCCCCTTGCCCCAGGCCTTCTTCACCGACCACGCCGGCTGGCTGAACAAGCCGATCGGCAACGGCCCGTACACGGTGGACTCGTACACCAAGGGCACCGGCATGAAGCTGCGCACGTGGGACACCTACCCCGGTCCGGACAAGGCGCAGAACGGCGGTGTGGACCTGAAGGTCTACACCGACAACAACACCGCCTACACCGATCTGATCTCCGGCAACCTGGACCTCGTCGACGACATCCCCGCCCAGCAGCTGAAGAACGTCGCGAACGACCTCGGCGACCGCTACATCAACCAGCCGGCCCTCATCATCCAGACCCTCACCTTCCCGCTGTACGACCCGCAGTGGAACAAGGAGGGCATGGAGAAGGTCCGCCGCGGCATCTCCATGGCGATCAACCGCGACGAGATCACCAAGCAGATCTTCCGGGAGACCCGCACCCCGGCCAAGGACTGGACCTCCCCGGCGCTCGGCGAGAAGGGCGGCTTCTCCGCCACCGCCTGTGGCGAGGCCTGCTCCTTCAACCCCGTCGAGGCCAAGAAGCTCATCCAGGAGGCCGGCGGACTGCCCGGCGGGAAGGTCACGCTGACGTCCAACGTGGACACCGGCTCGCACCGCGACTGGATGGACGCCGTCTGCAACAGCATCAACAACGCGCTGGGCGAGGGCCCGGTCTGCACGGTCAATCCGGTCGGCACCTTCGCCGACTTCCGCAACCAGCAGAGCAGCTTCAAGCTGACCGGCCCCTTCCGCTCCGGCTGGCAGGCCGACTACCCCCTGATCCAGAACTTCCTCCAGCCCCTCTACTACACCGGGGCCTCCTCCAACTACGGCAAGTTCAGCAACGCGGACTTCGACAAGCTCGTGGACGAGGCCAACCAGGAGAGCGACGCGGCCAAGGCCGTCGCGAAGTTCCAGGAGTCCGAGAAGATCCTCGCCGCGCAGATGCCCTCCATCCCGCTCTGGTACCAGAACGGCAGCGCGGGCTACGCCGAGCGGCTCTCGGACGTGGCGCTCAACCAGTTCAGCGTCCCCGTCTACGACCAGATCAAGGTCAGCTGACCCTTTCCCGGATCGATCCTGGAGCAGTCCATGGGACGTTATGTGATCCGGCGGCTGCTCCAGATGATCCCGGTGTTCATCGGCAGCACGTTCCTGATCTTCTTCATGGTGTACGCGCTCGGTGACCCGGTCGCCGCCCTCTTCGGAGACAAGGCCCCCGACCCGGCCACCGCCGCGCGCATCCGCAAGGACCTCTACCTCGACCGCCCGCTGTGGGAGCAGTACCTCCACTACATGGGCCAGATCTTCCAGGGAGACTTCGGCACGGCCTTCAACGGCCAGCCCGTCACCGAGCTGATGGCCAGCGCCTTCCCCGTCACCCTGCGCCTGACCATCGTCGCGATCTTCTTCGAGATCGTCATCGGCATCACCCTCGGCGTGGTCAGCGGCCTGCGCCGCGGCAAGTCCGTCGACACCACCGTGCTCGTGCTCACCCTCGTCGTCATCTCCGTACCGACGTTCGTGACGGGCTATCTGCTCCAGTACCTCTTCGGCGTCAAATGGGGCTGGGTACGGCCTACCGTCTCCCCGGACGCCCCCTTCAGCGAGCTGATCCTGCCCGGCATCGTCCTCGCGCTGGTCTCCCTCGCCTACGTCACCCGGCTCTCGCGCACCTCCATCGCCGAGAACGTCAAGGCCGACTACGTGCGCACCGCCGTCGCCAAGGGCCTCCCGCGCCGCCGGGTCGTCACCCGCCACCTGCTGCGCAACTCGCTCATCCCCGTCGTCACCTTCATCGGCACCGACATCGGCGCCCTGATGGGCGGCGCCATCGTCACGGAACGGATCTTCAACATCCACGGCGTCGGATACCAGCTCTACCAGGGCATCCTGCGCAACAACTCCCCGACGGTGGTCGGCTTCGTGACCATCCTCGTCATCGTGTTCCTGCTGGCGAACCTGCTCGTCGACCTGCTCTACGCGGTCCTGGACCCGAGGATCCGTTATGCCTGACCCCGAGCGTCCCGAAGGGCCCGGCGGCTACGACCCCGTCGGGCCCCGTCCGCGCGAGGCGGTCTCGCCGACCGGTCAGGGGGGACCCATGGATCTGGCCCTGGAAGAGGCCGAGAGCGTCGAGGGCATCGAGGGGACCGGCCCGCGGGGCGGGACCGGCCCCGGCGAGAAGCCCCGCTCCCTGTGGTCCGACGCCTGGCACCAGCTGCGCCGCAACCCCGTCTTCGTCATCTCCTCGCTGATGATCCTCTTCCTCGTGATCATCTCGATCTGGCCGCAGCTCATCGCGAGCGGAGACCCGTTGCAGTGCGACCTGTCCAAGTCGCAGCAGGGCTCCTCCCCGGGCCACCCCTTCGGCTACGACACCCAGGGCTGCGACGTGTACACCCGTACCGTCTACGGGGCCCGCGCCTCCATCACCGTGGGCGTCTGCGCCACCCTCGGGGCCGCCCTGCTCGGCTCGGTGCTCGGCGGGCTCGCCGGATTCTTCGGCGGCTGGGGCGACGCGCTGCTCTCCCGGGTCGCCGACATCTTCTTCGGCATCCCCGTCGTCCTCGGCGGCCTGGTCTTCCTGTCCGTGGTCACCAGCACCACCGTCTGGCCGGTCGTCGGCTTCATCGTGCTCCTCGGCTGGCCGCAGATCGCCCGCATCGGCCGCGGCTCCGTCATCACCGCCAAACAGAACGACTACGTCCAGGCCGCCCGGGCCCTGGGCGCCGGCAACGGCCGCATGATGCTCCGGCACGTGGCGCCCAACGCCGTCGCCCCCGTCATCGTCGTCGCCACCATCGCGCTCGGCACGTACATCGCCCTGGAGGCCACCCTGTCCTTCCTGGGCGTCGGCCTGCGCCCGCCCACCGTCTCCTGGGGCATCGACATCTCCAACGCGGCCCCGCAGATCCGCAACGCCCCGCACATGCTGCTCTGGCCGGCCGGCGCGCTGAGCCTGACGGTGCTCGCCTTCATCATGCTCGGCGACGCGGTACGCGACGCCCTCGACCCCAAGCTGCGCTGAGGAGCCCCCCGCACATGCTGCTCGAAGTGCGCGACCTGCACGTGGAGTTCAAGACGCGCGACGGAGTCGCCAAGGCCGTCAACGGCGTCGACTACTCGGTGGCCGAGGGCGAGACGCTGGCCGTGCTCGGTGAGTCGGGCTCCGGCAAGTCGGTCACCGCCCAGGCCGTGATGGGCATCCTCGACGTGCCGCCGGGCCGGATCGCGGGCGGCGAGATCCTCTTCAAGGGCAAGGACCTCCTCACGATGAGGGAGGAGGAACGCCGTAAGATCCGCGGCGCCGAGATGGCGATGATCTTCCAGGACGCGCTCTCCTCCCTGAACCCGGTCCTCAGCGTGGGCGCGCAGCTCGGCGAGATGTACGAGATCCACCGCGGGATGTCCCGCAAGGACGCCCGGGCCAAGGCCGTCGAGCTGATGGACCGCGTGAAGATCCCGGCGGCGAAGGAGCGGGTGGGGGACTATCCGCACCAGTTCTCCGGCGGCATGCGCCAGCGCATCATGATCGCGATGGCGATGGCGCTGGAACCCTCGCTGATCATCGCGGACGAGCCGACCACGGCCCTGGACGTCACCGTCCAGGCCCAGGTCATGGACCTCCTCGCGGAGCTCCAGCGCGAGCTGAACATGGGCCTGATCCTGATCACCCACGACCTCGGCGTCGTCGCCGACGTCGCGGACAAGATCGCGGTCATGTACGCCGGCCGGATCGTCGAGACCGCCCCCGTCCACGAGATCTACGCCGCGCCCGCGCACCCGTACACCCGCGGCCTGCTCGACTCGATCCCGCGCCTGGACCAGAAGGGCCAGGAGCTCTACGCCATCAAGGGCCTGCCGCCCAACCTGCTGGCCATCCCGCCCGGCTGCGCCTTCAATCCGCGCTGCCCGATGGCGCGGGCCGCCTGCCGCGCCGACGTCCCGCCGCTGGCCGAGGTCGCACCCGAGCGGGCCAGCGCGTGCTTCTTCTGGAAGGAGTGCCTCGGTGGCTGAGTCCCAGGCGTCCGGTGAATCGATCCTCGAAGTGACCGACCTGGTCAAGTACTACCCGCTGACCCAGGGCATCCTCTTCAGGAAGCAGGTCGGCGCGGTCAAGGCCGTCGACGGGGTCTCCTTCGGGCTCCGGGCGGGCGAGACCCTGGGGATCGTGGGGGAGTCGGGCTGCGGCAAGTCCACCGTCGCCAAACTGCTGGTCAACCTGGAGCGCCCGACGGCGGGCGCGATCAGGTACAAGGGCGAGGACCTCGCCAAACTGTCCGGCCGGGCCCTGAAGGCCGTGCGCCGCAACATCCAGATGGTGTTCCAGGACCCGTACACCTCCCTGAACCCGCGCATGACGGTCGGCGACATCATCGGGGAGCCGTACGACATCCACCCCGAGGTGGCGCCCAGGGGCGACCGGCGCCGCCGGGTGCGGGAACTGCTCGACGTGGTCGGCCTGAATCCGGAGTACATCAACCGGTACCCGCACCAGTTCTCCGGCGGCCAGCGCCAGCGCATCGGCATCGCCCGCGGCCTCGCCCTCCAGCCGGAGATCATCGTCGCCGACGAGCCGGTCTCCGCGCTCGACGTCTCCGTCCAGGCCCAGGTGATCAACCTCCTGGACCGGCTGCAGAGCGAGTTCAGCCTCTCCTACGTCTTCATCGCGCACGACCTCTCGATCGTCCGGCACATCTCCGACCGGGTCGGCGTCATGTACCTGGGCCGGATCGTCGAGATCGGCACCGACGCCCAGATCTACGAGCACCCCACCCACCCGTACACCCAGGCCCTGCTGTCCGCGGTCCCAGTGCCGGACCCCCGTGCCCGCGCCCGCCGCGAGCGGATCATCCTCTCCGGTGACGTCCCCTCGCCGGCCAACCCGCCGTCGGGCTGCCGCTTCCGCACCCGCTGCTGGAAGGCCGAGGCCCGGTGCGCGACCGAGGTCCCGCTGCTGGAGATCCCCTCCTTCCTCCCGGGCGGGCCGAACGCCCACCCCTCGGCCTGCCACTTCGCGGCCGAGCGCCAGGTGGTGCCGCCGTCGGACCCGCCCCCGTCGGGCGCACCCCGTACGGCCGCACCTGCCCCGGGGACACCCCCGCCGGGACCGCCGCCGCAGACGGGACCGCTGACCAAGGAATGAACACCCGGCCCCCGGGAGCGCTCATTTTTCGCCACAGCTGAGAAGGGCGGCACAACGTCGTTCACACAGAGGCAACTTGACCGTTTCTGCCCCGAGATGTGGACCGGGCAGTCTGAACGGAAGGCGGCCGTGCGGGTGCCGACAGCCGGCCGGGGAGGCGCACAGCCTCCCCGGCCGGCGTTCGCATGCCCCCGCACATGCGCGCCGTGCGCCCCTCGTGCTGCCGGAATCGATCGATGCTCTGGTACGGAAAGTTATGATCCGTAGCGCACGGTGGGTATGACTCTGCCGAGCACCGAGTTGCGAGTACGCGTACTGATGTCCGCTCGACGTGGAGGTGAAACGCCGTGGCGCTATCGATCTCGGCCGTGGTGCTGCTGGCAGTCATCGTCTTCCTGCTGGTCCGGCGTTCGGGCCTGAAGACGGGACACGCGGTGGTCTGCGTACTGCTCGGCTTCTATCTGGCGAGTTCGACCATGGCTCCGACGCTCTCGGAGCTCACCTCGAACGTCGCGAGCATGATCAGCGGCCTCAAGCTGTAGACCGCCGGTCCGGCGGTCCGCCGGCCCGCCCGTCCGCCGGCCCGCCCGTCCGCCGTACGGCACGTCGCCGTACGGCACGCAGTCGTGGGGTCCGCCGCCGTCCGGGGCGGTGCCTTGTGGGGCCGGGGCACCGCGTCCTCGTAGTCTTGCCCCCATGAACGGTCTTCCCGCCCGTCGGCTCCTCCTGGTGCACGCGCACCCGGACGACGAGTCGATCAACAACGGCGTCACCATGGCCAAGTACGCGGCCGAGGGCGCCCACGTCACGTTGGTGACCTGCACGCTCGGCGAGGAGGGCGAGGTCATCCCGCCCGGACTCGCCCATCTGGCGGCCGACCGCGACGACGTCCTCGGCACCCACCGCGTCGGCGAGCTCGCCGCGGCCATGCGCGAACTGGGCGTCACCGACCACCGTTTCCTCGGCGGCCCCGGCCGCTTCCGGGACTCCGGGATGATGGGCGCCGAGCAGAACCACCGGCCCGGCGCCTTCTGGTCCGCCGACGTGGACGAGGCCGCCGCGTACCTCGTGGAGGTGATCCGCGAACTGCGCCCCCAGGTCCTCGTCACCTACGACCCGGACGGCGGCTACGGCCACCCCGACCACATCCAGGCCCACCGCGTCGCCACGCGCGCCGCCGAGCTGGCCGCGGAGTCCGCGTACCGCCGGGACCTCGGCGAGGCGCACGCGGTCGAGAAGGTCTACTGGAACCGCGTTCCGCGCTCGGTCGTCGAGGAGGGCTTCGCCCGCCTGCGCGCGGCCGCGGGCGCGACGCCCTTCCCGGGACTGGCCCGTCCCGAGGACGTGCCGGGAGTGGTGGCCGACGAGCGGATCACCGCCGAGATCGACGCCGACGAGGCGCTGGTGGCCGCCAAGGCCGCCGCGATGCGGGCCCACGCCACCCAGATCGCCGTGGACGGCCCCTTCTTCGCGCTCTCCAACGACCTGGCCCAGCCGTTGTTCGCGCGCGAGTACTACGAGCTGGTCGCGGGCCGGCCGGGCGCCCCCGCCGGCGAGCGCGAGCGGGACCTGTTCGCGGGGGTGCGGGCATGAGCGGTACGTGGACACCGGGACGCATCGCCACCGTGCTGGGCCTGTTGGTGGCCGGCGTCCTGACCGGCGTGGCCGGCTGGCTCGTCGTGGACCTGTGGTTCCCGGGCGGGCTGGTGCTGGCGCTGCTCGCCCTCGCGGGGCTGTTCCTCGGTGGCCGGATCGCCCTCGGGACCGGCATCGGGGTGGGGGCGGCCGCGGCCGGCTGGTTCCTCGCCTACGTGATCCTCAGCGTCCCCCGGCCGGAAGGGGACTTCCTGCTCAGTTCGTCCGGAATCGGCATGTACACCTACCTTTTGGGCGGAGTGGTGATCGCTGTGATGTGCGCCACGGTGAGCGGTCTGGGGGACCGGCCGGTTTCGGCCTCCAGGCCCCCCAAGTGACGGGCCGTCGGAGCGATCCGAGACCGTGACGAGCTGCTCGGCAGGCGGCCTGACGGAGGCTCGGCAGGGCCTCGGCGGGCGGCCGCCACCCGCCGGACGGCGGCTCGGCGGGCCCCCGGAGGGGGCGTGAGGGAGGCCAAGAGGAACCCTTCGTTCCCGGTGGCCGGGTGCGCGCGGGCGGTGGCCAGTATGGTGGACGCGCCGCCGAGCTGCCCGCGCACGGTATGACGGGCGGCGGAGCCAACCGGGAGAACCTGCCTTGAGTCGTGAAACTGACAGTCCGTCCGCCGGGCCCAACGGGCGCGGCGGAGCCGCCTACCCCTCGGGCACGCCGCCGTATGGAACCGGCCAGAATCCGTCCACGACTGTGCCGCCGGGACCTGGCGCGGCGACCACCCCGGAGGAGAGTCCTGTGACCGCCAAGCCCGCCAAGCCGTCCGCGCCCGATGCCGAGGGGCCGAAGACGGAGACCACGCTGACGACCCGGATCCGGATCAACATCCCCGGATCGCGGCCGATTCCGCCCGTGGTCGTACGCAAGCCCATGCCCGAGGCCGAAGCCGAGCCGGAGCCCGCACCGGCTCCCGCCCCGGAGCCGGCGCCCGAGCCGGCCGCGGCCGAGGAGTCCTCGAGCAACTGGTTCGCCCCGCGCAAGGCCGCGCCGGCCCCGCCGCAGGGCCAGGCGCCGGCCCAGGCGCCGCTCCCGACGTCGGGAGCGGCGCCCGGGGGGAGCGCCGCACCGCGCTTCGACACGCCCGCACAGGGCTTCGCCCCGCCTCCGGCGGGCCCGCGCCCGGGCGCCCCGACGGGCCCCGGCGCCGGACCGGGCCAGGGACAGGCCCCCGGCCCGGGCGCCGCCCCCGGCTACGCCGCCCCGCAGGCCGGCTCCGCCGGTCCCCGTACCGGTGGCCCCGCGGGCCCCGGCCAGGGCCCCGGCTTCCCCGGTCCCGGTCAGCGCCCGGGTTCCGGACCCGGCCAGGGCCCCGGACCCGGCCAGAGCTTCGGCTCCCCCTCCGGCCCCGGCCCGCAGCCCGGCCAAGGGGGCGGCACGGGGCAGGGCTTCGGCTCCGGCGTCGGCCCCGGCCCCGGCCAGGGACCGGGCGCCCCGGTGCCCGGAGCCCCGGCCGGTCCCGGCTTCGGCATGCCCGCGGGGCACCGCCCCGGCGGACCCGGAGTCGGCGGCACCCAGGAGGTGCCCGTGTACGGGTCCGGCCCGGGAGGCCCGGCCGGTCCGACCGGCGGCCCCGCGCTGGGGACCGTACCGGTGGGCGAGGCGCAGGAGCCCACCTGGCCCGGCCCCGAGCTCGGCGAGGACGACCCCGGCGCGTACCCGCACCCGGGCTCCGCGCCCGCCGCGTACCCCCGCCCCACCCCCGTCCCCGCCGCCGACCGCGGCCCGGTGCAGACCGTGCCCGCCCCGGCGCCCGCGGGCAACAAGGCCAAGGCGCCCGCCCGGCCCGCCAAGAAGGGCCGCAACAAGCTCGTCCTGATCGGCGGCGGCCTCTTCGCGCTCTTCGGCGTGGCCTACGGCGCCGGCCTGCTCCTGAACCACTCCGACGTCCCCAAGGGCACCACCGTCCTCGGCGTCGACATCGGCGGCACCCGCGACGAGGCCGTCGCCAAGCTCCAGACCGCCTTCGGCAACCGCGCCGCCGGCCCCCTCCAGCTCACCGTCAGCGGCAAGCCGGTGGAGCTGAAGCCCGAGAAGGCCGGCCTGAGCCTGGACAGCCAGACCACCGTCCGCAACGCGGCGGGCAGCGACTACAACCCCGTCACGGTCATCGGCTCCCTCTTCGGCAGCGAGCGCGCCGCCGAGCCCGTCCTGCCCACCGACGACGAGAAGCTGCAGGTGGCCCTCCAGGAGCTGGCCGGCACGGCCGGTTCCGTCACCGAGGGCAGCATCACCTTCGACACCGGCAAGCCGGTCGCCGTCGCGGGCAAGCCCGGCTCCACCCTGGACGTGGACGGCTCCATGCTCCTGGTCAAGCAGGCCTTCCGCGACATGGTCGCCACCGGCAAGGCGGCCCCGGTCGAACTGCCCGTCGCCACCAAGGACCCGGTCATCGACCAGGCCGAACTGGACCGGGCCATGAAGGAGTTCGCCGAGCCCGCGATGTCGGCGCCCGTCATCGTCAAGGCGGGCGCCAAGTCCCTCCCCTTCGGCGCCAAGTCCCTGCCCAAGATCCTCAGCATGCAGGCCGTGGACGGCCACCTCGTCGAGAAGTACGACCTGGAAGCGCTCAAAACGACCTATGGGAACACCTTCGACGGCGTCCTCATCATGCGCGGCACCGGCGAGAAGACCGCCGTCACCCCGCAGGACGTCGCCGGAGCCCTCGGCAAGGCGCTGCGCGGCAAGACGGCCGCCGAGCGGACCGCGGTCATCGAGACCAACGCGAGCTGACGGGCCGCCCCGAAGCCGCCGCCGGCCGGCCGGCCGGGCGCGCCCCGCCGCCGGGCGCGCGCGCGGGCCGCGCCCCCGCGCCCAGGCCACGCGGGCCCTCACCCCGACCCCGCCGCCGCGCGCGCTCTGCACGGACAGCCATGCCCAGGCGTTGCCGCCCTCCAGCATGCCGAGGATGACCGCGGTCAACCCGATCG
>NZ_JBSGWY010000003.1:0-16956 GCF_053609145.1 Streptomyces sp. NPDC054961 | reverse complement strand
GCCGGCCCGCGCGGCCCCCCCCACCGGGCGGGGGGGCGCCGCCGCCCGCCCCGCGCCGCGGCCCCCCTCCCCGGATGCGGGGGAGGGGCTCCGGCGCGTCCGCGTCACCTCCGCCGCATGACATCCGTCATGCGCCTCCCACGACGCGGGACACTGCCGCGCGGCCCCCCGCGCGGGCGAACCTTGAGCCATGAAGACGAAGACCGCGACGCAGCCCCGCGCCGCCACGGAATCCGGCACCGGCAGCGGTGCGGGCGGCGCCGTGGTGAGCTTCCACGACGTGAGCAAGAGCTACGGCACGGTCCGGGCGGTGGACGGACTCAGCCTCGAACTGCACCCCGGCGAGACCGTCGCCCTCCTCGGCCCCAACGGAGCCGGCAAGTCCTCCACCCTCGACCTGCTGCTCGGCCTGCGCCCCGCGGACTCCGGGTCGGTCCGGCTCTTCGGCACCAGCCCCCGCGAGGCCATCGCCGCCGGCCGGGTCGGCGCGATGCTCCAGACCGGCGGCCTGATGGAGGAGGTGACCGTACGCGAACTGGTCGCGCTCACCTGCGCCCTGCACCCCCGCCCGTACCCGGTCGACCAGGTGCTCGGCCTGGCCGGCATCTCCGACATCGCCGGCCGGATGGTCAACAAGCTCTCCGGCGGCCAGGAGCAGCGCGTGCGCTTCGCCCTCGCCACGGCCGGGCACAACGACCTGATCGTGCTCGACGAGCCGACCACCGGCATGGACGTCACCGCCCGCCAGGCCTTCTGGGCCACCATGCGCGAGCAGGTCGCCCAGGGCCGGACCGTCCTGTTCGCCACGCACTACCTGGAGGAGGCGGACGCGATCGCCGACCGGGTGCTGGTCCTGAGCAAGGGCCGGCTCCTCGCCGACGGCACCGCCGCCGAGATCAAGGCGAAGGCCGGCGCCCGCAGGATCGCCTTCGACCTCACCGAGGGCTCGGTGGACGAGGGCGCCCTGCGCGAGCTCCCCCACCTGACGGTCTTCGAGCGGCACGGCGACACCGTCCGGCTCCAGTCCAGCGATGCGGACGCCACCGTCCACGCCGTGTACGCCCTGGGGGCCTACCCCCGCAATCTGGAGGTCGCGGGCCTGGGCCTGGAGCAGGCCTTCATCGCCCTCACCGAGGCCGAGGAGGCCGACGCGTCATGAACAGCGGCACCGGAACGACGAAGCTCGTCACGCTCGAGATCACCCGCGCCCTGCGCAACAAGAAGTACATGTTCTTCACCGTCCTCTACCCGGCCGCCCTCTTCCTGATGCTCGGCGGCACGCTGGACGGCACGACCAAAGTCATGGGCACCGACCTGGCCATGCCGGCCTTCTACATGGTGGCGATGGCCTCCTTCGGCGCCCTGACCGCCGTCCTCATGGGCAACAGCGAGCGCATCGCCAAGGAGCGCGAGGCCGGCTGGGTCCGCCAGCTGCGCCTCACCTCCCTGCCCGGCCGCGGCTACGTCATCGCCAAGACCGCCAGCGCCGGGGTGCTCTCGCTCCCCGCCATCCTCGTGGTCTTCGCGGTCGCCGCGGGGGTCAAGGGAGTCCGGTTCGAGCTCTGGCAGTGGCTCGCCCTCACCGGCTCCATCTGGGCCGGCAGCCTCGTCTTCGCCGCCCTCGGCGTGGCCCTCGGCTACCTCGCCAGCGGTGACACCGTCCGCCCGCTCACGATGCTCTGCTACTTCGGCCTCTCCATCCTCGGCGGCCTGTGGATGCCCACCGCCAACTTCCCGCAGTGGCTGCGCAGCATCTGCGAATGGCTCCCGACCCACGCCTACGCCGGACTCGGCCAGGCCATCGAGCTGGGCGGCGCGCCGCACGCCAAGGACGTGGCGATCCTCGCCGTGTACTTCGTACTGTTCACTGGTGCCGCCGCCTGGCTGTACCGCAAGGACTCGCTGAAGGCGTGACGGCCGTGAGCGGTGGCCCGGTGTCCGGGGGAGTGACGGGGGAGGCGGCGCGAGGCGTGGCGCGAGGCGTGACGGGGGACGCGACGAGGGAAACGGCCGTGTTCCCGGGCTCGGCCCGGGTCGGGGTCCCGCCGGAGAACCGGCGGCAGAAGACGGTGAAATCGCTGTGGATCGGCCTGTGGCTCTTCTACCTCAGCGCCCCCGTCACCGACCTCCTGCGCGGCGGCCACTCCCTCGGGGCCCGCCTGCTCGGCGGCCTGGGCCTCGCGGCCTTCGTCGTCTGGTACCTGATCCTCGTCTTCCGCACCGCCCGGCAGATGGACACCCGCCGGGTCCTGTTCTCGGTGGCGGTCCTCGCCGCCCAGGCCACGCTCCTGTCGCTGACCCTCGGCCGCGAATGGCTGGTGCTCTTCGTCTACGTGTCCATCTCCTCCGGAGCCGCCCTCCCCGGGGAGATCTCCCGCTGGACCGTCCCCGGCGCGACCGCCCTGCTGACCGTCACCGCGCTCGCGGTGCCCGGTGGCGACGCGTACCTGGCCGGACTGCTGATCCCGTCCCTGATGGGCGGGTTCGCGATGGTCGGCATACGCGCGATGATCCGCACCACCATAGAACTGCGCCAGGCGCGGGCCACGGTGGCGCAGCTCGCGGCCAACGAGGAACGGCTGCGGATGGCCCGGGACCTGCACGACCTGCTGGGCCACTCGCTGTCGCTGATCACGCTGAAGAGCGAGCTGGCGGGCCGGATGCTGCCGGACCAGCCCGAGGCCGCCGCCCGTCAGGTCGCCGACATCGAGCAGGTCAGCCGGCAGGCGCTGGTCGACGTACGGGAGGCCGTGAGCGGCTACCGCAGACCGACGCTGCCGGGCGAGCTGGCGGGCGCGCGGACCGCGCTGACGGCGGCCGGGATCCTGGTGGACCTGCCCGGCGAGTACGCGGAGGAACTTCCGGAGGAGACCGAGTCGGCGCTCGCCTGGGCGCTGCGCGAAGCCGTCACCAACGTGGTCCGGCACAGCGGCGCGAAGCGCTGCACGGTGACCCTGACCATCGGCCAGACCCTGGCCGGCCCGGTCGCGGAGCTGACGGTCACCGACGACGGCACGGGCGGACCGGCCGTCCCGGGCAACGGCCTGACGGGCCTGACGGAACGGCTCGAGGCCGTGGGCGGCACCCTGACCGCGGGGCCGGCCGGGCAGCATGACCGGGGCAGGGCCGGTTTCCGGCTGGTGGCGCGCGCCCCCCTAGGATCGGGCTCATGACCCCACGCCCGATCCGGATCCTCCTCGCGGAGGACCAGTCCATGGTCCGCGAGGCGCTGGCGGCCCTCCTCGGACTGGAGCCGGACATCGAGGTGCTGGCGCAGGTCGCCCGCGGCGACGAGGTGGTCGCGGCGGCCCGGGCCCACGACGTGAACGTCGCCCTGCTGGACATCGAGATGCCCGGCATGACGGGCATCGAGGCGGCGGCCGCCCTGCGGGAGGCCGTCCCCGCGCTCCGGATCGTCATCCTCACCACCTTCGGCCGCCCCGGCTACCTCCGCGGCGCCATGGAGGCGGGCGCCTCCGCCTTCCTGGTCAAGGACGCGCCCGCCGCCCAGCTGGCGGCGGCGGTGCGCAAGGTGCTGGCGGGCGAGCGCGTCATCGACCCCACCCTCGCGGCGGCCGCCCTGGCGGAGGGAGCGAACCCGCTGACCGACCGCGAGCGGGAGATCCTGCGGGAGGCGGAGTCGGGCGCGACCAACGCGGAACTGGCCGCGATCCTCCACCTGTCGCAGGGCACGGTCCGCAACTACCTCTCGACGGCCATCCAGAAGCTCGCGGCCCGCAACCGGGCCGAAGCGGTGCGCGTGGCCCGGGAGAAGGGCTGGCTCTAGGCCGTCCCCGCCGCGGGGGCCCCGCCTCGGCGGGGACCAGGTCCGCCAGGTCCGGCAGGGCCCTGGTCCGGCGGGGCCGGCCCTAGTTCAGCAGCGCCCTGGCCGACACGGCCTCCGCGCGGATGCGGCCGGCCGCCGGCGGGTCGATCACGTCGATGACCAGCGCGTAGGACTCGAGCTCCGCCGCCCCGTTGGCGAAGTCCCCCCGCTCCACGAGCACCTTCGCCCGCGCGTACCGCAGCGCCGCCGGGTGCGAGGGCAGGAGCAGCGCCAGGTCCAGCGCCCACAGGGCCACCGCGGAGTGCTCCGGACGGGCCGAGGCCCACGCGCGGATGTTGTTCAGGACGCGCAGGACGATGTCCAGGGTCCGCGCCGCGATCCTGGGCCCGTCCGCCAGCTCCGCCGGACCCGCGCCCAGCGAGGCGCCGCCCGCGAAGGGGTCGACCACCACGCCCTCCTCCGGATCCCCGAACCCGACGACGAAGTGCCCCGGCAGGGCCAGCCCGTACACGGGCGCCCCGGCCCGCCGGGCCACCTCCATCCAGACGACGGACAGCAGGATCGGCAGCCCCCGGCGCCGCCGCAGCACCTCGTGCAGGAACGAGGACGGGAGCCGGTCGTAGTCGGCGGGGGTCCCGTGGAACCCCATTCGCCCGCCCAGCAGTTCGGTGACCGCCGAGGCCCACGCGCGCGCGTCCCGCAGCCCGTACGGCAGCATCCCGGCCAGCCGGTCCAGCTCGATCTGCGCCCAGTCCATGGCCCGTTCGTCGAGCTCGGGATCGCCCTCCGTGGCGAGCAGCAGGCACAGCGCCGACAGGTCGGGCCGCTCCGCCCGCGCCTCCGCCGCGAACCGCTCGCGCCAGGATTCCGTGCTCACGCCGCCACCCGGCGGTAGTGGTGGTAGCTGTGGTGGACCGAGAAGCCCATCCCCTCGTACAGCGCCCGCGCCGCGGCGTTGCCGCTCTCCACCTGGAGCCAGGCCGCCGAGGCGCCCTCCTCCAGCGCGCGCAGCGCCAGCGCCGCCATCACGGCCGTCGCGAGGCCCTGGCGCCGGTGCTCCGGATCGACCTCGACCGCCGCGAAGCCCGCCCACCGGCCGTCGACCACGAGCCGTCCGATCGCCCGGCCGGGCAGCGCCGCGAACCACACCGACGGGCCCGCCGTCAGCACCCGGCGGGCCACCTCCGGATCGTCGACCCGCCCGTAGCGGGCGAGCCACTCCTCGTCCGGGGCACGGGTCAGCCGTACCTCCCCGGCGGTGGCGAGCATCCGGTCGTCCACGTCCGCCAGCGCCGCCAGCCCGCCGGTCCGGACCTCCGCCGAGACCTCCCGGTCCCAGCCCCGGTCCGCCAGCTCCGCACACAGCAGCTCCTGGGTGCCCTCGGCCCCCGTGGCGACCTGGACGTAAGCCGGAAGTCCCCTCCGCGCGTACCAGGAGGTCACTCGCGCGAGTGCATCGTCCAGCGGTATCCCGGGATCGCCGAGCGGCAGCACGGAGTTGGCCCGCCGGGTGAACCCGTCGGCCGCGCGGAGCGTCCACGCGCCCAGCGGCTCGCTCTCCAGCGGCGGCCAGGCCCGCGCGCAGGCCCGCGCGAGCTCCTCGAAGGAGGCGGCGGGGCCCCTGCGGCGGGCCGGCGCGGCGGGCACGATCTTGCCCGCGACCAGCGTGGATTCCGCGATGCGGACGGTCTCACCGGTCTTGCGTGTGATCGTCACCACACCCGTGTTCCAGGATGTGAGAACCCCTAGCGTGTCCGTGAACGAGGGGGCCCCGTCCAACCCGCGCTCCACCCGTCGTACAGAGACACGTTTACCCACGTCAGATGGTGTAATCCGGATCTCCAGCCGTCCGCCGGCAGTGAATTCCACAGCTCTGTCCGCCCCTCCTGTTCGGATCGTGCCCGGGAACGGAGATACTAGAGGCGGGCATCGACGACGCCGCGCTCCCGCGCGATATGGAAAGCCCTACCGAGGAGGAACGAGAGCGTGACCTACGTCATCGCGGAGCCTTGTGTCGACGTCAAGGACAAGGCATGCATCGAAGAGTGCCCCGTCGACTGCATCTACGAGGGCCAGCGGTCCTTGTACATCCACCCGGACGAGTGCGTCGACTGTGGTGCGTGTGAGCCGGTATGCCCGGTCGAGGCCATCTTCTACGAGGACGACACTCCGGAGGAGTGGAAGGACTACTACAAGGCGAACGTCGAGTTCTTCGACGAGCTCGGTTCGCCCGGTGGTGCTTCCAAGCTCGGCCTGATCGAGCGCGACCACCCCTTCATCGCAGCGCTGCCGGCGGACATCAACCCGAGCCACTGACGGTCGGTACCGCCTGAGCGCCCCTCGGTCCCGTTCGGCCTCGCAGCCGGACGGGACCGACGCGTTTCACCCCGCAGCACCTGTAGAACACCCGGAACGCACGGAACACCCGGAAAGCGAAAAGAGCGCATCGTGGCCGCAGTCTCAGCCCGTCTTCCCGTCTTCCCCTGGGACAAGCTGGAGCCCTACAAGGCGACGGCGGCGGCCCACGCCGACGGCATCGTCGACCTGTCCGTCGGTACGCCCGTCGACCCGGTGCCGCAGCTGATCCAGCGCGCCCTGGTCGAGGCCGCCGACTCCCCGGGCTACCCCACGGTGTGGGGCACGGCCGCCCTGCGCGACGCGATCACCGGATGGGTGCGCGGCCGCCTCGGCGCGAGCGCCGCCGGACACCGCAACGTCCTGCCGGTCGTCGGATCCAAGGAACTGGTGGCCTGGCTGCCGACCCAGCTCGGCCTCGGGGCCGGAGACCAGGTCGCCTACCCCCGGCTCGCGTACCCGACGTACGAGGTCGGCGCGCGGCTGTGCGGCGCCGAGCCCGTGGTCTACGACGACCCGACCGCCGACCTCGACCCGGCCCGCGTGAAGCTGCTGTGGCTCAACTCCCCGTCCAACCCCACCGGCGCGGTCCTCCCCAAGGAGGAGCTGGTCCGGATCGTGGCCTGGGCGCGCGAACACGGGATCCTGATCTTCAGCGACGAGTGCTACCTGGAGCTGGGCTGGGACGCCGAGCCCGTCTCCGTGCTCCACGACGACGTCTGCGGAGGCTCCTACGAGGGCCTCGTCGCCGTCCACTCGCTCTCCAAGCGTTCCAACCTGGCCGGATACCGGGCCGCCTTCATCGCCGGCGACGCCGAGGTCCTCGGCGAGCTGCTGCTGATCCGCAAGCACGGCGGCATGATGACCCCGGCCCCGGTGCAGGCGGCCACGGTGGCGGCGCTCGGCGACGACGCGCACGTCGAGGAGCAGCGGGTGCGCTACGCGGCCCGCCGCGCTTCGCTGCGCACGGCCCTCGAGGCGCACGGCTTCCGCGTCGAGCACAGCGAGGCCAGCCTGTACCTGTGGGTGACGCGCGACGAGCCCTGCTGGGACACCGTCGCCCACCTCGCGGACCTGGGCATCCTGGTCGCGCCGGGCGATTTCTACGGCGAGGCGGGCGCGCGCCACGTCCGCGTGGCCTTCACGGCCACGGACGAGCGGGTCGAGGCGGCGGTCAAGCGGCTGGCCTGAGCCGTCGCCGGTGAACAGCCCGAGGGGGCCGGGAGTTCGTGCTCCCGGCCCCCTCGGCGTTCCTGTCGCGGGCGGCTAGCCGAGACCGGGGAGGCCGCCCGGGAGACCGCCCGGGAGACCGCCCGGCAGGCCGCCGGAGAGGCCGCCCGCCGGGAGCCCGCCGAGGAGGGAGCCCGCCGTGCCGGTCAGGTCGGCGGGAGCGGCCGGGACGGCCGGGAGGGCCTTGGTCGCGGCACCCGCGGTCTCCGTGGCCGTGCCCGTGGTCTGCGCGGCGGTCCCGGCGGTGCCGTCGAGGGCGGGGGCCGCGGTGTCCGGTGCGGTGAGCGCGCCCAGCTGCGGCACGGACTCCAGGCCCGCGGCGCTGGCCGCGCCGGCCGCACCGACCACGGGCGCTGCCCCGGCTGCGAGGAGCAGCGCGGTACGGGCGATCCGGCGGGTCAGGGGGAGGGACATGTTGCTCCTAAGCGGTAGCGGCTGAGTACGCCGGTACAACCGCTCACGGGGGTGGGTGAGTTGCGGAGCCGGTGGGTAAAGGATCAGTAACGCATCGTTTAATCGGCTTCCGCGACAACCGCATTGGATGTGCGCCGACCTGCGCTTGTGTGCCCTTCACGGCCCGCGCGTCCGCCCTGCGGGTCACCCCCGCACGGGGGACGGACCGCACGGCTGAGCGAGCGGCCGGGGCGTGGCCGGAAGCGGCTGGGAGCGGCCGGCGAGCGGCCGGAAGCAGCCGGTGAGCGGCCGCGGGCACGGCCGGGTGGGCGGGCTGTTCAGCCGCGCACGAAGATCCGTACCTGGCCCGGGACCGCGGGCGCCGCATCCGCGCCGTTGCCGCCCTTCGCCCCCGCCGCGCCCTTCACCTGCCAGTGGTCGCCGTCCTTGCCCGCGATCCACAGGTGGGGGGCGTACGAGACCCGGGCGATGGACAGCCCGCCGGAATGGGCCACCGCCCACTGCGCGAGCGCCCGGCCCGCCCGCGTCGCCTCCTCGCCGCCGTCGCGCTTCGCCGCCAGCCTCACCTCGGACTCCGGGACGGCCTTGCCGCCGTCACCGGCCCCGGCCGGCGCCGCGGGCAGCGTCTGCACCGTCTGGAGCCCGCTCTTGCCGAGCAGCCGGGCCAGCTCCGCCCCCACCTTCGCCGGGTCCCCGGGCTCGCTGGGCGCGGGCCCGGTGCAGGCCAGGTGGCCGCCGCCGACGAAGGCCGACGTCAGTACGGTCGCGTCCGGCTCGTGCTTCGCGTACGCCTGCGGAAAGGCGCTGAGCTGGACCTTCTGGGCGGCCACCGTCAGCGGGAGGCGCGAGTAGCCCTTCACGTCGGCCAGCCGGTCGTAGAAGATCCCGGCCGAGTACACCGGGTCCATGATCTGTTCGGGCGTGCCCCAGCCCTGCGAGGGCCGTTGCTGGAACAGGCCCAGCGAGTCCCGGTCGCCGTGGTCGAGGTTGCGCAGCGCCGACTCCTGCATGGCCGTCGCCAGCGCGATCGTCACGGCCCGGTCCGGCATCCCCTTGGAGACGCCGACGGCGGCTATCGTCGTCGCGTTCGCCGCCTGCTCGGTGGACATCTCGTAGTACTGGCCGCTCTCGCCCTTGCCGCCGCCCATGGCGTTGACCGACGCCGTGCAATAGGGCGCGCCGCCCCCGCCGTTGGAACTGCGCTGCATGACGAAGTAGCCCGCGACCGCGATCAGCACGAGGAATCCCGCAGCCCAGCGGAGCGGGCGACGGCGGCGGCGAGGACGGGGCTGATCGGTCTGCGACACGCCGCCCACCGTACTTGAGCCCCCCGGCGCGTCCACCGGCCGGACGGACGGGCCGCCGCCGCAGGCGCGGGTTAGGGTCAGCTCCATGCCCGAATCCGAGCTGGACCTCACCCAGGACGCCGCCGAGCTGACCGCCCGGCTCGTCGACATCCCCTCCGTGAGCGGCGACGAGGAGGTACTCGCCGACCTCGTGGAACGCGCGCTGCGGCGCCTGGCGCACCTGACCGTGGACCGCTTCGGCAACAACGTCGTCGCGCGCACCCACCTCGGCCGAGCCGAACGCGTCGTGCTCGCCGGCCACCTCGACACCGTGCCGATCGCCGACAACGTGCCCTCGCGCCTCGACGAGAACGACGTCCTGTGGGGCTGCGGCACCACCGACATGAAGTCGGGCGTCGCCGTGCAGCTGCGCATCGCCGCGACCGTGCCCGAGCCCAACCGCGACCTCACCTTCGTCTTCTACGACCAGGAAGAGGTCGCCGCCGACCTCAACGGCCTCGGCAAGGTCGCCGAGGCCCACCCCGACTGGCTGACCGGCGACTTCGCGGTCCTGCTCGAACCGTCGAACGCCGAGGTCGAGGGCGGCTGCCAGGGCACCCTGCGCGTGCTGCTGCGCACGGCCGGCGAGCGGGCCCACTCCGCGCGCAGCTGGATGGGCTCCAACGCGATCCACACGGCGGGCCCGATCCTCGCCCGGCTCGCCGCCTACGAGCCGCGCAAGCCGGTGATCGACGGCCTCGAGTACCACGAGGGCCTCAACGCGGTCCGCATCGAGGGCGGCGTCGCCAACAACGTCATCCCCGACGCGTGCACGGTGACCGTCAACTACCGCTACGCCCCGGACCGCGGCGAGGCCGAGGCGCTGGCCCACGTCCGGGAGGTGTTCGCGGACTGCGGGATCGACGAGTTCGTGGTCGACGACTCCTCGCCCGGCGCGCTGCCCGGCCTCTCCCACCCGGCGGCCGCGGCCTTCATGGAGGCCGTCGGCGGCCACGCCATGCCGAAGTTCGGCTGGACGGACGTCTCCCGCTTCAGCGCCCTGGGCGTTCCGGCGGTCAACTACGGCCCGGGCGACGCCCTGTTGGCCCACAAGGTCGACGAGCGCGTGGAGACGAAGGCGATCCTCCACTGCGAGGAACGACTCCGCGCCTGGCTGACCACCTGAATTCCGCTTCTCGTCACCTTTGTGCGCCTACCCTGATCCAACGATCAGCAGGAGGGAGCACATCATGGGCAACCACGCCATTCCCGAAGGGGGCGCTCGTCGCCGGCCCGAGG
Organism: Streptomyces sp. NPDC054961; assembly: GCF_053609145.1. Lineage (NCBI taxonomy): Bacteria > Bacillati > Actinomycetota > Actinomycetes > Kitasatosporales > Streptomycetaceae > Streptomyces > Streptomyces sp. NPDC054961. The sequence continues at coordinate 6,585 of NZ_JBSGWY010000003.1, read as the reverse complement.
AGCAGCAGCTCGGACCGGTGCTGCGCAGGCGGAGCCAGGTGCAGGCCGGCAGTACGACGGACCAGCGGCTGCTGGATTCGGCCGGGCCCTCCGAGTGGGTGCACACCGATCCGTGGCGGGTCCTGCGCATCCAGTCGGAGTTCATCGAGGGCTTCGGCACGCTCGCGGAGCTGCCGCCGGCGATCAGCGTGTTCGGCTCGGCGCGGACCCCGGCGGGATCGGCGGAGTACGAGGCCGGCGTGCGGATCGGCGGCGCGCTCGTCGACGCCGGCTTCGCGGTCATCACGGGCGGCGGTCCGGGCGCGATGGAGGCGGCCAACAAGGGCGCACGCGAGGCCAACGGCATCTCGGTGGGCCTGGGCATCGAGCTCCCCTTCGAGCAGGGGCTGAACCAGCACGTCGACCTCGGGCTGAACTTCCGTTACTTCTTCGTCCGCAAGACGATGTTCGTGAAGTACAGCCAGGGCTTCGTGGTCCTGCCCGGCGGCCTCGGCACGCTGGACGAGCTGTTCGAGGCCCTGACCCTGGTCCAGACGCAGAAGATCACCCGCTTCCCGATCGTGCTGTTCGGCACGGAGTACTGGAGAGGGCTCATCGACTGGCTGAAGCACACGGTCATCGCGCAGGGCAAGGCCTCGGAGCGGGACCTGTACCTCTTCCACGTCACGGACGACGTGGACGAGGCGATCGCGCTGGTGACGAAGGAAGTCGGCAAGTAGCCGGCGAGTAGTCCGCAAGGAGCCGGCAAGGAGGAGGCGCGGCCGGTCCGGGCCGCCCAGGGCCCCTGGCGGGCGGGTGACGGCCGGGGGTCCGGTCCGGTCCGGACCGGTTCAATTCCGTCCGGTTCGGTCCGTCGGGGTCCGTCGGGGTCCGCGGGGCCGCGTCGGGCCGCGGCTCAGGCGAGGCCGCGCCGGGCGACGGCCGGGGGACGGTGGCCCCGGATGGAGGCGACCATGTCGAGGACCTGCCTGGTTTCCGCTACCTCGTGGACGCGGTAGACCTGGGCGCCCAGCCAGGCGGAGACGGCCGTGGTCGCCAGGGTGCCGAGGAGGCGCTCCTTGACCGGCTTGTCGAGGGTCTCGCCGACGAAGTCCTTGTTGGACAGGGAGACCAGGACCGGCCAGCCCGTGCCGGTCATCTCCGTGAGGCGGCGGGTGGCCTCCAGGGAGTGGCGGGTGTTCTTCCCGAAGTCGTGCCCCGGGTCGATCATGATCGCGTCCCGCCGGACGCCCAGCGAGGCCGCGCGTTCGGCGAGCCCGACCGTGACGCGCAGGATGTCCTCCATGACGTCCTCGTACGAGGTCCGGTGCGGCCGGGTCCGCGGCTCGGCCCCGCCCGCGTGGGTGCAGACGATGCCCGCGCCGTAGCGCGCGGCCACCTCCGCGAGCTTCGGGTCGACCCCGCCCCACGCGTCGTTCAGCAGGTCGGCCCCGGCCTCGCAGACCGCCTCGCCGACCTCGTGCCGCCAGGTGTCGACGCTGATGACCACGCCGGGGTGGCGACGGCGCACCTCGGCGACGAATCCGACCGTGCGCCGGGCCTCCTCCGCCGCGTCCACGTGCTCGCCCGGACCGGCCTTGACCCCGCCGATGTCGATGATCGCGGCGCCCTCGGCGACCGCCTGCTCCACCCGGTCCAGTGCCGGCTCGTCGCGGAAGGTCGCGCCCTGGTCGTAGAAGGAATCAGGGGTCCGGTTCACGATGGCCATGATCACCGACTCGTGGGTGTCGAACTCGCGCCTGCCCAGTCGCAGCATCCTGCTCTTTCCTCCTTCGGCGGCCCTTGCGCCTCGTCTGCGACCTTAACCTGAGGGTCGGAGTCTTCTCAGGGGAGTTGATCGTGTTCGCGTTCTTGCTCATCGCGCTGGTCGTGGTCGTCGCCGCGGTCACCCTGGCGGTTGCCGGCGGAGGATCGGAGGCCGTGCTTCCGGAGGCCGAACCGGACCGGGTGTCCGACGGTCTGCCGGAGAACCGCCCGGTGGTCCGTGCGGACATCGACGAACTGCGGCTTCCGGTGGCTGCGCGGGGGTACCGGATGGCCGAGGTGGACGACGTACTGGAACGGCTGGCGGCGGAGCTGGCGGAGCGGGACGCGCGGATCGCGGAGCTCAGCGCGAGTGCCGGTCCGTCCGGTCCGTCCGGTACGCGTGCCTCGGGTGCCTCGGGTGCCTCGGGTGCCTCGGGTGCTTCCGGCGCCTCCGGTGCGACCGTGGTGGACCTGACCAAGGATGGTGCGCAGTGAGCGGGGCGGTCGCGGGGCCCGACGGAGGGCTGCGGTGCCCGTGGGGGCTGGCCACGGAGGACTACGTGGCGTACCACGACACGGAGTGGGGCCGTCCGGTCCACGGGGACGACGCGCTGTACGAGCGGCTGTGCCTGGAGGCGTTCCAGTCGGGGCTGTCGTGGCTGACGATCCTGCGCAAGCGCGAGGGGTTCCGGACGGCGTTCGCGGGCTTCGAGATCGCGGCGGTCGCCGAGTTCGGGGCGGCGGACGTGGAGCGGCTGCTCGGCGACGAGGGGATCATCCGCAACCGGTTGAAGATCGAGGCGACCCTGGCCAACGCGAAGACCCTGGTGGGGTGGGGACCGGGGGACCTGGACCGGCTGATCTGGTCCCACGCCCCCGGACCGGCGGGCTCCGGCCGCGCCGCACCGAAGACGACGGCGGAGATCCCGGCGGTGACGCCGGAGTCGACGGCGCTGGCGAAGGCGCTGAAGAAGGAGGGCATCCGCTTCGTCGGTCCGACGACGGCGTACGCCCTGATGCAAGCCTGCGGCCTGGTCAACGACCACCTGGACAGCTGCGTGGCCCGGGACCTGACCTGACCCGACGGTCCTCGGCGGGCCCGTACGCGCATGCGGGTACGGGCCCGGCACGATCCGGGAGGGACGGCCTAGCGGCCCAGGTACCTCGGAGGCTGCTTCGAGAGGAACGCGTCGACGGCGATCGCGTGGTCCTCGGAGGCGCCCGCACGGGCCTGGAGGGTGTCCTCGTGCTCCAGCGCCTCGGAGAGGGACCGGGAGGCCCCGTACGCCAGGGACTCCTTCAGCGCGGCGTACGCGACCGTCGGGCCCTGCGCCAGCCGGCGGGCCACCGCGGCCGCCTCGGCGGCCAGCTCGTCGGAGGGGACGACGCGGTTCGCGATGCCCAGTTCCAGCGCCTCCGGGGCCTTCACCGAGCGGGGGAAGAGCAGCAGGTCCGAGGCGCGCGAGCCCCCGATCAGGCGGGGGAGCGTCCAGGAGACGCCCGAGTCGGCCGTCAGGGCGACCCCGGCGAAGGAGGTGTTGAAGGAGGCCGTGTCCGCGACCACCCGGAAGTCCGCCGCCAGGGCGAAGCCGAAGCCCGCGCCCGCCGCCACGCCGTTCACGCCCGCGACCACCGGCTTCGGCATCTCCGTGAGCGCCCGGACGATCGGGTTGTAGTGGTCCGCGACCGTGCTCATGGTGAGCGAGGACCCGTTCTCGCGGTCGGCCGTCAGCGACCCGATGTGCTCCTTGAGGTCCTGGCCGACGCAGAACGCCCGGTTGCCGGCCGCGGTGAGCAGGACCGCCCGGACCGCCGTGTCCGCGCCGGCCGCCCGCACCGCGTCGCGCAGCGCGACCTTGGTCTCGGTGTTCATGGCGTTCATGGCTTCGGGACGGTTGATCGTGATGGTCGCGAGTCCGTCGGTCACTTCGTAGAGCACGCTGTCGGCCATGCCGGGGGTCCCCCTTCTTCGCGGGCTGGCTACCGGCCGGTACCGGCCGGTGCAAGGGCCAGCATGGCGGACCGGGACTCGGTTCCACATGTGATGTGCGTCAAACGATCCGGACGCCAGTCTCTGTGTGCGGCGGCGAAGTATCGCAGGCAGATCCCCGAAATGAGTGGTTTTGGTCGAGCGCGTTGCGCAAGCGTTCCCACCCGATGTTGGTCATCGGGTCCTGACATGCGGGATAATGGCCTGGAAGCAATGTGTTCGATGCCGGGTACTAGGCGCCTGAACGGGGCCGTCGGCTGACGATGAGCTGGTTTCAGGAAGGGGAACGAGCATGGCGGCCATGAAGCCGCGGACGGGCGACGGCCCGCTCGAGGTCACCAAGGAGGGGCGGGGCATCGTCATGCGCGTACCGCTCGAGGGCGGCGGTCGGCTCGTCGTCGAGCTGACTCCGGACGAGGCGGACGCCCTGGGTGACGCCCTGAAGAAGGTCGTCGGCTAGCCCATAGGGGCACCGACGCCATCTGAAATCTCTGCACTGCCCCGGTCGCTCACCGCGTCCGGGGCAGTGTTGTTTCCTTTTCGGGCCGTACGGGGGAAACGGCGCATCCCGGCCGGGCCGCACCAGGGGGGGGACGGGTTCAGCGGCGGACCGCGCACAGGAGGCCGTCGCCGACCGGGAGCAGGGCGGCTTCCAGGGCCGGGCTCTCGCGGACGCCGCGGAGCAGCTCACGGACCCGCAGGACCTCCGGCGGCTGGGCCGCGGAGTCGACCGTGCGGCCGTCGGAGAAGACCCCCTCGAAGCAGACCAGGCCGCCGGGGCGCAGCAGGCGCAACGATTCAGCGAGGTAGTCGAGGGACTCGGTCGGGTCCCCGTCGCAGAAGACGAGGTCGTACCCGCCGTCGGCGAGGCGCGGCAGGACGTCGAGCGCGCGGCCCGGGATGAAGCGGGCGCGGTTGCCCGCGAAGCCGGCGGCGCGGAAGGCCTGGCGGGCGAAGGCCTGCCGGTCGGGTTCGGGATCCACGGTGGTCAGTACCCCGTCCGCGCGCATTCCGTGCAGGAGGTGGATGCCGGACACGCCCGTTCCCGTGCCGATCTCGGCGACCGCCTTGGCGTCCGCGGTGGCGGCCAGCAGGCGCAGCGCTGCCCCGGTGCCGGGGGAGACGGAGCGCAGTCCCGCTTCCCTGGACCGGTCGCGGGCCCATCGCAGAGCGTCGTCTTCGGCGACAAACGCGTCGGCGAACGCCCAGCTCGTCTGCCGGTTGCCGCTAATGACCCTCTCCTGTCCCCATAGTTGGCGCAACGGTGACTGTATCCGCTGGAGTCGGGAACCCGCAGATGGGACCGGGCGTTGAGAGCAGTAGAGACGTAAGGGCGGGCCGGGACCAAAGCCCCGTGCAAAGTTACTGCAAAAATACTTATCCGGAGCTGACGGGAGGGGTGGCTATGGTAGGGAATCCGCTGGACACCACCAGAGCCGACAGGGGAGGTGCGGCTGCGCCTGTGGATCGTGGGGGTGTCCTCCGACGCCTCTTCTGGTCGGCCGGTGAGCCGAAATCCGTGACCAACATCGCTGACCGTTTCCGCACCGTAGACACCGCAACCACCGCGACCTTTGCCGCCGATGCGGGCTCCCAGGCGTGGACCCCTCCCTCGTGGGAGGAGATCGTCAGCACGCACAGTGCGCGGGTCTACCGTCTCGCCTACCGGCTGACGGGCAACCAGCACGACGCCGAGGACCTGACGCAGGAAGTGTTCGTCCGCGTCTTCCGCTCGCTGTCCACGTACACCCCCGGCACCTTCGAGGGCTGGCTGCACCGGATCACCACGAACCTGTTCCTGGACATGGTCCGCCGCAAGCAGCGGATCCGCTTCGACGCGCTCGCCGACGACGCCGCCGAGCGGCTGCCGAGCCGTGAGCCGTCCCCCCAGCAGGTGCTGCACGACACCCACTTCGACGCGGACGTGCAGCAGGCGCTGGACACCCTTGCCCCCGAGTTCCGCGCGGCCGTGGTGCTGTGCGACATCGAGGGCCTGTCCTACGAGGAGATCGCCGCCACGCTCGGTGTGAAGCTCGGCACCGTGCGCAGCCGGATCCACCGGGGCCGTTCGCACCTGCGCAAGGCGCTCAAGCACCGGTCTCCCGAGGCCCGTGCCGAGCAGCGTGCGCTGGCCGGGGTCGCGGTGGGCGCGCCCGGCGGCGGGGAGGGCGGAGCCGAGTGAGCGAGATCAGTCCGTCACCCTCGCCCGCTGAACGGGCCTCCTCCGCCGAACAGGCCTCCTCCGCCGAACAGCACCTGGGCGACCGGCTCGCCGCCCTCGTGGACGGGGAGTTGAGCCACGACGCGCGCGAGAGGGTGCTGGCACACCTGGCGACGTGTCCCAAGTGCAAGGCCGAGGCCGATGCGCAGCGGCGCCTGAAGACCCTGTTCGTGGAGAGTGCCCCGCCCCCGCTGTCCGCGGGGCTGCTGGCGCGCCTTCAGGGGCTGCCGGGCGGCAGTCCTGACGGCATGTCCGGCCCGTCCGGTCCGTCCGGCCCCTTCGGTCCGCCGTCGGCGGCCGATCCCTTCTCGTCGTTCGGCTACGCACCCTCCGCGGTGGCGGCCGTCGCACCGCAGCGGGGCTTCCCGATACACGAGGTGGGCCGCTCGCGGCGCCGGCTGGCCTTCGTGGCCGCCGGGGCGGTGTCGCTCGCCGCGATCGCGCTGGGCGGCTCCCTGCCGTTGGACGCGATCGAGCCCAACGCGAGGGGCGAGGCCCCCGCCGCGCGGACGGGTCCGGTGGTACCGGTCTTCGACGCGGTGGCGGACACCGGAGCGGACCCGCGGTACGACCCCTGGGCCGCGCGGCCGCTGCACGGCGTGGACCACGGCAAGGCGGGGTCCCGGCG